>NZ_CP190246.1:623158-934737 GCF_039652435.2 Niabella insulisoli | reverse complement strand
CCATCTCGTTCGCCGCCCAAAACGACGCCACTTGGTTGCAACTGGAAACAGCAACAGATAACTATGCGGCACAAAGCTTGTATGAACAAATAGGATTTGAACGACAAAAGCCCGATACTGATTTTATTACTTACAGAATTGGTGTCAAAATATAAACTTCTTTCAAAATAAAAGTTTTATGAATAAAAAAACACTGGTGCTTGGCGCATCCGAAAATCCATCCCGGTATGGCCATATGGCCGTTAAACGCCTTCGCGCCCGCGGCCACGACGTAATAGCGATCGGCAGACGCGAGGGAATTGTAGAGGACGTCGCCATTCATAAAGGAACGCCCAACGTGGAAGAGATTGATACAGTGACGATGTATATGAACGATCAAAATCAGAAGGAGTATGAAAGCTATATACTTTCCCTAAACCCCAAACGTATTATTTTCAATCCCGGCGCTGAAAACAGGCAACTCGCGCAGAAAGCTTCTGAGCAGGGTGTTGAGGTAATTAATGCCTGTACTTTGGTGATGTTGAGCACCGGGCAATATTGACTTTTACGGTAAGCAACTTTTAAAACGGCGTCCCGTGCGTTGATCTGATTATTTTTTTGCTCAATGCAGGCAATGTTTTCATAATACTTATGAACCAATTGGTTTGCCAGGCTTTCCCGAAATGGGATTGCACCATACGCCCTATTCTCAGTCGTCGTGAAAAATGCCGGTTCCACTCGCGCTCGTAGCGGTGCAACATTTCAATCAAAGAGATTTGATTTTGCAAATATTGATCCGCCAAATGCACAAATATTTTCCCGCCGTGCATCGCCATACTCATGCCGTTACCACATAACGGAGTGATCATGCCACAAGCGTCTCCTGCTAACGGCACTTTTTTGAACACAACATCTTTACTATCAAAAGAAATCTGGGCGATAGAAACAGGTTGATTCATTAAAAACGTACTGCTTTCAAAAGTACGCCTGAGGTGTTTGTTGCGAAACAATACAGCCCTTTCCATTTCCTTAATACCGCCATTATTTTGAAGGTTGCCCGCTGTGGTGAGGTAACAAAGGCAGTATTTATCATCTTCAATTTTAGACAGGCCGCAGTAGCCGTTTGCAAAATTGTGCAACGCAATGGTGTCATCAGGAAAATCAGTCTGGATATGATATTTCACCCCGACAAAATTATTCAACGCGTTCTTTTTATCTAAAGTGAAATCACGTTTCCAATGAAGATCAATATTGCTGCGTTTTCCAAAACAGCCCAAAGCCAGCCGCACTTTAAAACTATCCTGACCCATTGATATCCTGTACATTCCATCTTCATAAAAAAAATGATCTACCTGTTGCCCCTCGCGCATTTCCACGCCCAATGCTTTCGCCCGCAGATACAATAAGTGATCTAACTTAAACCTACTCATGCCAAAGCCCCCCAGGTCAAGATCCGCTGTGAACAAATTTCCATTGGGAGCGCTCACTTGTAGCTTTTTAATGGCCGGCAGCTGCATCGAAGGAAGATCCAGGCCACAATCGATAAGGAAATGCCAGCTTTCCATACTAATGTATTCGCCACAAACCCTGTGAAATGGATAGCTTTTTTTCTCAAAAACAATAACGCTATATCCGCGCATGCGAAATTGAATGGCAGCCGTCAGGCCGGCGAGGCCGCCACCCACAATAGCAATATCATAATCAAATTCCGTCATTTCTTGCAAACCACTAAATGTCTGAATGCCCATTTCCAGGAGATTTCTCCCTCTACCTGAGCGCGCTCCAGCAACTCCCTCCACTCGTTGCGAATAAAACCGCGCAGCACAGAAAGCGGCGCGTCATGCTTCACCAGCCGCGACCGCGAGCTTAACGACGTCAATAGTTTAATGCTGTAAAACGCAAAGGGATGCCTGTGCAGATCGTTGATAAAAAATCCAACACGGCATTGTTCATGCAGCCACTTTAACATGGGTACCAATTCTTCGTTTTTAAAATGATGACAAAAAAGAGAACTGAATAAAATATCAGGCGAAACATTAAAAACATGGTTTTTATAATCGCTGCAAATAAATTTTATATCCTCCCGGCTATATTTTTCTCTTGCAAATGCAATGCAGTTCGGATTAATATCTATGCCCGAAAGCTGCACCTGAATACCGTGCTGGTCGCACCACTTGCGGATAACGCTCAAATTGTCGCCGCCGCCGCAACCTATTTCACAAACATGGAGGTTTTTATGCTGACCCACCAACTGCCTGAAGCCTTTCAAAGTCACCGCATGACCGCCCAGCAGGCTGTTGATCGTATCAAGCTCCACCATATTCTGCCGGATATCCTCAAAAGGAATCGCGGGATCGTCGAGCAACTCCATCGCGCTATTTCTTTTTGAAAAATCAGGCATGTTGCAAATAGAAAGTTTCAAGCGTCAGGCCGGGACCAAAAGCCATTCCCACAATTTTTCTAATATCGGGAGACTGCGCGGCCATTTTACATATTTTATCTAGCACAAATAAGACGGTCGGACTGCTCATGTTACCATACGCTTTTAATATTTCATAACTCGGCGCAAGCTGCTCCTTCGTCACAAAAGTCCCCTTTTCAATCGACTCGAGTATTTTCCTTCCGCCGGGATGGACACACCAAAACGGAATATCACTGGCATTGACGCCGTAATAGGTCAATGCATTATCAATAATCGACTGGCATTTGGCTTCGAGAATATCGGGCACTTTATTGGTGAGGGTCATTAAAAATCCGTCGGCAGAAATCTTCCAGGCCATATCGTCAATCCCTTCAAAGTTGATCTCACTATAAAAGCCTTTAATATCCCAGCCGGGAGTTCTGCTACCCTCCCCTTCCACCAAAACGGCCGCGGCGCCATCCCCGAAAATAATGGTGCTGGTAATATTATCTACCGTTTTGCTTTTTTGAAAATGTAGCGTGCACAGCTCCACACAGATTACGAGTACTTTGGCGTCTGGCTCCGCCTCGGTAATGTAGTGCGCCTGTTTCAACCCATGAATGGCAGCATAACAGCCCATAAAATTGACCGAAGTCCGATAAATATTAGGGCGAAGGCCCAGCTGTTTGATGATAGCCAGATCCAAGCCTGGCGCCTGCATGCCTGTGCAGCTAACAGTGATCAAATGGGTGATGGCCGAAGGCGTTATATCGTTGGGCAAACAGTTCTCAATAGCTTCCGTTGCTAAATCCAGCGCCGCATTTTCGTATATTTTCAAGCGATGCTCCAGTCCAAGCGCGGCGCCGTCGCCGGTGAGCAGATCTTTGCGTTTATGCTCCAGGTTAAAATCAGGTACGGCCGCATAGCGCGTGGCAATCCCGCTTGAATTATACATAAATTTCAAAGCACGCTGTTCGGCTGCTGTGTCCGCGTGAATTGATTTTACAACCTCATAAATCTGCATCTGCGTCTGCTTATAGGGTGGAACAGCAGTTGATATGGAAGTGATTTTACTCATTAATTTTTAAATTGACATGCTACAACACAGCCCTGCAACGATTACCGATTGTTTAAAATAAGGATGGCAACAAACGCCAGGCTACTACATATCGCAGCCAGGTAGTTCATTTTCATTAAATTCTCAAAACTTGCACTTGCCCCATTTCTTCTTACCTTAAAAAACCATCGGCTAAGATAGACAGCAACAGGAAAAGTTGCGATCAAATAAACCCAGATAGAATACGGCTGACCTGTGCTAATAAAAAATATAGTAAGCAATAATAATGCAACAAAAAGAACAATCCCGCAAAAAATAAAAGTGCCTTTGACACCTAACAAATAACTGAGGGTTGTAATGCCATCCCGGCGATCCTGTTCATGCTGATAAACCTGTGTGAGCGGATAAGTCCCTCCGATTAATAACGCAGTGATAAGCGCGGGGAAGTATACATCGCGAAGAACAACATCGCTATGAACGCTCATACTCACGATGCCATATACCAATGTGCCCTGGCAAAGCACCACGGTAAGAAATCCAATGACAGGATATTGCTTGAGGCGAACGCCCCGGTAACTGTAAAGCCTTGAGGCTATTATATACAAAGCAACGCCCAACGCCACTTTCGCACCGATCAACATCGATAATAAAAGCGCGGTCAAATCTATCACGACGGTCACATAAAATAATTGTTTTTCTACCGGAAGCGGCTTCTTGACGCCGCCGATACTGTCCGTATCCCGATCCATAAAAGAATTATAACCGTTGCTCGACGGGTACACTAAAACATGCAGGATGAAGAAAATGAGTAAAGCATTGGGTAGGTCCATTTCCTTTGCCTGGCTTAATGCAAACCAGAAAACCGGCATTAAAAACAGGGAGAAACCAAAGCGCAAATGTTGTATGGTGGATCGGCTTAACAATAAGATCTGTTGATTATTCTATAATTTTACCTAAAATATTCATTTTTACTTAAATAGTACCGTTATGTATAAAAAGCTCCTTTTAACTTTTCTTGCCTTTTCTTTGGCTGCGGGCGTCTTCTCACAAAACCTTAAGCCTGTTGACGCAGAAAGCAAGGTTTTGTTTGTAATAAAAAACATGGGGCTATCTGTTGACGGTTCTTTGACCGGTTTAGCGGGCACTATTAATTTCAACCCCAAAAACGCCAGTGGCAGTTCTTTCGATGTAACGGTGGATGTCAACACCATTAACACAGATAATAAAAGAAGAGACGATCATTTAAAAAAGGATGATTTTTTTGACGCCGCCAAATATCCTACCATCAGCATTAAGTCGACAAAAATTCAACCCAAAGGGAATAACACTTTTTTCGCGCAGGCGATTCTAACGATGCACGGTGTTTCAAAAAACATTCAGTTTGATTTTATAGCAACGCCGGCGTCAGGCGGTTATCGCTTTAAAGCTGAATTTGCTGTCAACAGGCTTGATTACAAAATCGGCGGCAACAGTATGACGATGGGAGATGAAGTAGCGGTGAAGCTTGATGTGCTGGCAAAAAAATAATCCGCAACATTATATAAGACAGCCTAATTTTTCCAGATCATTATAAAATATAATATCTTCAACTTATGTTAGTGAAGATCAACGGCAGCGCCGTTTATGGCGTTGAAGCTATACCTATTACCATCGAAGTGAACTGGATGACGACTGCAAAAGATCCATCGATCGTCGGGCTTCCGGACAACGCCGTTAAAGAGAGTTTACAAAGAGTAGAAAGCACATTTAAAACCAATGGTTTTGAAATGCCGCGTACGAAAGTGGTTGTCAACCTGGCCCCCGCCGACATTAAAAAAAGCGGAACCGCATTTGACCTGCCTATTGCGATCGGCATTCTGGCCGCCTCGGAACAAATCAAAAATGTGGAAGCGATCAGCCAGTATGTAATCATGGGCGAGTTGAGCCTGGACGGAACCATACGCCCCATTAAAGGGGCGCTTCCCATTGCTATACAAGCCAGGAAACAGGGTTTTAAGGGACTCGTCGTCCCGGAGGCGAACGCCAGGGAAGGCGGCATGGTAAATAATTTAAAAGTGTATGGCGTTGACCATATCAAACAGGTGATTGATTTTTTTGAGCAGGAAGAAACCGGCTTAGCTCCGATATTGGTAAATACGCGTGATGAATTTTTTAATGCGCAGTACGATTTTGAAATTGATTTTGCAGATGTAAAAGGCCAGGAAAATATAAAACGGGCGCTCGAAATCGCTGCAGCGGGCGGCCACAACGCCATTCTGATCGGGCCTCCCGGCGCCGGTAAAACCATGCTGGCCAAACGGCTGCCGACTATTCTGCCGCCGCTGAGTCTACAGGAAGCGCTGGAAACTACTAAAATACATTCGGTCGCAGGGAAATTGCCTGAAAATGCTACGCTTATTTCCAAACGGCCTTTCCGCTCTCCCCACCATACAATTTCGGATGCCGCATTGGTCGGCGGCGGCGGCGTTCCGCAACCCGGCGAAATATCACTGGCGCATAACGGGGTTTTGTTTTTAGACGAATTGCCCGAGTTTAAGAGAACCGTGCTCGAAGTGATGCGTCAACCGATGGAAGAAAGAAAAGTAACGATTTCCCGGGCCAGGATTGCGCTCGATTTTCCGGCGAACTTTATGCTAATTGCTTCTATGAATCCCTGCCCCTGCGGCTTTTATAACCATCCCGATAAAGAATGCACCTGTCCGCCCGGCGCCGTTCAAAAATACCTGAATAAGGTTTCTGGCCCGCTGTTAGACCGCATTGATCTGCACGTTGAGGTAACGCCGGTTCCCTTTAGTGAATTATCGGCCATAAAAAAGGAGCAAAACTCGGAAATGATCCGGGAAAAAGTCATCAACGCTAGGGCCTTGCAGGCAGCCCGGTTTAAAGATCAGGAGGGTATTTATGCCAATGCGCAAATGAGCAGTAAAATGCTGAAGGAAATTTGCACGATCGACAATGTGGGCCAGATGCTTTTAAAGTCGGCCATGACAAAGCTGAATCTTTCCGCCAGGGCTTACGACCGCATTTTAAAAGTTTCGCGAACGATCGCCGACCTCGAGGGCTCGGAAACTATCAAGCCTGAATACCTCGCCGAAGCCATCCAATACAGAAGCCTGGACAGGGAAGGCTGGGCAGGATGATTTAAAATAAAAAGCTAAATTTGCTAAAAGGCGATATTATGGCAAATGTAATAGATCAGCAAATGTTTCAATATTTTTCGTTGTTAAACGACTCGGAAAAAAAGTCGGTCGTACAAATGCTACAGGCTTTTCTTAAAAACAGAATAAGCAACACAGATCGGGTTACGATTGAGGAATACAATACAGAAATCGATGAGGCACTACGCGAATCTGACACAGGCAATTTTGTTTCCCAGGATGAAATGGAAAAAATAACAAATTCATGGAAAGGGTTGTAAAATGGCCGCTAACCGCGCAGAAACAACTCGAAAAAATTTATAGATATATACTCCAAAACTCCTACCAAAATGCTGAAAAAGTAAGCCCACATATTAGCATCGACAAAAAACTTATCCCGCAACCCAAAAATACATGCTTTAGACAAATACAGAAAGCAAAACGACGGCAGTTTTAGAGCTTATGAAATCTATCACTACCGCATTGCCTATCACGTAACCGATAAAGAGATTATTATTCTAAGGGTACGCCATACCAGCATGGAGCCCAAAGATTATTAACCCAGTTCAACTGTAAAAATTAGGTTGTCTGCTGAAAACTTTGGGCGGGTTAATCAATACTATACCCATTTAAACAATCTTCGAGTTGGTTTGTAGTATATTTTTGTGTTTCAACATCAGAATAGGTGGCATCGGTCTTGCGTCGCACACTTGTACAACAGTGCAAATAGCATCCCAATTAACTGAGCCGGCTTTTCTTCTTTATAATAACTGTTACAATTTTGAAAATTCTACTCCATTATCTCAAGCCCTATAAATGGCTGGTGCTTTTTGCACTTTTTTTAGCGGCCGTTAATCAGATTTTTTCTTTATTTGCCCCCATGATCAGCGGGCGCCTGCTCGACTTGTTTGCCAACCATCCTCATTATTTTGATGAGGCGCAAACAAAACCCCGTTCGGAAAACCAATACCTTTTTGGAACAGAGCAATATCACGGGCTATTTTATTATCTGATGCTTTTGATTGGAACCGCCATGGTAAGCCGCATTGCCAAAGCGTTTCAAGACTATTTTGTAAATGTAGTTATACAAAAATTTGGCGCTACCATTTTTACGGACGGGCTGAAACATTCGATGCGCCTGCCCTACCAGGATTTTGAAGACCAGCGCAGCGGCGAAACCCTGTCCATCCTCACCAAAGTGCGCACCGATACAGAAAAATTCATCAGCAGTTTCGTGAACGTGTTTTTTGTGATCATCGTGAGCATCGTATTTGTTTCCGTTTATGCCTTCCAATTGCATTGGAGCATCATGCCGGTGTATGCTTTGGGTATTCTTTTTATCGCACTCGTGACCAGCCTGCTGAGTAAAAAAATAAAATTTATTCAGAAAAATATTATTCGTGAAACCACCGCGCTTGCCGGTACCACAACGGAAAGCCTGCGCAATATTGAAATTGTGAAAAGCCTTGGATTAACCGGACAGGAAGTGACACGGCTGAATAACAATACGTTTAAAATTCTTAAACTGGAATTAAAGAAAGTAAAAAACGTACGTTCTTTAAGTTTCGTTCAGGGCACCCTGGTCAACTTCCTGCAACAAGTCATTGCGTTTACGCTGCTTTGGTTAATTTTTAAGGATGAAATAACGCCCGGGCAATACCTCTCGCTTTCATTTTACGGTTTCTTTTTGTTTGGCCCCATGCAGGAGATCGGCAATGTTATTCTTTCCTATCGCGAAGCCGAAGCTTCTTTACAAAATTTCCATAACCTGATGCTAAAAAAGGTCGAGCCTAAACCCTTACACCCCAAATCTTTCGGCGTGCTCGAAGAACTGGAGTTTCAGCATGTCTCTTATCAACATCAAACGGCGCAGTTTAAAGCATTGGAAGGCATTTCGTTTGATGTAAAAAAAGGTGAAACCATCGCATTTGTTGGCCCGAGCGGATCAGGAAAAAGCACCCTGGTAAAGCTACTCGTGGGGTTATATCGGCCCAAAGAAGGAAAAATATTATACGATGGCATTGAAGGGGAAGATATTGATTTTGATGAACTGCGCAGGCAGATTGGCTTTGTGACACAGGACACGCAGCTATTTGCGGGAACGATTAAAGAGAACCTTTTATTTGTGAACCCCACTGCTACCGAAGAAGCATTACAAGTGGCTTTGGAAAAAGCAAGCTGCACAAGCCTGTTGCAGAGGGCCGAAAACGGCATTAATACCGTCCTGGGCGAAGGCGGCCTCAAATTGAGCGGCGGCGAAAAACAACGCATTGCGATTGCGCGCGCACTGCTCCGCAACCCCCACCTGCTTATATTTGACGAAGCAACTTCTGCACTGGACTCCATCACCGAAGATCAGATCACGCAAACCATACGCGAAGTGTCTTCTAAAGGCAGCCAGATTACCGTGTTAATCGCTCACCGACTGAGTACCATTATGCACGCTGACAGAATTTATGTCCTTGAACGCGGCCTCGTGGCAGAAACCGGAAGCCACGAAGATCTTATTGGGAAAAAAGGGCTTTACTATGCCATGTGGCGGCAGCAAATTGGAGAAAGAAGAAAAGCGGAAACAGCCATGGCATAAGATTTCAAGACTGCATTTTTTAACGAAACCCACTGCGTTAAAAAAATCTGCGTTCGGTCAAATTGCTATAGTTTTACGCCATGCAAGCAACACGAAACAACTTATGGCTTTCATTGGGCGGAGCGCTACTGCTTTGGGCTTCGTGGCCTACCTCTCCCCTTACCCTGCTTATATTTGTCGGCTGGCTTCCCATGCTTTTCGTGGCCGAAAACGAAACGAGCTGGAAAAGATTTTTCGGCTACACCTACATTCACATGGTCGGTTGGAATGTGCTGGTAACCTGGTGGGTAGCTAAAGCCAGCGCCATTGGCGGCGTCAGCGCCTTTTTCGCCAATAGCCTGATCATGTGTATTCCATGGCTTTTATATTATTTTACCCGAAAACATATCAAAGGCTTTGTAGGCTCCACTTCAATCATTTTTTATTGGGTAGCCTTCGAATACCTTCATCACAATTGGGACTTAAGCTGGCCCTGGTTAAGCCTGGGCAACGTGTTTGCAACGCATCCCAACTGGGTGCAATGGTATGAATACACCGGCGCTGCGGGCGGCACAGTATGGATTTTGGCAAGTAATGTCTTAGTTTTTCATCTTTTATATTTATACCGCTCGGAAGGGAGAACCTTGCGGTATTTTATAAGCGCCATTGCCTGGATTGCACTGCTGTTTGTTCCGATTCTGTTATCCTCATTGATTAAAAATGATCTGACGCTGCTGCATAATAAATATAATGTGGTCGTAGTGCAACCCAATATCGACCCTTACGGTGAAAAATTCAATGCCGGCACGCAGGAAGCTCAATTGCAAAAACTGATCACCTTATCTGAAAAACAAATCGATGCGCAGACCGCGCTGGTTGTATGGCCCGAGACAGCGGTTCCTTTTCCAACCAACGAAAAAACTATCAAAGATAATTTTGCGTTAAGGCCACTGTGGCAGTTCTTAGCCGATCACTCACAAATCAACCTGCTTACGGGGCTGGAAGGCTATCAGCAATTTACCGACAGGGTTAGCCGCTATGCAAAACCTTTTCAGGATGGGTCAGGTTTTTATGAAATGTATAATACCGCGCTGATGCTCGACAGCAGCCATGTGCAGCTATATCACAAATCCAAACTGGTGCCCGGCGTGGAAGTGTTACCCGGCTTTTTAAATTTTATGGCGCCTGTTTTTGAAAAATTTGGCGGCACCGGCGGCGGGTATGCCCGCGATACCACCGCCCACCTTTTTACCACCAGCAATAAATCCTACCAGGTCACTCCTGCGATTTGCTACGAAAGTATTTATGGGGATTACCTCGCAGACTTCAATAGAAAGGGTTCCAATCTTGTGTGCGTGATCACCAACGACGGATGGTGGGGCAATACGCAGGGGCACAAACAACACATGAATTATGCCCGATTGCGCGCCATAGAAAGTCGCAAATGGGTAGCGCGAAGCGCAAACACTGGTATCAGTTGCTTTATCGATCCTTTTGGGAATATCATTCAACAGCTGCCCTGGGATGTTGACGGCGCGCTGAAGCAAACCATTCCCGCCTACACCGACATTACCTTTTTTACCAAACACGGCGACTGGATCTCCAAATTACTGGCCCTGCTTGCTGCGGCATTATTGTTGTTGGCTATTGTAAAGAAATTTTTAAACAAACGCGCCCCCTCGGTTTAGTGTTGACTTTTTTCCTTTACGCCAGATCATTACGATTAGGAAGCGGCGGCGTTTAAAAAATAAGATATGGAGCAGAAAACAACCACGATAGAAGGTAAAATAATCAGTTACAAAACCGCAGGTGATGGGAAAGCTGTCGTCTTGCTACATGGCTTTGGAGCAGACAGCTCCATATGGGAAGAACAAATGGCCCATTTGAAAAATCAATACCTCGTGATAGCCCCCGATTTGCCTGGCATTGGAGGGTCGGAACTAACCAGCGATCAGAGCATGGAAGGCATCGCCGAAATCATAAAGGCTATCATTGAAAATGAAGAAGTGGAAAAGGTAGCGCTTATCGGCCACAGCATGGGCGGATATGCCACTTTAGCTTTCGCAGAAAAATACCCTGAATGGCTAACGGGCTTCGGCTTATTCCATTCCACATCGATTGCTGACAACGATGAGAAGAAAGCGGCGCGCGAAAAAGGCATTGAGTTTACCAGATCACATGGCGCAGCATCTTTCCTGGAAACAACGGCGCCCAAAATGTTTGCCAAAAGTTCAAAAGAAAACAATCAGCCGCTTTATAACCGGTTTATGGATGAGCTGCCCGAAATGACCAAAGAAGCCGTTATTGATTATTACGAAGCCATGATGAAAAGACCCGACCGAACAGCAATTTTAAAGAATGCGAAAGTGCCGGTATTGTTCGTCTACGGCGCGCAGGATGAAATCATCGACTTGGACAAAACGATCGAACAGGCATCGCTGCCTGCCGTTGCCACCGTTGAAATTTTAAAGCAATCGGGGCATTTGGGCATGATCGAAGAACCCGCCGCGACGAACCGGATAATTGAAGATTTTTTATCCGATCTTTAACCGTTGATATTAATGTTATCTCGATGAACAAAATTGTACTAATAACAGGCGCCACTTCCGGCTTCGGAAAAGCGTGTGCAGAAAAATTTGCTGCCAACCATTACGATCTTATTGTCACCGGACGCAGAAACGACCGGTTACACGAACTGTCTGAGGCGCTGCGCGAGGCGCACGGCATCAGAGTGCTTTCTCTTAATTTTGACATAAGAGATAAAAATGCGGTAAACGCCCAAATCAACGCGCTTCCCAAAGAATGGCAGCCAATTGATATTTTAATTAATAATGCCGGCCTTGCCGTGGGTAGGGATAATTTTGAAGAAGCGAGCATTGACGATTGGGACACTATGGTGGATACCAACCTAAAGGGATTGGCCTATATCACCAAGGCGGTATTGCCGTATATGATCGAAGCAGGAAGCGGCCATATTTTCAACCTGGGTTCTATATCCGGAAAAGAAGTTTATGCTCAGGGAAATATGTATTGCGCTACCAAACATGCTGTAGGCGCACTCAGTGAAGCCATGCGTATAGAATTGCTGAAATACAATATCAAAGTAACAGCCATTCATCCCGGCGCAGCCGAAACCGAATTCTCCAACGTTCGTTTCAAGGGCGATGCCGCAAAAGCGGCAAAGGTTTATGAAGGCCTACAACCACTGGTGGCAGAAGATATTGCTGATATTATTTATTATTGCGCTGGTTTACCACCACATGTATGTATTAATGACCTGGTAGTTACTTGTACGCAACAGGCGAACAGTTTCTACAGTTTTAAAAAATAGAAAGGACGGCGTATGGCAATTAAATTTGGTGTGATAGGCAGTGGCAGCTGGGCTACAGCACTGGTAAAGATTCTTTCTGATAACGGAAACAAAATGAACTGGTGGGTAAGGAATGAAGCCTCCGCGGCTTTTATTCAAAAGCGGTCGCACAATCCGCACTACCTGACAGCGGCTGTTCTTAAAACTAAATACATCAATGTTCATTCGGATTTGACCAAGGTGGTTGACGCTTCCGATATGCTGGTCATCGCAGTGCCTTCTGCCTATGCGACAGAGGTGTTGTCTGTGCTCAAGCCCGGCGATCTCAAAAACAAAAAAATTCTTTCAGCCATCAAAGGCATCTTGCCAGATGAAAATGTGTTGTTGAACGATTACCTCGCTAAAACTTTTAAAGTGCCGCTCACTCAATATTTTGCAGTATTAGGCCCCTGCCATGCAGAAGAGGTGGCAGCCGAAAAGCTTTCCTATCTTACTTTTTCAGGCGTTGATATAGATTACACTAAAAAGATTGCAGATTATTTTACGTCGCCCGCCATCAATACCGTGGTTAACGATGATATCTTGGGGGTGCAGTATGCCGCGGTATTAAAAAATGTGTATGCTTTAGGCGCTGGGATTGCTCACGGACTTGATTATGGAGATAATTTCTTAAGCGTGTATATTGCCAATTGTGCCGATGAGATGGCGGCATTTCTTAAAGCTTTTGGAGCAGCGCATATCACCGTTGGAGAACATGAAACCGAGCCTCAAACTGGTGCAAAAACCGCTAACTACGCGGCTTCCGTCTATTTAGGCGACCTGCTGGTTACTTGTTACTCGCTCTACAGCCGCAACCGGACTTTCGGGAACATGATCGGAAAAGGCTACTCAGTTCAGGCGGCTACTCTTGAACTAAACATGGTGGCGGAAGGTTATAACGCGGCAAAGTGTATTTACAATATTAATAAAGTCATCCAGGCAGAAATGCCCATCGCGAATAGCATTTACAACATACTTTGGCAAAAAACCGCGCCTGCAAAAGGTTTCGAAGCCATTGAACAGGTATTGATTTAACCAGGTTAGCTGCCAGCGTTTATTTTATTTTGAACTCAACAGAATCGTTTCGCCTTTTTTTGTTTTGATATAGTAGGTGTAAAATTTGGGCTGCTCAAATTCAGCCAGGGGCTGCCTGGCATGATTGAGCGGCTGCCCTGGCTTTATGGGATCCAACAACTTATTTTCTGCAGGGGCCTCGAGTAGCTGGCCGCCTTTTATTTGTAAAGGAACAACGCTTTTGACTGGCAACACATTGCCGCCCGACGACAGGATTTTTGCCGATGCCAACCTGCCATCCTTCCAAAGCATATCAACTTCAAAACCGCCTCTGGCTTTCAAACCCGTGATAGCGCCTGAAGCCCAGCGGCGCGGCAACGCAGGTAGCAGATGCACATAGCTATCATGCGATTGCAGCAGCATTTCCGCGATACCGGCTGTTGATCCAAAATTGCCATCGATTTGAAAAGGTGGATGCGCATCAAACATATTGGGGTAAGAACCCGAACCGCTAAAAGCCGGATCATTTTCTTTAACAAGATGAATCAATTTGGATAATATTTGCAGCGATTTATCACCATCATAAAGCCGTGCCCATAGGTTCACCTTCCAGCCCATCGACCAACCGGTTGCCTGGTCGCCGCGCCGTTCCAATACACGCTTTACCGCCTTCGTCAACATCATATTTGTGTTGGGTGTAATTTGGTTTCCAGGATGAAAAGGGTAAAGATGCGATACATGCCGATGATGGATTTCGCGGTCTTTAAAATCAAACTGCCATTCCTGCAACTGGCCAAACGCCCCAATCTGGTAAGGCAGGATTTTGTTTAACTTGGCTTCAATTTCAGACTGCAAAGAATCGTCTAGTTTAAGTATCGCCACTGCTTCAAGATAACGCGAAAAAGTTTCTTTGATTATGGCCATATCCATAGTAGGCCCGGCGCTTAAAGTCGACATTTTCCCATCTCCATAAACAAACCACTGCTCGGGCGAATGGCCAACAGGTGTCACCAGGAAGCCTTCTTTGTTAGGACGGAGCCAATCTTTATAAAATAGCGCCACGCCTTTTAGCAGCGGATAAATTTCATGTTTTAAAAATGCCTTGTCGCCTGTGAAAAGATAATGCTCCCAAAAATGGCTGGTCAGCCAGCCCGCCACCATAGGCCAAAAAGAACAGGGGCAATTATCTACCGGGTCGGCCTGCCGCCAGATGCTCATGTTGTGATTACCCATCCATCCCTGGTTACCATAAATCCTCAACGCAGCTTCCTTTCCGTTTACGGCCAGCTCTTTTACGGCATCAAACAGCGGTGTATGGCATTCTGAAAGATTCGCAACCTCAGCCGGCCAGTAATTCATTTCCAAATTGATGTTCATCGTGTAGGCGCTGGCCCACGGCGGAATGATTTTATCATTCCACATACCCTGCAGGTTTAGGGGTTGGCCGCCTGCCCTGGAACCAGCAATCATCAGGTATCTTCCATATTGGAAAAACAGCGTCACCAAATCTTCATCTCCGTTTTTCGCATAATTCAAAATCCGCTGGTCGGTAGGTAACTGTCTGTAACGATCCGGGCTGTTCAACAAAAAACTAACACGGTCAAAGAGCGCTTTATAATCGCGGACATGCCGATTTAGCAAATCCTCGTATTTGGCGTTAGCCAAACGATCCAACTGCGCTTTGGTACGCTCCGCCGGCAGATGAGGAAATAATGCCGGGCTGGTTTTAAAATCCTTAAAACTTGTCGCGGCCGTGATGTATAAAACGAACTCAGCAACATCTTTTACCTCGATCACTCCATTTTTTATAGACATCGTGCCGCCGGTATGCTCAAACCTGACCCTGTTTTGGAAATACATACCCAAACCGTTTACTTCCGGCGCATAGAGCACCTGCTTGGCAAAAGGTTTTCGGCTGCCGTCCATATTATACAGCTCCGGGTATTTTCTTTGATCTTTCGCCGCTTCAATTTGCGCAAGCGTTCTTCTCACCACAAGCCCGGGCGCTCTTCCATTCAGAATATAATCACCGCCTTCGGCCGCAATCGACATAGTGGGCTCGTGAGGGGTTGACAGGCGCAGGCTCCCATTTATTTTATCCGGCCCATTACTTTTCATTTTAAAAACCAAAACCCGGTCCGGATAAGACGCAAACAACTGCCGCTCGTAGCTACTCTTCCCTGCGCTGAAACTCACGCCTGCTGTGGCATTCGAGATATCAAGCCAGCGTTTGAAATTTTCTACAGCCCCGTTATAAGTAAAATCCAGATAAAGATCGCTCATGGGCTGATAACATTCCTGGGCCCTCCCCAACCATTTTTGTACGATCTCGTTCTGCGCCTCGGCATATTTTCCATCATCTAACAATTTCATGATTTCATTATAATCTGCGCGAATGGTAGGCACCTTATAATTGGTTGTAGGGTCGCCCGAATAAAGCGTATTTTCATTGAGCTGAATGCGCTCCGATTCTGCGTTACCGAAAACCATCGCGCCCAGAAAGCCGTTGCCCAAAGGAAGGGCTTCTGTCCAGGCGGCAGCGGGCTGATCATAAGAAAGCGATAGATGAGGGCGCTGGCTCAACAATTGCAGATTGCTTAGTATCAGGAAAACAACAAAAAATAACAGGGAAGTTTTTATCTTCATTTGTGAGTGATTAGAATGTAGAGCAGTCAAAGGGGCTCGCAACAATAGTTTTTTATTTGTTAATCAAAAATGCGGAGAAAATTTAAATTTTTATCGCCTTTTAAACTGTAAAATAAAAAAGCGTTAAAAACATATAGCAAAGCAAACCACGAATGTGATATCGGGTAGCCAAAGATAGAAGTCCACCCTGTGACCTCTATGGACTATACTATTTAATTAATGGATTATGCTATGCAGCGGATTCAAAAAACAGATCTGCCGCGATGCCATCTGCGTATAGTTTTCCTTCATCGGTTAAAAACAGTTTATCGTTTTGAATGACGGCTTTATTCTGCTTCAAATATTTTTGAGCGTTTTTAACCAGCGCGTCTTTTTGCGAAGCCGAAAGGCGGCGTAGATCAATCCCCTCGGCGGTTCGCAGCGAAATCATAATATATTCATTGAGCTGTTGAACGGCAGTTAACGATTCGCTATCGGCTGGAAGTATTCCCTCTGCTAAAGCGCGGATATATTGCTGATTGTTGGCCACATTCCATTTCCTTTCAGTTCCGTTAAAAGAATGCGCCGAAGGCCCGATTCCTAAATACGGCTTTCCCTGCCAATACGAACTATTATGCCTGCTCCTGAACCCCGGTTTCGCAAAGTTGGATATTTCATAGTGTTCATACCCCGCGTTTCGCAGGCGCTGCATCAACCAAAGAAACTGAGCGGACTGCTGGTCCGGATCTACATCCGGCCGTCTATGTTCGCGGATCATTTTATCCAAAGGCGTTTTAGGTTCAACCGTGAGCGCATAGCAAGAAATATGAGGAACGTTGAACTTAATAGCGGCCGCTACATTCTGTTCCCACATTGCATCGGTAAGTCCGGGCGTGCCGTAGATTAAATCAATCGTCATATTCGGAAAATATCGCAAGGCCAGCTCCAGCGATTGCTTGGCCTGAGAGGCATTGTGCGCACGGTTCATCCACTGTAGATCTGTTTCAAAAAATGATTGAACTCCCATGCTCAGCCGGTTGAAACCTGCTGCCTGCCAGCCTTTCAATTTATCAGCATCAACATCGTCGGGATTGGACTCGAGCGTTATTTCGGCGTTTTTATCTATTGCATAATTGGAGCGCACCGTGTCTAAAATCATCGCCAACTCTACTACCGATAAAATGCTGGGTGTACCGCCGCCGAAATAGATCGTCTGCACAGGTTCCGGAAGATAATCGGCACGCAACACGAGTTCCCGGCAAATAGCGCGCAACATGTCGCCCTTTTTTAATAAAGAAGTGGCGAAATGAAAATTGCAGTAATTACAAGCCTGTTTGCAAAATGGAATATGAATATAAATGCCGCTCATTGTTTTTGAAACTGTTCTATTGAAAACGGAAAGAGGCGGCCGCTTAGGCCTGCCCTAATAAATCCCTGCCCGCAGTTTTTAAGGGACTTTCTATTACTTTTACTGCGATTGAAAGCGACAAAGATACGATACCTGATTACAGCATTGCTGCTTTTATCCGCATGGACGGGCGCTGCACAACAACACTACACGCTTTCCATTATTCCGGTGGATGGCGACAGCATTGCGGTCAACAGCATTGTTCCGCTCCGGCAGCAGTTTGTGAACCGCAGCGAGTGCAATGCATACGTTGATCAGCTATTGCCGCAGTTGCAGGCAAAAGGTTATATCAGCGCTTCCATTGACACGATCCGGTTGGATTCAACCTTTGCTACCCTTCATTTATTTCTTGGCGACCGGTATAGATGGGGATCAGTTTTGGCCGACGAACAGGCGCGCAGCTGGTTCAACAAAATTGGATGGTCGGCGCAAAGCATGGCACAGCAGCAATACGACCCGGAACGCCTGGCGCGCGCGCAGGAACGCATGCTGGCTTATCTGGAAAATAATGGCCACCCTTTCGCGAAAATTTATCTCGACAGTATTACGATCAACGGCGGAGAGGTTGCCGGAAAGCTTCACGTAAACCCGGGGCCGCTTTATCATATCGACAGCATTAAGGTAACCGGCAACGCCAAAATAACAAACGCCTATCTCCAACAATTCCTCGACCTTAAAAAAGGCGCTATTTATAATAAGGAAAAATTGCAGCGCATCAGCGACGAGCTGCGAAAGCTAAGCTATGTGGAAGAAACCTTTCCGCCGCAAATTGTGTTCAGCAGCAGCGGCGGCGTTATTGAACTCTTTTTAAATCAGAAAAAAAGCAGCCAGGTCAATGTGATTATAGGTTTTCAACCCAACAGCGATGCTTCCGCTACAAAAAAGATGCTGATCACCGGCGAAGCACTGCTCGATCTTAAAAACGCTTTCGGCGGCGGCGAATCGATCGGACTTATTTGGCAGCGCATGCAAGCCTCTTCTCAAAGACTAAACCTGAGCTACAACCAGCCCTATCTTTTTAACTCGCCTTTTGGCGTGGATCTTAGTTTTAATATGTTGAAACGCGATTCTGCATTTTTAAACCTCGATTTTAAAATCGGTGGCCAGCTGTCGATCAACAGGCAACAAAACATACAACTCTATTTGCAGCGCTTTAGTAGTGTATTAAGTTTTATTGATGAAGCATCGATTATTGCCAGCCGGCGCTTACCCGCCGAGGCCGATGTAAAAATCACCCATATCGGTATTGAGTATCAACTCAACTCCACGAACTACCGGTTCAACCCGGTCAGCGGTTTTGAGATCCGGCTCAACACTGCGGCCGGCAACAAGAACGTAAGGCCGAATAACCAAATCGTAGATCTGGTCGACCCTGATGATCCTGATTTTGATTTTGCGCGTTTATATGACACGGTGACAACGAAATCGTATCAACTGCGGTCGGAGCTCATGGCGGCCAAATATTTCCCATTGGGAAAAGCCCAAAGAAATACAATCAAAACCGCTCTTAACGGCGGCTATATTTCGGGTAGCAATATTTTCAGGAACGAACTTTTTCAGATTGGCGGCTATCGGTTATTGCGTGGCTTCGATGAGCAAAGCCAATTTTTATCTCAATACGCGATCGGCACGCTGGAGTATCGCTACCTGATCGGAGCAAACTCTTATTTTAATGCTTTTACCGACGGAGGTTGGGGGAAAGATGGAAGCCGGGGTAACCAATTCAACTACTCCTACCTTGCTGCCGGCTTAGGCTTGTCTTTCGAAACTAAAGTGGGCCTGTTCAATCTTGCATGGGCGGTTGGCAAAAGAAACGATACCAATTTTAATTTACGCCAATCGAAAATACATTTCGCTTTCGTTAACTACTTTTAACCGCATCATTTTATTTTTGCAGCAAATGGTTTCTTTGGTCAGGCTTATCTTGTTGATATTTTGTTGTGTGTTTTTTTCGTCGTATGGCATTGCTCAGCAAGACAGTGCAATGGTAAAAACAATGCCCGACAGCCTGGCAAAAAGCGACAGCAGTTTTTTGGCTGTAATGGCCTGGGCGCGGGATATACAGGATCGACACCCTTTTTTTAAAATCAATGAACGACCGGCGTACCCTGCATACACGAAAAAGAGGGCTGCTCCGGGCAAAGAACTTTATTTCTACCTGTTGCTTGGCATGCTGTTTTTGTTCGCCATTATTAAATCAGCTTTTGAGAAATATTTTTCCGACCTGATTAAACTCTTTTTCCGAAGAAGCCTGAAACAGCGCCAGTTAAAAAAGCAATTGGCACAAAACTCGCTGCCGGCGCTGCTTTTCAACATATTTTTTGTAGTTACTTTTGGTTTTTACGCGGCTTTTGCCATTCAAAAAACAACACCTACTAATCCATTTCCATTTTGGCAGCTTTTGCTCTGCACTACTGGCGCCATCGGCAGTATTTACATTATAAAGTATCTGATTTTAAAATCCATCGGCTGGATTTTCAAAACGGTAACGCTTGTTGAAGATTATATTTTTCTCATCTTTTTAGTAAATAAAATATTGGCTGTTTTCCTGTTACCGTTGACAATTTTTATCACTTTAACAAATGAGGAAAGCAGCACTATCGGCTGGACATTGAGTTGGATTCTTATCTCAGCTTTTATATTATATCGCTATTTTGCCGCGGTGAGTTTAGTAAGAAAAGAAAAAGGGCTCAACCTTTTTAATTTTATCCTGTATATTGCCGCTTTTGAAGTGTTGCCAACAATCGTTTTATATAAAGGAATCGAAGCCTTATTAAAATAATAGTGTAATTTTGCAACCAATTTAGGAATTGCTAATGATTAATGAAGTGAAAAAATCAGGGACCAAGTCAACGGAAAAGATCGAATCCATACTTATTACACAACCCCGTCCCTCGAGTGAAAAATCTCCTTTTTACGAACTCGAAAGGAAATACGGAGTGAAGCTTGACTTCCAGCCCCTTATCAGCATCGTGCCCATTTCGGGAAAAGATTTCAGAAAGCAAAAAATCAACATCGCGCGTTTTACGGGTGTTATTTTTACTAGCCGCAACGCGATTGATCATTTTTTCCGCACCTGTGAAGAGAATAAAGTAACCGTTTCTCAAGACACCAAATATTTCTGCATTACCGAGGCCGTGGCGCTTTACCTGCAAAAATTTATTCTTTACAGAAAAAGAAAAGTGTTTTACGGGTCGGACGGCACCAACAAAAGCCTGTTTGACGTCATGAATAAGCATAAAGAAAACCTTAGTTTTTTATATGTATGTTCAGAAAACCAGCAAGATAGCCATATTGTAAACTGGCTGAAGGACAACGAATGCGACTTTGAACTGGCTTTTATGTACCGCTCGCAAAGCAACGATGTAAAACAAACCGTCGGAGACAAAAATTTTGACGTCATTTGCTTTTTTACCCCTTCGGGCATCAAGAGCTGGTTTAACAATTTTCCCAAGTTCAAACAAAATGGCGTGGTTGTCGGCACGTTTGGCGACAACACGAAAGCAGAAGCGCAAAAATCAGGGCTCACGCCCGGCATCATAGCGCCAAAGCCGAAATCGCCCAGCATGATCACGGCATTGGACCATTTTCTGGCAGCGCAGTCAAAAAACGACTGATAATCAATACTTAATTTTATCCTGCTGTTAAGGCGAAAACCAATCGGTATTCTTTACCAAAACCTTAACGCTCATTTAGTTACGCAGATCATAATTTTTAGGCTAATTTGCCGCATTATGGTTAACTTTGCAAACTTTATGAGATTTGTAATCGCTGTTCTTTTAGTAGCTTCTTTGGTATCCTGCGGCCCCGGCATGAACAAGATATTGAAAAGCAAGGATCCTGCCTATAAGTTAAAAATGGCAGATGCCTTCTATGCTAAAAAGAAATGGATGAAAGCGCAGACTATTTATGAAGATGTGCTTCCTTATTACAAAACGACGCCGCAGGCAGAAGATATTTATTACAAATACGCGTACGCTGCTTATAATCAGAAAGATTACCTGAACGCGGAAAATCTCTTTAAGAATTTTTTGGAAGGATATCGCAACAGCCCGCGCGCCGAAGAGATCGAATATATGAGGGCTTACACCTTTTTCCTTCAATCGCCCAAAGCAGAGCTCGATCAGACAAATACTTACAAAGCGATCAGCAACCTGCAAACATTTATTAATACGCACCCTCAGTCGGTTCGAAATGCGGAAGCTAACCGGTTGATCGACGAGCTGCGGAAAAAACTGGAGACAAAAGACTATAAATCGGCGATGTTGTATTATAACATTGGTGAATTCAGGGCGGCAGGCGTTACTTTCACTACCCTGCTTGAAAATTTCCCTGAGTCGAACGCTGCAGACGAGTATAAATTTATGGCGATAAGATCTTTTTACCGTGCTGCCGAATTGACGGTGGTAACAAAAAAGGTAGAGCGTTTCAGGGAGGTGATTAACACGGCTAACGAATTTATCGAGCGTTTTCCGGAGAGCAAATATCGAAAAGATGTAGAGGCCTACATCGCATCATCAAATACAGAAATACAAAAATTTAGCAATAATGAGCAAGTTAAGACGACAACTTAGCGCCGGTATTCCCGCTAATGTGGAAACAAAAGACCTGGCCAGCATCAAAAGCAAAACGGGTAATCTTTATGAGTCCATCGCCATCATCGCTAAAAGAGCGAACCAGGTGAATATTTCCATCAAAGAGGAATTACACAATAAGCTGGATGAATTTGCCAGCCATACCGATTCTTTAGAAGAAATTCACGAAAATAAAGAGCAGATCGAAATTTCAAGAGCTTACGAAAGAATGCCCAACCCGGCGCTTTTGGCTACTCACGAATTTTTAGACGATAAAGTTTATTTCAGAAAAGCAGAAGACGAGCTGTTTAGTTAATTGCTTTTACTGACCAGAAATTGAAAACCACAGTGCCATTTAAAAGACTGTGGTTTTTTCCGTTTTAAATATTTTTGCATCAGCACAATTTGTGGCGCCGGCAAGGCGCCATCAACCGGTCATTATAACCCATAAAAAATGTTAGCAAACAGAAAGATATTAATCGGCGTGTCGGGCAGTATTGCCGCTTACAAAACCATTCAACTGGTTCGCCTGCTGATCAAACAAGGGGCTGAAGTGAAAGTGGTGATGACAGAAGCTGCTAAAGATTTTGTGTCGCCGCTTGTATTAGCCACACTTTCAAAAAACGAAGTGCTGACCGATATGTTCCAGGAAAACACCTGGTCGAACCATGTCGCCCTCGGACGCTGGGCTGACCTGATGCTGATAGCGCCGCTGAGTTGCAATACGCTGGCGAAAATGGCCAACGGCCATTGCGACAATCTTTTGCTTTCCGTTTATCTTTCCGCCACCTGCCCGGTAATGGTGGCGCCGGCGATGGACGAAGATATGTGGCACCACGCGGCCACCATCCGTAATATTAAAACGCTGCAGCAGGATGGTATTACCGTTGTGCAGCCCGGCCATGGCGAATTGGCCAGTGGACTTTTCGGCGATGGCCGCATGGAAGAGCCTGAAAACCTGCTAACCGCCATCGATGACTTTTTCAGAAAAGGAAAAGCCACCCTGACGGGTAAAAAAGTTTTAATCACCGCCGGCCCCACCCGCGAAGCCATCGACCCCGTTCGCTTTATCGGTAATCATTCTTCCGGGAAAATGGGCATCGCGCTGGCCCAGGAATGCCAGGCCCGCGGCGCTGAGGTAACGCTTGTTTTAGGCCCCGTGGATTTGCCCGCGAGATATGAAGGAATGACCATCATCCAGGTAACTTCGGCTGATGAAATGTACAACGCCTGCCACGACCATTTCCAAAATGCCGACATCGCTATCCTGGCGGCCGCTGTTGCCGATTATAAGCCCGAAAAAATAAGCGAAGAAAAGATTAAGAAAGAAGCTGCTGCCACGCCTGAACTCAAACTTGTCAAAACCAAAGACATATTGAAAAGCCTGGGCGCCATCAAAGATGAACGCCAGCTGCTTATTGGTTTTGCTTTGGAAACACAAAATGAAAAAGCCAATGCGCTTGAAAAGCTGAAATCAAAAAACGCAGATTTTATTGTCTTAAATTCCCTGAAAGACGGCGCCGCTTTTGGAAGCGACCACAACAAGATCACCATCTTTTCGAAAGCAGGAGCCGAAGTAGCGTTTGATCAAAAAAGCAAAGCCGCAGTAGCAGCCGATATTATTGACACGGTCACCGCCGGGGAAAGCACGATCACAGTATAGTAAGGGTGCTACCGCCGGTTAATAATCTTTTACTATTTTAAAAGCCCTTTCTTCTATGGCACGATCGGGATATACTTTTTCGCCGTTAAACCACACTTCTTTTGTAAGATTATATTGGTCAGACCTGATCTTCTCCATTTTGCATACTAATGTATCTCTGTCGCCATTACCCCAGTCAATGTAGGCGGTTGTAGGATTGTCTGAACTCCTGATATTAGGAATTACTTCGATAGCACTAGTATTGGCCTGAACTTCATTTCTAATGCGGTAGCCATTTGCGAGCGTAAAATCGCCGTTCCGCTGTGCGTCCCAAAATCCATCATACAACACCGCTTTTCCATCAATCAAATCATATCTTTTAATCGCCCATCTTTGAAATATCCCGGTGTAGCAGTTGAGAGCAAACTTTGCCCTTTTTTATTTTCGATGACGATGTTTACCGAAACCTGATAAGAAACGCTATCAATATAAGGATCTCTATTACATCCAAAAAACATCGTGATTGCAGCACTCGCGAACCAGGCCGCCCTTTTTACTGGTTTCATAATGTTAGTTTTTAAAGTGTTTAAATCAGGTTAAGACTTGGTATATTTTTCTAATGGTTACTAATAAAGGTAATCGAAACCAATATATTTGCAAAACAACTTTAATTTAAGGAGTTAGCATGATTAGCAGATTTGGCGTCTTCATCATTTGTTGCCTTTTTATTTCCTGCGGACAGGAAAACAGCGACGTGCTGCCCGCTTCCAAAATGGAAAAAGTGTTATGGGATGTGGCTCAAAGCAGCGAATTTTTGAATGGGTTCGTATATTACAAATACCCGACGCTAAACCGAGCTGCGCTAAACGACGCGATGCTAGACCGGGTGTTGAAAGTGCACAAAGTATCGCGCAAACAATTTGACCAATCGATGGAATGGTACCAGCAACATCCCAAAAAACTCATGGTTGTAATAGATTCCATTACTTCGCGCCAAAAGCGGCCTAATGGCACGGATACATCTGCGCAAAAGGGTTTTGTGCCTGGCGAAGCGCCCGACCCCAAATAGCCAATTTCAAATTTTATCATCATTTCATGGCGTTCATTTGCTTTAACGGCCAATATCACGACGAGCAGCAGCCCATTTTAAAGGCTGCCAATAAATCTTATCGATACGGGGATGGTTTTTTTGAAACGATTAAGGTCTGGAAAGGCCGGATCGTACTGGCTGCTTATCACGAAAAAAGAATACTTAACAGCCTGGAAGTTTTGCAATACAAATTACCACCACTCGCAACCGTCGAAAAAATTTTTTCCCAGCTAATCGAACTTTGCAAAAAGAACAAATGCCTGGACGCAGCGAGAGTCAGGTTATCGTTTTCAAACGGCGATGGCGGACTTTTCGACGAAAACAGAGAGCTACAATATATTATCGAAAGTTGGCCGCTGCCGGCAGCTATTCACGAGCTGAACGAGAACGGATTGGTGACCGGCATTTTTCCCTGGGCCAGAAAAAGCTGCGACCGTTGGGCCAACCTCAAATCGGCCTCTGCATTGATGTATAGCGCCGCCGCAACCTATGCGAAACAGCATCAATGGAACGACAGCTTTATTACAAATCAATACGGCCGTATTTGTGAAACTACCATTGCCAATCTGTTCTGGATTAAAAACCATACTATTTTCACGCCTCCATTAACAGAAGGTTGTGTCAGTGGCGTTATGCGCGCTTACCTTATAGATTCGATTAAAACCGTTTCCGAAAAGCCGTGCCAGGCCAGCGATTTGATTGAAGCAGATGAAGTTTTTTTAACAAATGCCATCCGTGGTATAAAATGGGTGAAGAGTATGGAGGCCGCAACCTACCAAAATAAGTCAGCGGCCCAACTGGTTCAACAATACATTTTACCGCTGCATTAAATTGGGATCGCTTTTTGCTTTATCTTGCCCAAACAGTACTTTGGACAAACAGCAGGTAAGCATATTTTGGTTCCGCCGCGATCTCAGGCTCGATGATAATGCCGGGCTTTACCATGCATTAAAAAGCGGCCATCCCCTGCAGCTCGTATTTATTTTTGATACCAATATTCTTGACGAACTGGAAGATCCATGCGACCAACGCGTCGTGTTTATCCATCGCAGCTTAGAAGTGATGCAGGAACGGCTAACTGCGCTGGGGGCCACGCTGGATGTGCGTTTTGGAAAACCGGAAAAGGTTTTTGAAGAATTGAAAAAGGACTATAATATTGCTGCCGTTTTTTTAAATCATGATTATGAACCTTACGCAAGGCAGCGCGATAATGCTATTTATCTCCTTTTCAAAAAAGAAAATATTGAGGTAACGGGCTTTAAAGACCAGGTTATTTTTGAAAAAAAGGAAATTGTTAAAGACGATGGACAGCCCTATCATGTATTTACGCCTTACTATCGAAAATGGATGTCCTGCCTCAGCGATTTCTATCTTAAATCCTATCCCTGTAAAACCTATTTTAAATATTTTCACAAGCAGCAGCCCTTGCCCATACCGACGCTAAAGAAAATGGGGTTTCAAGCGGCGAATGCCGGCTTCCCTTCAAAATCGGCCAGCGCCGACCTCATTAAAAATTATGATAAAACACGGGATCTTCCGGCAGTTCGGGGCACCACGCGACTGGGTGTTCATTTAAGGTTTGGAACCATCAGTGTGCGAAAATTGGCAACGCAGGCCAAAGAGCTCAACGCTGTGTACCTTAAAGAGCTTGTGTGGCGCGAATTCTATCAAATGATTCTTTTTCATCATCCTCACATTGTAACGCAGTCTTTCAAAAAAGAGTATGATGCAATTCAATGGCGAAACAACGAAAAAGACTTTGACGCCTGGTGTAAGGGCGAAACGGGCTACCCCATTGTAGATGCGGGCATGCGCGAACTAAATGAAACCGGCTTTATGCACAACCGGGTGAGAATGATCACGGCTTCATTTCTTACCAAGCACCTGCTCATAGACTGGCGTTGGGGCGAGGCTTATTTTGCTAAAAAATTACTTGACTATGATCTGGCGTCTAACAACGGCGGCTGGCAATGGGCCGCCGGCAGCGGATGCGATGCAGCGCCCTATTTCCGCATCTTTAATCCATATCTTCAAACAAAAAAATTTGACCCTGAGTTGAAGTATATCAAAAAATGGGTTCCTGAAGTTGAAAGCAATAATTATAGAGCGCCCATCGTGGCGCATGAATTGGCAAGGGAACGCTGCCTGGCTACATTCAAAAAAGCGCTAAAAAACAAATAATCGCAACACCCGGCTTTAGTGCTTTACCGTAGCATCAAAAACTTGTTTCAGTACGGCGATTGCCTTTCTGCCATCTTCGCCCAAGTCAAGGCTATAATTATTCACATATAATTCAATGTGCTGGCGCATTACTTCCTCGCTCATAGCCTGCGCGTTTTCTTTTACATAATCAGCAACCGCAGGATAATGGTTAAATGCGAACTCCAGGCTTGCATGGATTAGTCCGTTGACTTTTTTTGATACATTGCCGCCTAAAGATTTTTTAATAGCAATACCTCCCAATGGAATCGGCACCTGCATCTTTTCCTCCCAATACTGGCCCAGGTCCATCACTTTGTGCAGCCCTTTTTCCCGGTAAGTAAAACGGTTTTCATGAATGATGACACCAAGATCGGTATCGCCCTTCACAACCGTATCTTCTATCTCATGAAAAACTTTAAATTGCTTTTTGCCGGCCCGGGGAAATGCAAAGCTAAACAGCAAATGAGCTGTGGTATGGATACCGGGTAACGCAACCGAAACATTTTCCACTTCCGGTGTAGCAAAGGGCTGATCCCGGTTCGACACCAGCAATGGCCCAACACCTTTTCCTAACGCACTTCCGGCATTAAGCAATTCATAAGTACCAGCTGTTTCAAAATAAGCCGGGAAACTCAGTTTAGTGATATCCAACCGGCCTTCCAATGCCCAGCGATTCAATGTTTCAACATCTTCCAAAACAGGAGTCAACTGAATGCCGCCGGTATCGATCTTACCATTCACAAGGGCATCAAAGATAAACGTGTCGTTGGGGCAGGGAGAAAATCCTATAGATAAATGCATGAAAATAAAATATTACGTTTAACGAAGGCAACACAGCGAAGCAGCCACCCTTCGTTACATCTTTAAAAATATGTCAACAATACTTAATAGGCTTTGGTTGAGCAGGTGGATAGATTCTTTCATTTGCCAATTATTTTTATCGCGCTCGCCGATATAGTTGGAAATAGCTCTAACCTGCAAGAAAGGTTTTTCTTCCATTAATGCAACATAGTGCAGCGCCGCACCTTCCATCGACTCCAGCTTTATACCCAGGCTTTTTAGCCTGTTCACACGTCGGCTCATCGTGGTAATTTCATTGACAGTTGTCGCAGCCACCGCGCTCAATCCGCTTTTCAAAATCAGATCTTTGTGTGGATTGATCAGCCAACCTTCCTCGAAAGGCTTTTGATTAGGTGATGCAAGCCCGAGGTCAAACAAGGATTTCCACGCCTCACCTTCTACAACGCCAACATCGCCAAAACAATCTTTCGAAACTGCCAGCACTCCGCCAAGACGCGTCTCCCGGTCGATTGCCCCAGCAATGCCCGCCTGAATGATTACATCTGGCTGCTCCTTTTGCACCGCTTTAGTCAACGCATAAACGGACGAGGCGAGGCCAATGCCCGTAATCGCTACATTCACACCCAGGTTGTTTAAAGTCTTAATCGAAGGAGCAATTTCCATTTCCGAAGCCGCAGCTACTAAAATTCGCATAATCAAATATTGCCAACAAATGTCGCAATAATTTTAAATATATCAGCGCCTTGCAACCTTTGCGCGGCGTTAGTTTGATAAGATAATGGCATTATATAAACGTTGGATGTATTACCTTTGCGCGATGGTATATCTCACAAGGCAGGAACATTTTAATGCGGCGCACCGGCTGTATAATCCGGACTGGGATGACGCAAAAAATGAAGCCGTTTTTGGAAAGTGCGCGAACCCCAACTGGCATGGTCATAATTACGACTTGCTGGTAACGGTGAAAGCAAAGCCAAACGCCGAAACGGGGTTCGTTTTCGACGTGAAAAAATTAAGTACCATTATTCGCGAGTACGTCACAGAAAAGCTGGATCACCGGAATCTGAATGAGGATGTGGATTTCATGCGGGGGAAAATGTGCAGCACGGAAAATTTGGCGATAGAAATCTGGAAACAGCTGGAACCTCATATGCCCGCCGATATCCATCTGCATTGTATCAAATTATACGAAACGCCCCGCATTTACGTCGAGTATTTTGGAGAATAATCTTCCATCAACTTTCCGTAAAATTTTTAGCATTTAAATGAAAGTAGCAGTTTACAGACAGGAACATTTTAACGCAGCCCATCGCTTATTCAACCCCGAGTGGGACGAGGCAACCAACGAAAAGGTTTTTGGCAAATGTTCCTATCCCAATTATCACGGCCATAATTATGACCTGGTGATAAAAGTGACGGGCATTCCCGATAAGACAACCGGCTTCGTGATGGACATGAAAGTGTTGAGCGACCTGATTAAAACAAGCGTAATCGCCAAATTTGATCATAAAAACCTGAACCTCGATACGGAAGAATTTAAAAGCCTGAATCCAACCGCCGAAAATATTGCCATCGTTATTTATAATATATTGAGGCCCCAAATCAGCGACGACCTTGATGTCCAGGTGCGGCTTTATGAAACGCCGAGGAACTTTGTGGATTATCCGGCGAATGGATAATTTGATGTATATTGAAAATAATAATCAAACATGTCTTACACAAAAATTGAACAGTATGATGAGGCTACAACCAACGGCCTTATTGATCAGTATAAAGAAGCGCTGACACTTTTGGGCGAAGATCCTTCCCGCGAAGGCCTCCTTAAAACGCCCGAACGCCAGGCGAAGGCCATGCAGTACCTCACACAAGGTTACAGCCTCGATGCGCACAGCATTATTAATGCTGCGAAGTTTCATGAAGATATCAGCGAAATGATCGTTGTAAAAGATATCGAACTTTATAGTATGTGCGAACACCATGTGCTGCCCTTTTTCGGCAAAGCGCATGTAGCTTATATTCCAAACGGGTGGATTACCGGGTTGAGCAAAATTGCCCGGGTGGTCGATGTTTTTAGCCGCCGCCTACAGGTGCAGGAGCGATTAACTGTGCAAATTATGAACGCTATTAAAGAAACTTTGAACCCTATCGGAGTGGCGGTGGTTATTGAAGCAAAACATTTATGCATGATGATGCGCGGCGTTCAAAAACAAAACTCTGTCACCACCACTTCGGCCTTTGACGGTGAGTTTCAAAAAAATTCCACGCGAAGTGAATTTTTAAAGCTTATCAGCGCCGACCTGCATTAAGAAAATGCATCGAACAAGCGGGTTGAAACGCTCGAAAACTAAAAGAAAATTATACATATAAAATGAAGCATGCATTTGTTTTTCCCGGCCAGGGCTCTCAGTTTACCGGAATGGGAAAAAGCCACTACGACCAAAGCGTTTTTGCTAAAAAATTATTTGAACAGGCCAATGAAATATTGGGTTTCCGCATTTCGGATATCATGTTTAGCGGAACAGAGGCCGAGTTGAAACAAACCAATGTAACACAACCGGCGGTTTTCCTGCATTCGATTGTTGCGTATCGTACGATAGAAGATGCGAAGCCAGACATGGTGGCCGGCCATTCGCTCGGTGAATTTTCTTCACTGGTTGCCAACGGAACCCTGAGTTTTGAAGACGCGCTGCAACTCGTAGCGCTGCGCGCAAGCGCCATGCAAAAGGCCTGCGAAATCAACCCTTCGACTATGGCGGCGATCATCAACCTTTCCGATGAGCAGGTGGAAAATATCTGCAAGCAGGTTCAGGAAGAAACAGGCGAAATTGTGGTACCGGCGAATTATAATTCCCCCGGCCAACTGGTTATCAGCGGCAGCCTCAAAGGGATTGAAGTTGCTTGTGAAAGCATGAAAGCGGCCGGCGCTAAAAGAGCCCTTGTATTGCCGGTGGGCGGCGCCTTTCACTCGCCATTGATGGACCCGGCGCGCAAAGAGCTTCAGGAAGCCATTGAGAAAACGACCTTTCATAATCCGGTTTGCCCCGTCTATCAAAACGTAGTAGCCAAACCAGTGCGCGATAAAGATGAGATCAAAGAAAATCTTATTGCCCAGCTTACCGGCGCAGTGCGCTGGACCCAAAGTGTTCAGGCCATGATTGAAAACGGCGCGTCTAAATTTACCGAGGCCGGGCCAGGCAAAGTACTTCAGGGATTGATACAAAAAATTGACAAAACCACAGAAGTGGACGGCGTCAGCTAAAAATAAAAGCTTTTAATTATCTTAGGGCAATGAGAAAATCAACCATTTTCATTGCCCTTTTCTTTTGGATCTTTCCGCAAATCCTATCTGCCCAGCAAACCAACGCTTCCGAAAAAAAAGTTCTAGACCATAGCGTTTATGACGACTGGCAATCTATTTCTAAAATCAACATGAGCAAAAACGGTCAATGGGTGGTTTACAATATAAATGTGCAGGAAGGCAATGACGATTTAATCATTCAGAAAACCGACGGCAGCTATAAAAAAACCGTGGCCAGAGGCTACGACGCTGCGATCACAGGCGACGACCGATCGGTCATCTTCAAAATAAAACCGCTATTTAAAGAGATCAGGCAGGCAAAAATCAAAAAGAAAAAACCGGACGAGATGCCGGAAGATTCGCTTGCCATTCTTTCCCTGAGAGATGATAAAATGCAAAAATTCGGACGGGTACTGTCTTACAAAACGCCGAAAGAACGCAACGAATGGGTCGCTATCCTTCAGAAAAATGAGCAAAAGCCCAAACCGGCTTATATGCGGGATAAAAGCAAGGACAGTTTAAAGCAGGTGATTGATTCGCTTCAATATGTAATCAAAGAATTAAAACCTGACCGAACCAACGACAAAGACAGCATCACCGATCCGGGAAGAAATAACCGGCTGCAGCTCATCAATACGGCCACGGGAAACAGCCGCACGTTCCTGAATGTGAACGACTATACTTTTAATAAAACCGGTTCCCATCTTTTAATCGAACAAACGCTCGATCTCCGCGACAGCGCTAAGACAACCTGCATCCTGCTGTATCATATTACTGCACAAAAAACAGATACCCTTTTGCGCGGCGGCAACGATTTTAAAAACCTGGCATTGGCTGACGACGGTTCGCAAGCGGCTTTTCTGGCAATGAGAAACGCGAAACCGAAAGATGTAAAGCAAAACTTTCAACTGTGGCATTATAAAAAAGGCATGGACGCTGCCATCATGCTGGTTGATACATTAACGGCTCAATTCCCGAAAGGCAGCCAGCTGAGCGAGTTTGGCAAAATCAGCTTTAACAAATCGGGCACGCGCCTGCTCTTTGCGACAGCTCCCACCCCGCTTCCAAAAGATACAAGCCTGGTTGATATCGATAAGGTTAACGTGGACATTTGGAATTACAAGGACGACTACCTACAACCCTATCAGCTCGAAAACCGTAAAAGAGACCGCGAAAAAAGCTATCTGGCAGTTTATGATTTTGCCCATAAGAAAATGGTGCAGGTAGGCAACCCGGATTTGCCAAATGTGTATGAAGGCAAGCTGGCTGACGCGGCCTCATTTGTGGCGGTAACAGACACCGGAAGACGGATTGCTGCGCAATGGACGGGCAGCACTTTGAAAGATATTTACAAAATAGATATTTCCAACGGCCGGTCGACCGCGGCGGTACTTAACCTGAATGGTGATATCCGGCCTTCCTGGATATCGCCCTCGGGAAAATATATTGTATGGTACAGCAATGCCACGCGCCATTATCATGCATTTGATGGCAGGCAAACCATCAATCTTACTGCCGCCATCAACACATCGTTATATGACGAAGAAAATGATGTGCCCGACGATCCCGGCCCCTACGGCGTTATGGGTTGGCAGGATGGTGATAAACGCATGCTGATTTATGACCGCTACGATATTTGGGCGATCGACCCGACTAATCCTAAAACCGCCAAAAACCTCACCAACGGCAGGAATCAGCAACTGACTTACCGCTATCTTCAGACCGATGAAGATGAAGATTATATTAAAAGCGCTGATCCCATACTGCTCAATGTGTTTAATAATAAAGACAAAACAAATGGAGTAGCTGTACTTCATAACAACCGGATGGAGCGTCCGTTATTGCCCCTGCAGCCTTTTAACGTCGGACCAATCAGCAAGGCAAAAAATGCCGATGTATTTGCTTACACAAAAGAAAGCTATACGAATCCGCCAGACCTATATGCCCTGCGGCAACAAAAAGAATATCAGCTATCGCAGATTAATCCGCAGCAAAAACTTTACAACTGGGGCAATGCCGCCTTGTATCACTGGACCACTTTTTCCGGGAAAAAAGCCACGGGTATTATTTATAAACCTGAAAATTTTGACAGTTCGAAGCAATACCCCGTTATTCTTTATTTCTACGAAAAATTATCTGATAATCTTTATAAATACATTCCACCCAGCCCCACGCCGAGCCGGCTGAATATCTCCTTCTTTGTGAGCAGGGGATATGTCGTCATGGCGCCTGATATTGCCTACACTATCGGCCATCCGGCGCAAAGCGCTTACGACTATATCGTCAGCGGCGCCCAGGCACTGGCGGTAAAAAAATGGGTCAATAAAAATAAAATGGGCATCCAGGGTCAAAGCTGGGGCGGCATTCAGGTGGCGCAGCTAATCACCATGACGGATATGTTTGCCGCGGCCTGGGCCGGCGCGCCGGTGGCCAACATGACGAGCGCTTACGGCGGTATACGCTGGGGATCGGGTTTGAACAGGCAGTTCCAGTACGAAAAAACACAAAGCAGAATTGGTGCGACCCTATGGGAAAAGCCGGATTTATATATTGAAAATTCTCCGCTTTTTCATTTGCCGAAAGTAAATACCCCTTTAGTCATTATGGCTAACGACAATGATGGCGCCGTGCCCTGGTACCAGGGAATTGAGCTCTTCACGGGCCTCAGGCGCCTCGGCAAACCGGTGTGGATGTTAAACTACAACGGCGAAGAACATAATCTTGTGCAGCGAAAAAATAAAAAAGACATTCAAGTAAGAGAACAACAATATTTTGACTGGCTGCTAAAAGACGCACCTCCGGCCAAGTGGCTGACAGAAGGCGTTCCTGCGATTAACAAGGGCAACGACTGGGGCCTTGAACTGGCAAACTAGCTAAAGGCGCGAAGCAAGGCGCCTGTTTCCAGCCATATTTTATTTATCTTAGAGCAATGAGAATACCAGTAGTTTTCCTTGCTCTTTTTCTTTTATGCACCCATCTTTGTGAGGCCCAGCGCTTCACTACCACAATCAATGAAAAAGCGGCCGCCGTGCAGCCTCAACTGGTCGAATGGCGAAGGCATATTCACCAAAACCCTGAACTAAGCAACCGGGAATTTAAAACGCAGCAATATATTTTAGCTCATCTGAAACGCCTCGGCATCAAAACCTCTACGATGGCAAAAACCGGCGTGGTGGGCATTTTGGAAGGCGGTAAGCCAGGACCAGTGATTGCCCTAAGGGCCGACATGGATGCGCTGCCGGTGTTAGAGCGCAACGAATTGCCTTATAAATCTGTGGCGAAAGGCGAGTATTTGGGAAAAGAAGTGCCCGTGATGCACGCCTGCGGCCACGACACCCACGTCGCTATCCTGATGGGCGCGGCAGCGGTGTTGGCATCCATGAAAAAAGATATTCCCGGCACCGTCAAATTTATTTTTCAGCCGGCGGAAGAAGGCGCTCCGCCCGGGGAAGAAGGCGGCGCCGAACTGATGGTGAAAGAGGGTGTAATGGAGCATCCGAAAGTAGATGCGGTGTTTGGGCTGCATATAGAAAGTTGGATCGAGGAAGGAAAAGTGTATTATAAAGCCGGCCCGTTTATGGCGGCGAGCGATTGGTTCACCGTAAAAGTAAAAGGGAAGCAATCGCACGGAGCGCAGCCTTGGCTGAGCGTAGATCCTATTGCAACGGCCGCGCAAATTATCAATAGTTTGCAGCAAATTGTAAGCCGCCAGCAAGACCTCACCAAAGCCCCTGTTGTATTGACAGTCGGCAAAATCAATGCCGGCGTGAGGAATAATATCATACCTGAAGAACTTGAATTTGGCGGCACCATCCGCACTTTCGACACGGCCATGCAGGCTGATATCCATCGCCGCCTAAAGCATATTGCTGAAAGTGTGGCCGCGGCCAATAACGCTACGGTAACCGTTGAAATCAGTAAAAACACGCCGGTCACTTTTAACGATGTAGCGCTGACTCGAAAAATCATTCCTGTTCTAGAAAAAGCAGTAGGCAAAGAAAATGTGCAGGAAACCAAATGGGTTACAGGCGCTGAGGATTTTTCCTTTTATGGAATGAAAGCGCCGGCCGTATTTCTTTATTACGGCGGGATGCCCAAAGGCAATGACCCTGCTAAAGCGCCGCCTCACCACACACCCGATTTCATCGTCTCTGACGCGCTACTCTCAAACGGCGTTAAGGTATTTTGCAACCTGGTTTTTGAGTATGGAAACCTGTAAAAAGAAGAGGAAGGCTTATTTGCCTTACGCAACGAGAATGGAACCCAAAGCCGCTACTCTCCTAGTAGTTCTGCAAGTTTATCATCGAGCGCGTCGCCACGCAGGTCTTTAGCCAGAATTTTTCCGTCGGGGCCTATTAACAAATTGCGGGGAATCGAAGTAATCTTGTATTTCATGGCAACAGCGTTTTCCCAACCTTTCAGGTCGCTTACCTGTGTCCAGTTTAGTTCGTCTTTTTTTATAGCCTTCAACCAGTCTTCTTTGTCGTCGTCAAGTGAAACGCCCAAGACGGTAAAGTTTTTATCCTTATACTTATCGAAAGTTTTTACCAGAAAATGATTCTCTTTTCTGCAAGGGCCGCACCAGCTCGCCCAAAAATCTACCAAAACATATTTGCCGCGAAACTGCGATAAAGAAACCTGCGACCCTGTTGTATCAGCTTGTGAAAAATCAAGCGCGATGCTACCCACTGCATTAAATTTAGCGCTCACAATAGCTTGCTTCAACTGTCCGCCAAAAACATTACTTAACGCTGCGGGCTTTAAACTATTGGCTCTTTTCTCTAAAACCGAAACGTCTTCCGTGAGGTTGATGGTTGATAAAATCGCCAGTGTGCTCACGGGCGATGCCGGATTTTTTCCAATAAAATCATCTACCGATTTTTGAATATCCATCACCGCATTATCGAGTTTTGTCCTTATTTCCTCGCTGCCATTCCCAAATTGAAGTTGTTGTACCAATTTATTTAGCGCGCCAAATTTGGGAACAAAAATATCCTGGAACTCCACAAAATTATCCTGTACGGTGGAGCCGGAATAGGTCCAATCTTCTGCGTTTTGGCTAATATCACCTTTTACAGATACCGTTTCATTGCCCACAAAAACAGCGGTTTTAACACTGTCGCCTACGCCCAGGCTCAGCAGTGATGCGCCTTCCAACTTGGTAGCGAGCGTAAACGCGCCTGCTTTAGACTCGGTCGATTGTAGTGGCGCACCGGGATTTTCAAGATCCGTCAACACCACTTTGCTGCCGTCGGGCAAGCCGGTGATTTGGCCATTAAGGGTTAACTTTTGCGCCAGCGCAAATAAAGGAAGCAGAAAAATCACGGATAAAAAAACGATACGGTTCATTGAAACTTTTTACGAATTAAAAACAGATGCCACATGCACTGCAGTTGCAGGGAGTGACACAACACAGATGCGTTATGCAGACTGCTGGTTGCAAAAATAAAGGTTGCGATCTAAGATATTTGTTAATTAAGAATGCTTTGTATAAAGCTTTTGGTAATCACTTCGGGCGTTTGCGCATGCTGGATAATTTTGATATAGGCCGACCCGATAATGGCGCCATTGGCATATTTGCATGCATCCTGGAACGTCTTTTTATCTTTGATACCAAAGCCAACCATGATGGGATTTCTCAACTGGTAAGCCTGAAGTTTTTGAAGATAGCGCTCGACCGCTTCAAAATCTTTTTCCCCGCCTGTTGTGGACGAGGAAGACACCGCATACAAAAAGCCTGAACTCAGCGCGTCGAGTTTTTTAACCCGCTCTTCAGAAGTTTCGGGCGTAACAAGAAAAATAAAATCAAGTCCATGCTGGTCGAGGATTTTTTTATACTTGTTTTCAAACTCGTGCTGCGGAAGGTCTGGCAGGATGAGCCCGTCTACACCAACTTTCGCGGCATCAGCGCAAAATTTTTCAAAGCCATATTGTAATACCGGGTTCATGTATCCCATTAGCACTACAGGAATCTGCACTTCTTTTCTCATTTCTTTCAGCTGGTCAAAAAGCACAGCCATATTCATTCCGTTGCCCAAAGCAATCGCGCTGCTTTTCTGGATCGTTTCGCCGTCGGCCAGCGGGTCGCTGTACGGCATTCCCAATTCGATAATATCGGCGCCGCTGTCCTGCAGAGCGCGCATGACCGGCAAGGTGCTGTCTAACCTGGGATAGCCGGCGGTGCAATAAATATTCAGTATTTTTTTACCCGATTTGAAACATTCACTTAATCTGCTCATCACTACTTTTTGTTTAATTCTTTCATATAGGTTTCCATGTCTTTGTCACCACGGCCGCTGAGGCAGATCACTACGTTATCTTCCTTTTTGAATGGGATTTGCTTTAACGCAGCCAGTGCATGCGCGCTTTCCAAAGCAGGAATAATACCTTCCAGCCTGGCGAGCTCGAAGGAGGCTTCCAACGCTTCTTTATCTGTGGCGCTGAGAAATTTTCCGCGCCCGGTGGCAAACAGATTAGCGTGAATGGGCCCAATACCCGGATAGTCTAACCCGGCGGAAATACTGTGGGGTTCAACAACCTGGCCATCGGCGGTTTGCATTACAAAGCTTTTGCTGCCATGCAGGATGCCAGGCTTTCCCAATTGGGTGGTTGCAGCGCTTTGGCCGGAATGCACGCCACAGCCTGCGGCCTCAACTGCATAAATATCTACCGAAGGTTCATCTAAGAAATGATAAAAAGTACCGGCTGCATTGCTACCGCCGCCCACGCAGGCGATAACCGCCGAGGGAAGTTCGGTACCGATCTTCTCTTTAAGCTGCGAACGGATTTCTTTGCTGATAACGCTTTGAAAGCGGGCCACCATGTCCGGATAAGGATGTGGGCCAACCACGCTGCCGATAATATAAAAAGTATTTTCAGGATGATTGATCCAATCCCGAATGGCTTCGTTGGTGGCATCTTTCAGCGTTTTACTGCCGCTGGTGGCAGGAACCACCGTGGCGCCCAGCATTTTCATTCGCGCAACATTCGGCGCCTGGCGTTCAATATCTTTTTCGCCCATATACACAATGCACTGCAACCCTTTCAGTGCGCAAACGGTCGCTGTGGCCACACCGTGCTGGCCGGCGCCTGTTTCAGCGATAATTCTTTTTTTGCCCAGCCGCTCGGCCACCAGTATCTGCCCAATTGTATTATTGACCTTATGCGCGCCTGTGTGGCATAAATCTTCGCGCTTCAGGTAAATATTAGTGTTGTATTGCTGCGACAGCCGCGATGCTTTGTAAAGCGGCGTTTCCCGCCCGGCGTAGTCCTTTAATAAAAACTTGTATTCGGCCTGAAAAGATGCACTGTTGATAATATCGAGATAACCTGAACGCAGTTCTTCCACATTTCGATACAACATTTCGGGAATATATGCTCCTCCAAACTCGCCGTAATAACCCAACTCATCGGGCTCTTTATAAGTTGCCTGCATGCTCTTTTTTAAATTTTTAGGGATGTAAAGATACGAAAACGCGCTGCCTTTGGGCGTTGGAAGTTAACGCTGCTTCAGCAGAGTGGGAAAAAACGCTGCAGAAAACAAGCCGCAGCTGCGATTTTGGATGCGGCTACGTTTCAGCGCCGGCTTTGGACCTGTGTTCCCGCAGGTATTTTTTCCTGATTACATCCTGCACATTAATGCCGCTGATTTTACTTTCCAGCCAGCTGATGACGTCGAGGTAAGCAAAGGCACGGGCTTCCAGGCGATTGTTTTGGTATTTTTTAAGTTTTGCCAGGAGCTTCTCAAATTCAGCTTTTATATTTTTTTCGTTGAACTTGAAGGAACGCCTTAAAAACCGGAACATTTCCTCCTCCACTTTGCTCAGGTTTTCCATTTTCGCCATGTAGCGATACACCGATTTAATCAGGTATTCGAGCAGGTTATAATTCCCCAATTCATAGTGCGCGATGAGGTGCAGCAGGCGCGAGTAGCATTGCAGATCTGTTCTCAGGTCGTCTTTTTGGTTGATAATCCGGTTGAGGTAGTCGATTGCTTTTCCGTTATCGCCACTGCCAAAATAGAGGCAGGCAATTTTGTAATAAAAAACCATCACCCGGTGCCGATCGAGGTATTTCCCGTGCTTCACCAGCATTTCCTCGAGGTAGGGAACCATTTTCAGCCCCTTCACGAAAGTGCCCTCCAGGAAATGTAGATTGATAACCGCCGTATAGAGATACACATATGTTACAATTCGGTTATTATCGGTCCCTTGCACCAGATCTGACTGGGCAAAATGCTTAAATTTTTTAATGCTTGACGCGAGCTTATCATGATTGAGCAGGTTGAAATGCGCGCTCATAAGGTTGTGCATGCCTTTTACATACATGGCGGTTTCTGTCTCAATCATTTTAGGATGTTGCTCAAACACATCCACCCATTTCTGGCAATACCGGTAGTACATCAAAAAATCAAGTTTGATATAAGCATACCAGACATAACACTGATGCAGATAAACTTTTTCATAAAAACTGTCGCCGATATTTTTCTTCAAATGCTCGTCCATAAAGGCCTGCACCGTTTTCACGTCGTTTTGATTTCTGGCGTGGCCGTTTTGAATATACCATCCGTATAATAAAAGATTTAAATTAGAAAGTTCGTTGATATTGCTAATGCGATCATTAACTTCCTTCGCTTCGTTGGCCAGTTCGCCGGCTCTCGATTGCAGGCTGCGCGTAATATAAAGCGCTTCAATTTTCTTCTCGAAAAATAATGCCTGTTGCAAATAGGTCAGCTGATGATGGGTGCGCGCATAATCTTTAATACGCTCCAGCACTTTGAGCGTTTGGTGGTAAAGCCCTTTATTATATAAAATGCGCGCATTGTCCAGCATTTCGTGCAGATGCAGGTCCGTATTTCTTTCGTCTTTCAGAACGCGCAAACTGCTCAGGATTTGCCGGTACAATAACGCTTTGGTATTGCTCAGCTGCTGCTTGCTTACGCTGGGCACTTTTTTCAGCAGCAGCGCTTCGTCATACTCGTTCATTTTATCCAACGCATCGAAAACCTTCAGGCTCTTAAGGCTTTCTGATCCGGAGTTCCGGTTCACGAATAGCTTTAAATTCCGTTTTTCAGACTTTTCGAGTGATTTGATTAATTGAAAAAGCGCATCTGTACTTCTACTGGGCATTGTAATTTAAATAAGTGCTATAGTTTGATTTTCAATTTTTTAGGAAATAAATTCAAAACTTATATGGTGTAAATTGTTGTTTAATATAGTTTGTCACACAAGATATATAATGTTTACTTTTATTGACTATTTTACGGATTATTTTTCATTATAACGATTCATATATGGCACAAGACAAAGTTTTCATTTTCGACACTACTTTAAGAGATGGTGAGCAGGTACCCGGTTGTAAACTTAACACCGAAGAAAAAATAAAACTGGCCCTTGAGTTAGAAGCGCTCGGAGTAGATATTATAGAAGCGGGCTTTCCTGTTTCCAGTCCGGGAGATTTTGCATCGGTTAATGAAATTTCGAAAGTGATTAAAACCGCCACCGTTACGGGGCTTACCCGCGCTGTGCAGAAAGATATCGAAGTAGCCGCAGAAGCGTTGAAGCCTGCTGTTCGGCCACGTATCCACACGGGTATCGGATCTTCGGATAATCATATCAAATATAAATTCAACACTACCCGGGAAAATATTATCGAACGCGCTGTAGCCGCGGTGAAACTGGCCCGCAACCTTGTTCCCGATGTAGAGTTCTATGCCGAAGACGCCGGCCGTGCCGATCTTGCCTTTCTGGCGCAACTTACGGAGGCCGTAATTGGTGCAGGCGCCACGGTGGTGAACGTTCCCGATACTACGGGGTTTTGTCTTCCCCACCAATATCAGGAAAAGATGCAATACCTCATGAACCACGTTTCCAATATTGACAAAGCCATGCTTTCCTGCCATTGCCACAATGACCTCGGGTTAGCCACGGCCAACTCTATAGCTGGTGCAATCGGCGGTGCGCGACAAATTGAGTGCACGATCAATGGGATTGGCGAACGAGCAGGCAATACGTCTTTAGAGGAAGTAGCGATGATCATCAAAAAGCATCCCGAGCTGAATTTGTTCACCAACATCGACACCAGCCGGTTGTTGCCCATGAGCCGCCTGGTTTCGGAAACCATGAGAATGGTCGTCCAGCCAAATAAAGCCGTCGTCGGCGACAATGCTTTCTCTCATTCCTCGGGTATTCACCAGGATGGATTCCTTAAAGAAGCCACCACCTACGAAATTATTGCGCCCGAGGAAGTAGGCGCCGACACATCCCGAATTGTTTTAACAGCGCGTAGTGGCCGCAGCGCTTTGGCGTATCGGTTTAAAAATCTTGGATACGAGTTTGACCGCAATCAGGTAGACGTATTATATCAACAATTTTTGAATGTAGCAGATGCGAAAAAAGAAGTGCAGGACAGCGATCTGAAGGAAATGGCTGAAAAAATGTCGGCATAAAAGCGGGGATACGCCTGCTGTACCGACTTATTCCCAGGCCAGGCGCCGCCTTGAACTTATTTTTTGAAACATCAACACCGGACCGCCACGGAAGTTTTGCAAATCACGAATCTGAAAAACAGAGGTGGCTTGGCAGAAAAGGGAGATCTCATATAAAAAATATATAACTCGAATAACTATAAACGCATGACCGAATTAAACAAATACTCTAAAACGTTAACTCAGGACCCAACACAGCCAGCAGCACAGGCGCAACTATATGCTTTAGGATTGACAGAAGAAGATCTGAATAAAGCACAGGTAGGCATTGCCAGCATGGGATACGATGGCAACCCCTGTAATATGCACCTCAATCAATTGGCGGCTCACGTAAAAAAGTCGACCTGGGATAACAATTTGGTAGGTTTTATTTTTAATACGATCGGCGTAAGCGATGGCATGAGCAACGGCACGGATGGCATGCGCTATTCGTTGGTAAGCCGCGACGTGATTGCCGATTCGATTGAAACGGTTTGCGGTGCACAATATTATGACGCGCTTATCACCGTTCCGGGATGTGATAAAAATATGCCGGGTTCCATCATGGCCATGGCACGTTTAAACCGGCCTTCGATCATGGTATATGGCGGCACGATCGCCCCCGGTCATTATAAAGGCGAAGATCTGAATATTGTTTCCGCATTTGAAGCGCTGGGCAAAAAAATAGCGGGCCAGCTGGATGAGGCCGATTTTAAAGGCGTAGTAAAAAACAGTTGCCCCGGCGCCGGCGCCTGCGGCGGTATGTACACAGCAAATACAATGGCTTCTGCGATTGAAGCGATGGGCATGAGCCTGCCCTATTCGAGCAGCAATCCGGCGTTGAGCGAAGAAAAAGTAAAGGAATGTATCGAAGCAGGGAAAGCCATTCGCCTCCTGATGGAAAAAGACATTAAGCCCAGCGATATCATGACGCGCCAGGCGTTTGAAAACGCCATTACGGTGATTATGGTCTTAGGCGGAAGTACTAATGCGGTATTACACCTGCTCGCTATGGCGAGAACGGCAGGCATTCCGCTGACACAGGATGATTTTCAGTCCATCAGCGACCGGGTGCCCGTTTTGGCTGATTTTAAACCCAGCGGAAAATACCTCATGGAAGACCTTCACAAAAAGGGCGGCGTTCCTGCGGTGATGAAATATCTTTTAAAAAATGGATTAATCGACGGCAGTTGCCTGACGGTAACCGGCAAAACAATTGCGGAAAACCTGGAAGCTGTTCCGGATCTTGATTTTGAAACACAGGATATTATTTATCCGCTTGAAAAGCCGATGAAAAAAACAGGCCACTTACAAATCCTGTATGGTAATCTGGCCGAAAAAGGCAGCGTAGCAAAGATCAGTGGAAAAGAAGGCGAACGCTTTGAAGGTACCGCGCGCGTGTTTGACGGAGAGAAAAAACTGATCGCCGGGTTAGCAGCAGGTAAGGTAAAAGCCGGCGATGTGGTGGTGATTAAAAATGAAGGCCCGAAAGGCGCTCCAGGCATGCCTGAAATGCTAAAACCTACCGGCGCGATCATTGGTGCCGGTTTGGGCAAAACGGTAGCGCTAATTACCGACGGCAGGTTTAGCGGCGGCACGCACGGATTTGTAGTCGGGCACGTCACTCCGGAAGCTTTTGACGGCGGCCTTATTGGTTTTGTACAAGATGATGATATTATAGAAATTGACGCTATTAATAATAAGCTAACCTTAAAAGTTAGCGACGAAGAAATCGCCAAAAGAAAAGCGAACTGGGTGCAGCCCGGCCTGAAAGTTAAAAACGGGGTTTTATATAAATATGCAAAACTGGTAAAAGACGCTTCCGAGGGTTGTGTGACGGATCAATAAAAGATGTACTTCAAATGCAAGTAATTCAATCCATACAAAATCGCATTTACGAGCTCAGAGAAGAACGAGTCAGTGGCATGATGTACGACTCCATCAGACCTGCCCGTCCGGCAGGCGGGTTTATGACGCGCTGGAAAATTTGTTAGACGAAAAAGCCGCGGCGCGAAAATGGGAAGAAAGAAAAAGAATTGGCTTTAAAAATTGATACACGCTCAAACTTAAAATACGAGTTATGAATACTCTTGAAATACAGAAAGAAACAGCTCCGGCTCCAACAAAAACAACCACTACCATGTCGGGTAGCAAAGCGGTAATCGAATGCCTGCTTGCTGAAAACACGGAGATCATATTCGGCTATCCCGGCGGCGCCATCATGCCAATTTACGATGCACTATATGATTATAAAGAAAAGGTAGAACATATTTTGGTTCGCCACGAACAGGGTGGCATCCATGCTGCTCAGGGATATGCGCGCACCAGCGGCCGCGTCGGCGTAGCATTTGCCACCAGCGGGCCCGGCGCCACCAACCTGGTGACAGGCCTGGCCGATGCGCAGATCGATTCAACGCCGGTAGTATGCATCACCGGACAGGTATTTGCACATCTGTTGGGCACAGATGCTTTTCAGGAAACCGACGTCATCAATATCACGGCGCCTGTTACAAAATGGAATTATCAGATTACAGATGCAAATGAAATCCCTTCAGTTTTAGCAAAGGCTTTCTATATCGCGGCCAGTGGCAGGCCCGGCCCGGTTTTGATCGATATTACCAAAAATGCGCAAATACAACAATTTGAGTTTCCGGGCTATGAGAAGTGCAACCATGTTCGCAGCTATCGCCCCAAGCCCATCGTTAGAAAAGAATATGTTGAAGAGGCCGCCGCTTTGATCAACAACGCGCAAAAGCCTTTTGTAATTTTTGGGCAGGGCGTCATTCTCGGCAAAGCCGAAAAAGAATTTGCCGCCTTTATCGAAAAAGGAAATCTGCCAGCGGCATGGACCATTATGGGAGAAAGCGCCATCCCGTCCGATCACCCGTTGGGCGTGGGCATGCTGGGCATGCACGGCAATTATGGGCCGAATGTATTAACCAACGAGTGCGATGTTTTAATCGCCATCGGAATGCGCTTCGATGACCGCGTTACGGGCCGTCTTGATAAATATGCCAAGCAGGCGCAGATCATTCACATGGATATTGATCCTGCTGAAATTGATAAAAACGTGAAAACAACTGTGGCCGTTTGGGGCGACTGTAAAGAAACGCTGCCCATGTTGACCGCCTTGATCGAACAAAAAGATAATGCTGCATGGCTCAACAAGTTTAAAGAATACACGGCAGAGGAAGAAAAAGAATGTATTCAGCCCGAAATGCATCCCGAAGGAGATGTAATGAGCATGGCTGAAGTGATGAACGCACTCAATGAACTGACAAATGGCGATGCAGTAATTGTAACCGACGTAGGGCAGCACCAAATGGTAGCATGTCGCTATGCGAAGTTCAACCAGTCCCGGTCGAATGTAACCTCGGGCGGGCTGGGTACCATGGGATTCGGGCTGCCAGCCGCGATAGGCGCCAAATATGGCGCGCCAGACAGAACCGTTGTGGCTATTATCGGCGATGGCGGTTTTCAAATGACCTTGCAGGAGCTCGGCACCATCATGCAATTCGGCGCAGCCGTAAAGATCCTGATTTTGAACAATGAATTTTTAGGGATGGTGAGGCAATGGCAGCAGCTATTTCATGATAAGCGCTACTCTTTTGTAAATATCACCAGTCCAGATTATATCATGCTCGCTAAATCTTATGGGATAGAGGGAAGAAAGATTGATCAGCGCGAAGATCTAAAAAGCGCTTTGAAAGCCATGCTCGATCACGACGGAAGCTATTTGCTGGAAGTAATGGTAGGCAAAGAAAACAATGTATTTCCCATGGTACCACAGGGATGCAGCGTAAGCGAGATCAGGCTGAAGTAAATACATGATACGCTTTCGTATTTAACGGATGTAACTTTGTCGACTTACCAGTTATTACCGCCAAAAAATGCGGAACATTATATCATAATCGCAAAGCATAAATAGATTCTAAAGCACAGAGGATGAAACAAGCAAGCGGCGCCGCCGATATCATGAACAAATCAAGCATAGGGGAAATACAGGCCCGGTTTGACAAGGACGTGGATCGCTTTTCAAGTTTGGACAGCGGACAGGTTTCGGTTGTTGACGCCGCACAAACATTGGCGCTAATCACCGAAGCATACCACCGCGTGGCGCCTCACGCTACTGAACTTTTAGATCTTGGTTGTGGCGCCGGCAACTACACCTTAAAGATGCTGCAAAAAAATGACCGCCTCAACTGCACTTTGGTTGACCTGAGTGCGCCGATGTTGAGAAAGGCGCAAGAGCGAATAAGCGCTGTGACGTCGAATACTATTACGGCACTTCAGGGTGACCTTCGGTCCGTTGCGCTACCGCCCAACCATTTTGACATTATTCTGGCAGGCGCCGTTTTACACCATCTTCGGGATGATTCAGATTGGGAAACTACATTTGAGAAATTATTTCAAATTTTAAAACCCGGTGGCTGCCTGATGATTGCCGATTTGGTAACACAGGAACAGGAAGCGCTAAGTGCCTATACCTGGGAGCGGTATGGCGATTATCTTGAAAACATCGATGGGCCGGCTTACAGAAAGCATGTTTTAGCATATATTGAAAAGGAAGATTCGCCCCGCCCTGTGACTTATCAACTCGAATTAATGAAGCGAGTCGGATTCAGGAATACTGACATTTTGCATAAAAATATTTGCTTCGCGGCTTTTTGCGGCATCAAATAAATCGCCAGCCGGAAGCATTTTCACTTCGTTTAAAAATTCAATAATGAAACAACAATATACCATCACCGTTTACGCAGAAGACCATATCGGCCTGCTCTCGCGCATTTGCATTATCTTTTCAAGAAGAAAAATCAACATCGACAGCCTCAACACCTCTTCATCAGAAGTGGAAGGCATCCACCGCTTTAATATCTTAATCGACGAAACAGAGGAAGTCGTTAAAAAACTTTGCAAGCAAATCGAAAAACAGGTCGAAGTTTTAAGGGCTTTTTACAATACTAACGACGAAATCGTTTGGCAGGAACTGGCCCTTTACAAGGTGCCGACGAAAGAAGTGGCAGAGAAAATGGTGGTGGAAAGAATTCTTCGCAAATATGGCGCGCGCGTGGTTTGCGTAAGGCCTAACTTTACCGTTTTCGAATCGACCGGCCACAAAGAGGATACCGAGGATCTGGTAATAAAACTCGGAGAATACGGCCTCGTGGAGTTTGTGCGCGGTGGCCGTGTAGCAATCATGAAAGAAAGCGAAGGCTTCCACAAGCGGCTCAAAGAATTTGAATATAAGGAGCCCGGAGAAGAAGTGATTGAAAACGAGTTTTTAGAGAAAGGTGAGAAAATATTTCAGATGTAGTCGTGGCGCCATAGCAGCCCCGAGTTTTACTCTCATTAAATGACAAGAATACAACGTGAAAAAATACTTTGAAATCATTCATATAACCCGCAGCAATTTTACCAACCTGGTCAACGGACTTTCGATTGATCAGCTTAATAAAATCCCCGAAGGATTCAATAATAATATTGCCTGGAACTTCGGCCACATTGTAGTCACAACACAAGGGCTTTGCTATCGGCTTTCCGGCCTTCCTTTAAATATAGATGCGGCCATCATCGACCGCTATAAAAAAGGCACAAAACCCGAACAGTTTATTACGCAGGCTGAAATTGATTTTTTAAAAGCGATCATTCACAGCAATATTGATCAACTGGAAGTCGATTACAATAACGGCATATTTACATCTTTTAGCGCCTACACAACAAGTTTTAATACTACATTAAATACGATTGAGGACGCCATTGCAATGATTCAGTCGCATGATGCGCTGCATTATGGCTATGCGCTGGCGCAAAGAAAATTAGTTTTATCATAAAATAAATATTAAAAAAAACAAACAACTTAAACACGAATAAAAACAATGGGAAATTATTTTAACACATTACCCCTGAGAGAACAGTTAAACCAACTGGGCGTTTGCGAATTTATGAGCAACGACGAATTTGCCGACGGTGTGGACGCACTGAAAGGAAAAAAAATAGTGATCGTAGGTTGTGGCGCACAAGGCCTCAACCAGGGCTTAAACCTCAGAGACAGCGGGCTGGATGTTTCTTATGCATTACGCAAAGAAGCTATTGAAGGAAAAAGAGATAGCTGGAAAAATGCTACCGATAATAACTTCACGGTGGGCACTTACGAGGAGTTGATCCCAACGGCCGACCTGGTAAGCAATCTTACTCCTGATAAACAGCACACCAGTGTTGTAAACGCGGTAATGCCTTTAATGAAACAAGGCGCTACGCTTTCTTATTCTCACGGTTTTAATATTGTTGAAGAAGGCACCCAGATACGCAAAGATATCACCGTTATTATGGTAGCCCCGAAATGCCCCGGCAGTGAAGTGCGCGCAGAATATGTTCGCGGATTTGGTGTTCCCACATTGATAGCCGTACACCCGGAAAATGATCCCGAAGGAAAAGGTCTGGATCAGGCAAAAGCTTACTGCGTGGGCACGGGCGGCCATCGCGCAGGTGTTTTGAGATCTTCTTTTGTTGCAGAAGTAAAGTCTGATCTGATGGGCGAGCAAACGATTCTTTGCGGCTTGTTACAAACAGGATCTATTCTTTCTTTCGACAAAATGATTGAAAAAGGAATCGATCCGGCTTATGCATCGAAACTGGTGCAATACGGCGTGGAAGTAATTACTGAAGCGTTAAAACATGGTGGTGTTACAGGTATGATGGACCGACTGAGCAACCCTGCTAAAATAAAAGCTTTTAAGGTGTCTGAAGAATTGAAAGATATCATGAGGCCTTTATTCCAAAAGCACCAGGATGATATCATGAGCGGTGAGTTCAGCCGTATTATGATGGAAGACTGGGCCAATGGCGATGTGAATCTTTTAAAATGGAGAGCGGAGACAGGCGAAACCGCCTTCGAAAAAACTCCGGCCGGCGACATGAAAATTGGCGAGCAGGAATATTTCGACAACTACACGTTGATGGTGGCTTTCGTGAAAGCAGGTGTGGAACTGGCTTTCGAAACGATGGTGGAAGCCGGCATCAAACCCGAATCGGCTTACTACGAGTCATTACACGAAACGCCATTGATCGCTAACACCATTGCGCGTAAGAAACTTTTTGAAATGAACCGCGTTATTTCCGATACCGCAGAATACGGCTGCTACCTGTTCGACCAGGCTTGTAAACCGCTTCTGGCAGATTTCATGAAAACTGTGGATACGGATTTAGTTGGCAAAAATTTCAACGAAGGCAAAGACGGCGCTGTAGACAACCAGGAGTTGGTTGAGGTAAACGAGGCTATTCGCTCTCATCAGGTGGAGCAGGTTGGCGCTGTATTGCGCAAGGCAATGACAGCTATGAAAGCCATCAAAACCGCATAGATCTCTTTCCGGACAAAATAGTTTTTCATTTTTTCGGAATTATTTCATAAAGCAAATCATACACAGACCTCACAGATTGTAACGCTCTGTGAGGTCTTTTTAAATCAGGCCGGATGAGTGTTATTGTGATCACGAAACTTTCTGTGAGCTACACCTCAAAAAAGGTATTAGACCAAATCGATTTACAGGTTGAGACAGGCGAAACCGTGGTAATTCGCGGGGAAAGCGGAAGCGGAAAAACTACGCTGGGTAAAGCGATCGCCAATTTTAAAAAGCACCAGGAAAGTATTCGTGTCAGCTTGGATCAAAACGAAAGATTATCTCCCGAAGTGCTTTTTGTGGAGAACTGGTACCGGTTTACAAATCTGGAAGGAGATCGCAACTTCTACTATCAACAACGCTATAACCATCAGCAAAAACGGGATACCATTTCGGTTGCAAAAGAACTGAAACTGTTTGGCGATGCGCATTATTTAGACCCATCGTTTTTACTAAGATTGGTCGCCGCATTTGATTACGCTGCTGTTTTAGAAGAGCAGCTCATCGAGCTGTCGAGCGGGGAACATAAAAAATTACAATTGATCAAAGCGCTTTGGTTAAGCCCGCAGGTATTGATTATGGATCAGCCTTACACGGGGCTGGATAAGCAGTCGCGCACCCACCTCAACCAGTTATTTACCGACTACACACAAAAAGGAGGAACACTTTTGTTAATCAGCAATGACGCCGAGCTCCCTGCATGTGCTCAGCGTTTTGTAACACTTCGAAACGGCACGCTATTGCAAGGAGATGCTACCGGCGGCCTGCCTCGACGACCATTAAAACCGCTTCCTGCGTTTCTCAAAGAAAAACCGGAGTATACCACGCAGCAGATCGTTAACATGCATCATGTGCATGTACGTTATGATGAAAAAATTATTCTTGACCAAATCGATTGGGTGGTAAACGCTGGTGAAAAATGGCTGCTGCAAGGCCACAATGGCTCCGGCAAATCGACGTTATTGAGTTTGATTACCGGCGACCATCCGCAAGCTTACGGCAATGATATAAAACTCTTTGGCATTCAACGTGGCGCAGGGGGCGAAAGCATTTGGGATATCAAACGCCGCATCGGTCTTATTTCCCCGGAACTTCATTGGTACTTCGACGCTAACGCCACAGTGCTGGAAAGCCTTGCCTCGGGCTTTTTCGACAGCAACGGCCTTTATCGTCAACTGCGCTACGCGCAAAAACAGCAACTCGATGCATTGCTAAAATTCCTGGATTTGTTTGAAGAAAAGGATGAACTACTATCCGTACTTCCTTTAGGCAAACAGCGCCTCGCTTTGCTGGGGCGAACCATTATCAAAAACCCGCAACTGCTGGTGTTGGATGAACCCTGTCAGGGATTGGACCACAGGCAAACACAATATTTTAACGGCCTGGTAGATGAAATCAGCAAGAATGGTGTTACGATTATTTACGTGGGGCATTTTGAAACACAATTGCCCAATTGCTTGACACATAAGCTGGTCCTGGATCATGGAAAGGCCATTTCCAATACGGCTTTGTAATTAAGACAGGATCTGCCTGCTGACCTTGTTCAGGCTTTTCACACTTTGCTTAATTGCGCGGCCGCCGCCAGCAACACGTCGTCTTTTTTTGCAAAACACAATCTTACAATTTTATCGCTGCGCTCCGATTGATAAAAAGCGCTTAATGGAATAGTAGCGACCTGGTGCTCCGCCGTCATCCATTTCGCAAATGACACATCATCGCGATCGCTGATTGCCGAATAATCATACAATTGAAAATAAGTGCCGGCGCTGGTGGTTAACGGTTGAAAGCGGGAAGATTGCAGGCCGCCGATCAAAAGGTCTCTTTTATGCTGCAAAGTAGCCGCAGCTTCGGCCACGTCATAGTGCTGTAAATATTGAGCGATCGCATGCTGCGCCGGCGTGTTGACGCTAAAAGTCAGGTATTGATGAATAGATTTAAAAGCGGCCACAATATCAGGAGCAGCCACGCAATAACCAACTTTCCAGCCGGTAATATGAAAGGCTTTCCCGAACGAATAAATAGAAATCAGTTTATGCCTGAGTCTTGGCTGCAAAAATCCAGGAAGATGCTGGCGATCATCAAACACAATGTGATCATACACTTCATCAGCAATGACATAGATATCCTTATCCCCAATCACATCGGCAAGCTGATCCCAATCGAACTGCGCCCAAACATACCCGGTAGGGTTGTGTGGCGTATTAATCAAAATCGCCTTCGTTTTTAAAGTGATGCGATCCTTTACCTGGTTCCAGTCTATTCTAAAGTCCGCCGACGCCTCCAGCGTAATTCTTACCGGCACTCCGCCCGTTATTTCAATTGCCGGGCGGTAGCAATCAAAAGCCGGCTCAAAATAAATCACTTCGTCGCCTTTGTCAATGATAGCAGTAAGCGATGCGTAAATACCGTACGTTGCACCCGGCGTAACAACAACCCCATCGGCTGCCACCGTCTTCGTTTGATACCGCTTGTTCAGGTCGATCGCAATTGCTTCGCGCAGGCTTGTCAGCCCCTGCATCGGCGCATATTGGTTGAACCCCTGTTCAACGGCCTCGGTCAGATAGGCGCCCAACGCCGCAGCGACAGGATAATCGGGCAACCCCTGCGATAAATTATACGCATCATGCGCGCGCGCCAAGTTGGTCATCATAGTAAAAATGTTAAGCGGCGACGCGGAATGTTTTACAGACAAAGACATATGATCTTATCGAATTAGACTGCTAACTTAATAAAGAAACGGTTTACAACATTAAGTTTGATATTCATCGTACTTTTGGGCGATTACCAAAAACCAATTATGTCATCTTTATCTCTTGAGTCGGTTCGGGCAACAGCTAAAAAAATAGAACAGGTTATTTTAAAAACTCCCTTACAACTTAATGCTACATTAAGCCGAAAATTTGGGGCGCATATTTACCTGAAACGCGAAGATCTTCAGGTGGTCCGCTCCTATAAAATAAGAGGCGCTTATAATATGATGAGCGCGTTAACAGAAGCGCAGAGAGCCTGCGGCGTGGTATGCGCCAGCGCCGGCAACCATGCCCAGGGATTTGCTTTTAGCTGCAAGGCATTGAACATTAAAGGCACTATTTTTATGCCTTCCATCACCCCGAAGCAAAAGATCACACAAACAAAAATGTTTGGAGAAGACAATATTGAAATTGTGCTGACGGGCGACACCTACGACGATTGTGCTAACGCCGCAAAGGCCTACACGGCACAACATAACATGACTTTTGTGCATCCGTTTGATGATGAAAAAGTGATAGAAGGCCAGGCTACGGTAGGCCTTGAAATTTACGAGCAGCTTTCTAACGTTGACTATATCATAATTCCGATCGGTGGTGGCGGCCTTTCCGCGGGCGTGGGCAGCTTTATCAAATCTGTGGCGCCGCAGATAAAAATTATCGGGGTGGAGCCCGAAGGCGCACCATCTATGACCGAAGCGTTGAAGAAGGGCAACCCGGTTGAGCTGGCGCAAATCGATCGCTTTGTGGATGGCGCAGCGGTGAAACGCGTCGGCGAACTAACTTTTCAAAAATGCAGGGAAGTGTTGGACGACATGGTGCTTGTTCCGGAAGGAAAAATTTGTACAACCATACTTGAACTTTACAATAAAGATGCGATCGTGGTTGAACCGGCGGGCGCTTTGTCCATCGCTGCGATCGATTTGTTAAACGCATCCATCAAAGGAAAAAATGTAGTTTGTATTGTGAGCGGCAGCAACAATGATATCGACAGGATGCAGGAAATCAAAGAAAGGAGTTTGCAATATGAAGGCCTGAAGCATTATTTCTTAATTGATTTTGCGCAGCGCCCCGGCGCCTTAAAAACTTTTGTTACCAATGTTTTGGGGCCCGATGATGATATTACGCGGTTTGAGTATATGCAAAAAACCAACAAGGAAAGCGGACCTGCGCTGGTAGGTGTAGAACTCAAAAGCAGGGAAGATTATTTCCCGCTAATCGAAAACCTGAAAACACACCAGTTTTCATACACCGAACTGAATAAAAACAATGCACTCTTTAGTTACCTGGTTTAACGAATTGCCCTGAAGTTGGGCCTTGAATTTTGATTAGCGGCCACCTCAAGTCAGTAAAGTTTAGCAGCGCCGACGCGGCGAATGATTTTTTATCGGGCAGATAGGTTTCAGGAGAATAACTTCCATTAGGCCAAAATTTCATATATAAATGGCACAAAAAAAGCTGTTTAGTACCCTCATGCCATTTTAATCCTTCAATAATTGTCATTTCGACTTTTTATTATTAAATTGCGATTAGAAAGCTATCAAAAAGCGACGCTGAAAATAAAGATACTGCACTAACAAGAACCATTTGTTGTTAGATATTTTTTATCATTTATTGTTATTTTTTTGATAATTATTAAAATTATTAGCCGCAAACAGAGGGTTTGTCAAATTATCAACTTTTTTGATTAATTTACACGGCTCTCGATTGCCTTCTCGTATTGAAAAAACCAAAATTTTTTTGTAAAAATTTGATAAGGAACTATGACAGAAAACAAAGGTCTTTATGACCCATCTTTTGAGCGCGACGCATGTGGAATTGGATTTGTTGCGAATATTAAGGGCAATAAAAATCATCAAACAATTTCAGACGCGCTTACGATTCTCGAAAACATGGAGCACCGCGGTGCATGTGGGTGTGAAGACAATACGGGCGATGGCGCAGGAATCATGATTCAAATTCCTCATGAATTTTTTTATGACGAATTGTTACATCTCGGCATTACACTGCCTGCCATCGAAGAGTATGCAGTAGGAATGGTTTTCTTCCCAAAGGAGCCAAGGCTTCGCGATGAATGCCGCGAAATTTTTAACCGTGCCGCCGAAAAAATGGGCATGAACGTCATCCACTGGCGCGAAGTGCCGATTAACAATGCTGGTATCGGCCCAAGCGCATTACAGGTGGAACCCGCGATTGAACAGGTTTTCATCGCCAAACCTGCCGGCGTGAAATCGGCCATAGAGTTTGAAAGAAAATTGTTCGTTCTACGGAAGTATGCCACGCACATCACCGGTAACGCCGTTAAAAAAGATGAAGTAGGGTTTTATATTTCTTCTCTTTCTTGCCGCACCCTGATTTATAAAGGACAACTTACGAGCCACCAGGTTCGGGAATATTATAACGATCTTTCCGACAAGCGCGCCGTAAGCGCCTTTGGCCTGGTGCATTCCCGCTTCGCCACCAACACCTTCCCTTCATGGAGGCTGGCGCAGCCCTTCCGCTTTATCGCCCACAACGGTGAAATCAACACGCTTCAGGGAAATCTGAACTGGTTGCGTTCGGCCGAATCAAACTTTGAATCGCCGCTATTTACCGATGAAGAAATGGACATGCTCGTGCCCATCGTCAGCAATGAACAAAGTGATTCTGCCTGTTTGGATAATATGATCGAACTGCTGGCGTTAACCGGACGTTCGCTACCTCATGTGATGATGATGCTGATCCCCGAAGCCTGGGATGGCAACGAAGACATGGATCCCGCGAAAAAAGCGTTCTACGAATTTCACGCCTGCCAGATGGAACCTTGGGATGGCCCGGCCTCGATTTCTTTTACAGATGGAAAAATGATCGGCGCTACGCTCGACAGAAATGGTTTGCGCCCCTCACGCTACTGCGTTACCACGGATGGCCGTGTGATCATGGGTTCTGAAACCGGCGCGCTGGTGGTGGACCAAAGCACGATTATTGAAAAAGGCAGGCTGCAACCCGGAAAGATGTTCCTGGTAGATATGGAGCAGGGACGAATTATCAGCGATGAAGAATTGAAACAAACGATTTGTAACCAGAAGCCTTATGGCGATTGGCTCAATCAATATAAAATAAAGCTGAACGAATTGCCCGAACCACGAGTGATGTTCAGCAATCTCAGCGAAGAACAAATATTCAAATATCAAAAGGCATTTGGGTTCACTTCAGAAGATGTAGAAAACCTGATCCTGCCTATGGCTACCGATGGCAAAGAACCCATTGGTTCAATGGGAGTAGATACGCCTTTGGCTATTTTGAGCGATCAGCCCCAACATCTGAGCTATTATTTCAAACAGCTTTTTGCGCAGGTAACCAACCCTCCCATCGATCCTATCCGGGAAAGAATGGTGATGTCGCTGGCGACCTTCGTGGGCAACAATGGCAGCATGTTGATCGAAGATGAAAAAGATTGTCATGTCGTCGCTTTGAAACAACCGGTGTTAACCAATTATGAATTGGAGAAACTAAGAAGTATCGACACAGGTAGTTTCCAGGCAAAAACACTTCAGTGTTATTTTGTTGCTGACGGGAAAGCAGGCTCAATGCGCCGCGCTTTGGACCGCCTGTGCCGCTACGCGGAAGACGCGGTGAACGACGGGTTTGAAGTACTCGTATTGCAAGACCGTTCCATCGACGGCGACCACGCAGCTATCCCTTCATTATTGGCGGTATCTGCAGTGCACCATCACCTGATTAAAAAAGGTTTGCGGGGCAAAGTAGGTATTGTTGTAGAAGCCGGTGATGTTTGGGAGGTTCACCATTTCGCCTGCCTGCTCGGCTTTGGCGCCACAGCGGTAAATCCTTACCTGGCTTTCTCAACAATCCGGTTGCTGAAAGAAACGGGCAAGATCAAATCTGATAAAACAGTAGAGGAACTTCACAAAAACTATATCAAAGCAGTAAGCGACGGATTGTTGAAAGTGTTCTCAAAAATGGGAATTTCAACGCTTCAGTCTTACCAGGGCGCGCAAATATTTGAGATCATTGGTCTCAACAAAGACGTGGTCAATAACTATTTCACCAATGCCACATCGCGCATCGAAGGCATGGGCCTCGATGAGATCGCCCGCGAGGCGCTGGCCAAACATCAATTTGGATTTAGCCGCAAACAATTGCCCGTAGACCAGTTACCGACCGGTGGTTTTTACCAGTGGAAACGGAAGGGCGAGGCGCACATGTTTAATCCGCAGACCATCCATTTGTTGCAATATGCAACGCGCATGGGCGACTATAACACTTTTAAAAAATACAGCAAGCTGATCGACGATCAGGGCAAAAAAGCTATTACGATCCGCAGTTTGTTCGACTTTAAAAGGACGCGCCCTGCTATTTCTATTGATGAAGTAGAACCAGCAGAAAACATTTATAAAAGATTTGCGACAGGCGCCATGAGCTTCGGCTCGATCAGTTGGGAAGCGCATACGACCCTTGCGATCGCCATGAACCGATTGGGCGGTAAAAGTAACACCGGCGAGGGTGGTGAAGATGAAGTGCGTTACAATCCCTTAGAGAACGGTGATAGTATGCGCAGCTCCATCAAGCAGGTAGCCAGCGGACGTTTTGGTGTCACCAGTTTATATCTTACCGAAGCCGATGAATTACAGATTAAAATGGCGCAGGGCGCTAAACCAGGCGAGGGCGGCCAGCTTCCCGGACATAAAGTAGATGATTGGATCGGGCGAACCAGGCACTCAACGCCGGGTGTGGGGCTTATTTCCCCGCCTCCTCACCACGACATCTATTCTATCGAAGATTTGGCACAGCTGATTTTCGATCTGAAGCACGCAAATCGCCACGCAAGAATCAACGTGAAACTGGTAAGTAAGGCCGGCGTGGGAACCATTGCCGCAGGTGTAACCAAAGCTAAAGCTGATGTTGTTTTGATCGCGGGCCATGACGGCGGAACAGGTGCATCGCCGCTGAGCTCGATCCGTCATGCGGGTTTGCCCTGGGAATTAGGATTGGCAGAAGCCCAGCAAACACTGGTTAAAAATAAACTGCGTAGCCGTGTGGTACTTCAAACCGACGGACAAATGCGCTCGGGGCGCGATATTGTGATCGCTACTTTATTGGGCGCTGAAGAATGGGGTATTGCCACAGCGGCGCTTGTGGTGGAAGGTTGTATCATGATGCGCAAATGCCATCTCAACACCTGCCCTGTGGGTATTGCAACGCAAAACCCGGATCTGAGAGCGCGCTTCTCAGGCAACGCTGACCATGTTGTCAATTTCTTTAAATTCATCACGCAGGAAATGCGCGAATTGATGGCAGAACTTGGCTTTAGAACCGTTGACGAAATGGTAGGCCAGGTGGATGAATTGAAAATAAAAGATGGCATCGATCATTGGAAATACAAAGGGCTTGATCTTTCTCCAATTCTTTACAGAGAGCCAGCCGAAGCAGGCGTGGGTATCTATAACTATGAAGAGCAGGATCATGGCTTCGACACCATTATCGATTGGAAATTTATTGAAGCAGCCAAACCGGCCCTCGAAAACGGAACTCCAGTAAAAGCATCTTTCGATATCGTAAATACGGATCGCGCAGCGGGCACGGTATTGTCGCACGAACTGACTAAAAAGTATCGCGACGCCGGTTTACCCGAAGATACGATCCACCTTCAACTAAAAGGAACAGCGGGCCAAAGCTTCGGGGCATTTTGTAATAAAGGAATTACGCTCGAACTTGAAGGAGACGCCAACGACTATTTTGGTAAAGGATTAAGCGGCGCCAAGCTGATTATCTATCCTGATAAAAAAGCGGGTTTTGTTCCCGAAGAAAACAGCCTGATTGGTAACGTGGCGTTTTATGGCGCTACCAACGGCAACGCTTACATACGTGGTAAAGCCGGTGAAAGATTTGCAGTAAGAAACTCAGGCGCCACCATGGTTGTGGAGGGTGTGGGCGATCACGGCTGCGAATACATGACCGGGGGCCGGGCCATCATTTTAGGAGGCACGGGCCGCAACTTCGCAGCAGGCATGAGCGGCGGTATCGCTTATATCTACGATACAGCCCAGCAATTTGCAGGCAACTGCAATATGGAAATGGTAGAACTTGACCCGCTGGATGCTGATGATGCCGCTTTCCTTCAAAAAGAAATCGAAAAGCATTACCAATACACTGAAAGTACCGTCGCCCGGTTTGTGCTCGATGATTTTGAAAACCAACTCAAAAACTTCGTAAAGGTATATCCGAGCGAATACAAAAAAATCATGCAGGCAAAAATTGAGCAAAAGCAGATAGCGTAGATGCGGCTCATAGTTCGTTGTTAATAGTCCAAAGCCATGGACTGTTGACCAGAACTGTCAACCTTAATAACAAACAAGAAATTTTAAATAAGAAATGGGTAAACCAACAGGATTTTTAGAATTTACCAGAGAACTTCCCTCAAAAAAGCCGGTAGAAGAAAGGCTGCAGGATTATCGCGAGTTTGCGGCGCTTTTTCCAGAGGAAAAGTTAAATCATCAGGCGGCACGCTGTATGGATTGTGGCATTCCGTTTTGTCACAGCGGCTGTCCGCTCGGCAATGTTATTCCCGAATTCAACGACGCTGTTTACCGGAAAGATTATCGTGAGGCTTACGAAATACTTTCTTCCACCAATAATTTTCCGGAATTTACCGGTCGCATTTGTCCCGCCCCTTGCGAGATGAGTTGCGTCCTTGGCATCAACCAGCCGCCGGTTGCGATTGAAGAAATTGAAAAGCATATTATTGAAATAGCTTTCGAAAAAGGCTTTGTAACAAAAAAATCGCCGATCGTCAGAACCGGTAAAAAAGTAGCCGTAATCGGCAGCGGGCCGGCCGGCCTTGCTGCTGCAGCGCAGCTGAATTATGCGGGACACACCGTAACCGTGTTTGAGCGGGACGAGCAGCCCGGTGGATTATTACGCTATGGTATTCCTGATTTCAAACTGGAAAAATGGGTCATCGATCGCCGGCTGGCGCTTTTGCAGGAAGAAGGCGTTACGTTTAAATGCCACGCCAACGTGGGTGTCAACGTTAAAGTGAGCGATCTACAGCGCCAGTTTGATGCTATTGTTTTAAGCGGTGGAAGCACGGTTCCGCGCGACCTCCCTATCACAGGCAGAGAATTTAAAGGCGTTCATTTTGCCATGGATTTTCTAAAGCAAAATAACAAACGGGTTGCAGGAAAAGATTTTCTGGCGAATAAAGATATTGAGAGCAATATTTTATCGGAAGAGCTATTAGCCACCGGAAAAAATGTGGTGGTAATCGGTGGCGGAGATACGGGCAGCGACTGTGTAGGCACCAGTAACCGCCACAAAGCCGCGTCAGTAACGCAATTTGAATTATTGCCGATGCCGCCAAAAGAGCGCACGCAGGGAATGCCCTGGCCCACTTACCCGATGTTGTTAAAAACAACTACCAGCCACGAAGAAGGCGCGCAAAGACATTGGAGCATTGCGACCAAAGAATTTATCGGCGACGCCGAAGGCAACCTCACAGGTTTAAAAGTCGTAGACCTGGAATGGGCCACGCCTGCGCCGGGCCAGCCAGCGAAGTTTACAGAAGTAGCCGGAAGCGAGCGGGAAATCAAATGCGAACTGGCATTGCTGGCCATGGGCTTCGTACACCCGCAACAGGCGGGTATGCTGGAAGAACTGGGCGTTGAGTTTGATAATCGCGGTAACGTTAAAGCCGATGAAGGCAAGTATGCCACCAGCGTCGCCAAAGTATTTGCAGCCGGGGATATGCGCCGGGGCCAAAGCCTCGTAGTTTGGGCGATTAGCGAAGGGCGCGAATGTGCCCGCAAGGTAGACGAATACCTGATGGGATCTTCTACGCTGGAGAGTAAAGAAAGCTCTATTCTAATGTCTTTTTAGTCTCTTATCATATCTGATAAAAAATCCCTTTCTATTTAAGAAAAGGGATTTTTTATTTTCGCTATCGCGAACAAATGCCACAAAACGCAAGTAACGAATGAACAGCCCTATAGAAATTAAAGACAAAGCAAAAACAGGAAGCGGCATCAAAGTAGAAGCTTTCAGAAAAAATACAAGAAAAACCAACCCGCACAAACATAACAGCTACCTGGAGCTGGTGTATCTTTCGCGCGGCAGTGGCACACACGCTATCGATGTTACCAGTTACGATATTGAGCCTCCCATCCTATTTATAATCCGGCAGGATCAGCTGCATTTTTGGGATATGACCGCTGAGCCCGAAGGCTATGTTCTTATTCTTAAAAAAGCATTTGCCGACGATTTCTTTGACCATGAATTAAAGTATTTATTTTCTCAATTACAGCATCACACCACGATTTCCATACCCGAAGCTCATGTTGCGATCGTCGAACAACTATTCCAACTCCTTGTTCTTGAAGCACCGCAAACGGCGCCGGGCATCACCTTTTTAAGCTTATTAAAAGCATTGCTGGCGAAGCTTTTGACCAACCTTCCTTCCGGTTCAGAAAGGAAAAACGGATCAGGCCTATGTCAGCGGTATATCGAACATTTATCCAGGCAGGAACACCTGGTGAATAATGTTTCACACCATGCACAGCTTTTGCACACAACGCCTCAAAACCTGAACGCCGCCTGCAAAAAAGAAACAGGGCATTCAGCTTCCGATATTTTATCCGACCATATTATGGCCGAAGCCAAGAGGCTGCTGCTTTACACAAGGCTTTCGGTTGCAGAAATCGGTTATAGGCTTGGCTTCAAGGACAACTCACATTTCACCAAATATTTTAAAAAGAAATCCGGCATCAATCCTTCAACTTTAAAAAAGTAAGCGGAGACCATCTATTTTTCAAATACACCATTTTTATTCGCGGTTTTTGCAGAATTTCGCGCCCTTATTAAAATTCAATTTGCGCTATATGACCCGTTTCTTCGCCTTTGCCCTGGCTTTATTTTTTTGTGAAACAATTGCTGGCCAAACTATCACCATGAAAGGAGTGGTTGTCGACAGTACCACTCAGGAGGTGTTGCCGCAGGCGACTATCAGGTATATAGCTAAAGACGGCGCCACACTGGCAACAAATAAAGCCGATAGAAAAGGAAATTTCACCTTTGTCATGCAGCATTCCGCATCCGGGCGGATTGTAGTCAGCCACGTCGGTTATCAAACCAAAACATTGTCAGTTAATGCTGGCGCTGAATCTACCATCGATTTGGGAACCGTTTCGTTGCTGCCCAACAGCTATTCGCTGGCGGCGGTAGTTGTTCAGGGCAAAAAGGCTCCTGTTTCTTTTAAGATCGACCGCCAGGTGTACCAGAGTTCACAATTCGCGAACGCTGCCAACGGCACTGCTGTTGACGTGATTCGCAACCTCCCCTCTGTTTCAGTTGATGCGCAGGGCGCCATCTCCTTCCGGGGCTCAAACAGCTTTTTAGTTTTGATTAACGGCAAACCAACACAGGGTGATCCGTCATTTGTTTTAGGCCAACTCGCTGCTGGCGCTATAGAAAGCATCGAAGTCATTACCAGTCCGTCGGCTGTTTATGACGCCGATGGGAAAAGCGGCATTCTTAATATTGTAACCAAAAGCGCAGTTGAGGATGGCTGGATGGTGCAGGCCAGTGTTATGGGCGGCGCTCCCCCATTCAACAATTTTGACAATCAAACCTACGCGCATCCGCAACGTTATGGAATGGACCTTTCAGCAGGATATAATAAAAATAAATGGGCAGTCAATGCCGGCGTCAATTATTTGCGCAACGATATTGCCGGCTTTCGCGAAGGCGATGTTTTTACAATCATCAACAATATAAAAACCAGTTTTCCCTCCAACGGAGAGCGGAGTTTTAGAAGATATAATTACGGCGGAAGGCTTTCGGTTAGCTTTCAACCGGATCAAAATAACAGCTTTAGCACCGGGTTTTACAGGGGCAAAAAATTCCAGAGCCGCGAAGCAGATCTTTTATATACCAATTCGCGGGAAGATCTCGCGACGGGCAATACAACCTATTTTACTTATTATAACGCCAATACGCAGGACAAAGAAGGTGTATTTACTTTGGCCAACCTGGATTATAGCCATCAGTTCGGCGACGCCTCCAGACTTACCGTATCGGGTTTGTTTGAGCGGGCAGCTCTTTCCGGCTTAACACAAAACAGGAATTTATATTATCCTAATACCACGGACACCATCCAATATACACGCAACCCCAACACCAATCCGCTCAACGCTTATCGCGCCAAAGCCGATTATGTAAAAAAATGGAGCCATAGCGAGATTCAGGCCGGTTACCAATATCGCTACGATACCCAAAAAGGCGACTTCCGCTACCTGACAAAAATCAACGGCACCGAGGACTTTGAGACTGATCCGGCATTTACAAGCAAAGTCGACGTAACAAATCATATTAATGCCGGCTATTTGCAATATAACGCCACAAGGGAAAAATGGAGTTACGCCGCGGGGCTTCGCCTCGAACATACAGAAAGAGACCTTGCGTTTTCGCTCGATAATAAACAAACAAAACTACAGTTTACCAACCTGTTTCCTTCTGTGCAGTTTCGTTACGCGGCATGGGCGAAAGGAACCCTGAAAGCAGGTTATAGCAGGCGCATAAAGCGGACAAACAATTTTGAGTTGAACCCTTTTCCAGAAAGAGAGCATTCGGAAACGCTGGAACAGGGCGATCCTGAGTTGCTTCCTGAGCTGACGGGCACTTACGAGGCCGGTTTGGAACAGGGCTTCTCCGGAGGTAATTTTTTTGTCACGCTTTATCATCAGCGCACGTTAAACCCCATTCAAAGGGTGAACAAAGTATTTACTGATACTATTTTAAACAGAGTATTTACCAACGCAGGCCTTGCTACACAGACAGGCGTTGAAACAAATGTCAATTTCCAGGTGAGCAAAGTTTGGCAATCGATTATCGGCGGTAACGTGTATCGTTATAAGATAAAGGGCGACCTATTTGACGGCACTATTCCCATCACCAATCAGGCGTGGGTATATAGTATCAACAGTTTGCAGACCTTTAATTTTCAGCGCAACTGGATGCTGCAATTCAGTCTAAATTATTTGTCGCTGCGGGCGACCGCCCAAGGGGAAGACGGAGCATTTTTAACACCGCATCTAACAATGAAGAAAACAACTAAAGACCGCAGGTGGTATGTTCAACTTCAATGGTTAAACATGGACGGAGGCCTGGGCATATCGAACCGACAGCGCATCACCACCTGGGGCAGCGATTTTTACACGACCACTCATTATATTTACGAACCCGACCAGCTGCAATTATCTATTGGATTTAATCTGCTGCGCAGAAATAGAAAAATCAACTTACCGCAGAGCGAAATCGGCGAAAAAGAATTCTAAAAAACCGCCACTTTGAAAAATAGCGGTTCTAAAACAAAAAAACAATCAACAAAAAGCGGCTGGGGCTACGGCCCCTCGACCACTTCATAAAAAGTTTTATCGCCTTCCATCACTTCTTTATAATAAACACCGCCGGGCGATTGATATAAGGTTTTACCGTTCTTCTTAAGAAGCTTACTATCCCTTGGCAACCTGTCCAACCGGTCGCCCACCTGCGGAGCGGTAATATATTTGTCATTGGAAGGTTTTGCATCGTTTTCAACGCGCCCTGGGGGCGCCTCTGCTGCTTCGTTATCAGCGTAGTCATCAACATTTCTCATGTCATCGACTTCGTTGTTATCCGTCACCGTCCCTTCACCATTTTGAAGCACGCCATCCCTGCCCACTATTTCGTAATCGCCGCCATCACTTTCACTGTGCTTATAATAAATAATGCCATCCTTCTGATAATAATATCTGCCTTCAATTTTTGTCAATTTTGCCGCCACTGGCAACCGGTTTACCCTTCCTCCGATCGGCGCCTCCACTACCTCAAACCCGGCGTCCTGCCGCTCTCTAAGAAACAAGCCATTATGTTGATAATAGACAATACCGTTAATCTCCGTTCTTATAGCGTCGGGGGGTAAACCTCTTACCCGCGCACCAACCGGCGGCACTACAACGCCCACATTTACAGCAACGCCGGGCCGAAAGCCATAACTTCTGAAACCAGCGCCAATACCCAATGAAATCACAGGAGCCGGCCGAAAAACCGGGTAATGGCGATGGTAGCGGCCCCATTGCGCCTTCGCATCTGTATGGATAAACAGGTACGATATCCCTAAAATTATGGTTAATGCAATCTGCTTCATTGCGGATCCTTTGTTTTTTGGACGAAGCCGGGGCCTAAATAGCTGCTTTGAGCCCAAAAAACTTTTGATACCGCTAAAGGTTCCGACAGCGTACCATAGCAGATAAAAAATTTCTTGTAAGTTTGGCGCTAATACACGGAATATGGCAAAAGCAAAAACTACGACAAAAAAGAAGGCAACGAAGCCCGCATCAATTTTAAATGATAAGTCGCTGACCTTCCTAAAAAATTATATCAACAATGCCTCGCCGGTAGGCTTTGAAAGTTGGGGACAAAAATTATGGCTGGATTATCTGGCGCCTTTTATTGATGAACAATTTGTCGACCCCTATGGTACTGCGGTAGGCATAATCAATCCCGGGCAACCCTTTAAGGTTGTGATCGAAGCGCATGCTGACGAGATTAGTTGGTTTGTCAATTATATCACCGACAACGGATTGATTTTCCTGAAGAGAAATGGCGGCGTTGACCATCAGATCGCGCCCGGCCTTCGCGTGAACGTGCACGGCAAGAAAGGCGTTGTAAAAGGTGTTTTTGGCTGGCCGGCCATTCACACGCGCATTGGGAAAGAGAATGAGAATCAGCCTAAAGTAGAAAACCTTTGTATTGATTGTGGCGTAAGAAGCAAAAAAGAAGTGGAGGAACTTGGCGTTCATATCGGCGCGGTGGTTACCTACCAGGATGGGTTTGACGAATTAGCCAACGATTTCTATGTAGGTCGTGCTTTTGACAATCGCATTGGCGGATTTATGATTGCGGAAGTTGCACGTTTATTAAAAGAAAGTAAAAAGAAACTTCCTTATAGCGTTTATGTGGTAAACGCTGTTCAGGAGGAAATCGGGCTCCGTGGCGCTGAAATGATCGCCCGCCGGATCAAGCCTGATGTGGCTATCATTACAGATGTGACTCATGACACCAGCCATTTTATGATCAACAAAAGAATTGAAGGTGATATTGCTTGTAGCAAAGGGCCTTCACTGGCTTATGGCCCCGCCATTCACAATAAGCTGTTAGCGTTTGTAGAACAAATTGCGGCGGATAAAAAAATACCTGTTCAATGGAGAGCCTTGAGCCGCAGTACCGGCACCGACACTGATTCTTTCGCCTATGCTAACGACGGTTGCCCCTCGGTTTTAGTTTCGATGCCTTTAAGATATATGCATACGACGGTTGAAATGATACATAAAGATGATATCGAAAATACGATTCGGCTTATGTATGAAACACTTTTAGCATTGACGCCCAAAACAAATTTGAGTTATTTGTAGGTGGGATGCTGGAGACTGGATATCGGATACTGGATGCTCTGGATGTTGGTTTAACCAAATCCAAACTTAGCTTGAAATTTCAAGCACCGAATTTATCTCAAGCACTCATTAAAAACCTGTCAAATATTTGGCAGGTTTTTGCATTTTCTTGAAGATCCGCTCGATCAATATTAAATAATTATTAAGCACTTTAATTTAACTGAATAAAAAATATCAAAACTTGATGTTAATCAATATTTAAATATGTTAAAGCTTAGTTACAATTTGTTAACATCGCCGAGCTAAATGTTAAATTTTATTGTGTTTCTTTGCGGCATAAAAATTCCTTTCTTATGCTAAAGAAAATTTTCTTTTTTATTACGCTGGCAGTCTTGTCGACTGCGATGGTTCACGCACAAACGCTAAAGGGTAAAGTTGTTGACGGTAATTCCCAACCTATTTCAGCGGCAACGGTAAACGTAGAAGGCACTACCGTTTCTACAGCCACCGACGCCTCAGGCGAGTTTGTTGTTAACCCTGGAAAAAGCTCGGGGAAACTTATTATTAGTCACATCAACTTTGTCGCAAAGAGTGTTCGGTTTACATCTTCTTCGACAGACATAGGTACCATAGTGTTAGATGCAAATGAAGAAAACCTTGACGAGGTTGTAGTCGTGGGAAAAGGTGTGATCGATCTAGCCAAAGATCGTAACACGCCAATAGCGGTTTCAACAATTAAAGGCCAGGACATTCAGGATAAGGCTGGTGCCGGCGACGTTACGCAAGCCCTAGTGAATGTTCCGTCGGTGTATGTAGGCGCTCAAGCAGGTGGATATGGCGATTCTCGAATCAGCGTACGAGGTTTTGGTCAGGATAATACCGCGTTTTTATTAAACGGTCAACCGATAAATGGAATGGAAGACGGTTTAATGTACTGGTCAAACTGGTCTGGCATGTCAGACATAGCTAGTGCTATCCAGGTTCAGCGCGGTTTGGGATCTTCCAAATTGGCCATTTCGTCTGTAGGTGGAACCGTAAACTTTGTGACGAAGGCTACCGAAATGAAACAAGGGGGATTCGCTTCTTTTGGCGCCGCAAATAACGAATACTATAAAGGTACTGTCGCCTACAACACCGGATTGGGAGCCAATGGGTGGGGCGTCAGCCTAATGCTTACGCACTGGCAGGGGAACGGCTACAATGCTGGGACAAAAGGGCTGGGACAAAACTACTTTCTATCTGTAGGTTATAGACCGAACGACAAACACCAATTCAATTTGTTGCTGACCGGCGCACCCCAATGGCACGACCAAAACTTTCAGGACAACATAAGCGACTATCTCAAATATGGCCGTAAATATAACGGCAACTGGGGTTATTTAGATGGCGAATATCTCACGGAAAGACGCAACTTTTATCACAAACCAGTTGCTAACTTTAACTGGGATTTCAAGATTAACGAATCAACTCAACTTTCAACCGTAGCCTACGCATCTTGGGGCCGTGGTGGGGGAACTGGAAATTATGGAAGTAGCTCCCATAAAAAATTTGATCAAAATGGTCAGGTTATATTTGACTCGATTTACGACTATAATGCGAAGGCTCCTAACGGGATAGGCAGCAGCTCCAATGGCAATTATCTTATTCGTTCGTCGATGAATAACCACGGTTGGTATGGCGTAGTATCAAACCTGAACAAAGAACTTTCTAAAAAGCTCAACCTGAATCTTGGTATTGACCTAAGAACTTACAAAGGCACTCACTATCGTCAGGTCGCTAATTTTCTGGGTTTAAACGGATGGAACGAAACTTGGAATCTTAAAGGTGAAGATCATCAATCTTCTTCTGCAAACCCCCTGGTGAAAAACGTTACGGAATCGCTTAAAGCTGATCCTTGGGTTGCTTTCTTCAACACAGCCGGTCAGGAACAGCGAATCGATTATGATTATTCCGAAAACATAAGCTATGGAGGCGTATTTGGCCAACTTGAATATACTGAAGAAAAATTCTCTACGTTTTTTCAAGGCGCGCTGTCTAATCAGTCCCACCGTAGAACAGATTTTGAATATCAGGAGCAGTTTAGAAAATCAGAAACAGTTAATAATATTGGCTACAATGTGAAAGCAGGGTTTGCAATCAGACCTGATGCGCAAAATACAGTATATGTGAATGCCGGATACTACTCTCGGCAGCCTTATCATGATAACATCTACCTCAACTTTTCAAACGAAGTAAATCCGCTCACTTCCAATGAGAAAATATTAGGACTTGAAGCCGGTTATAATTTTTCTTCAAGAATGTTTTCTGCATCCTTGAATGCATATAGAACTTCATGGAAAGACCGTGTAACCACCACCTCCCGACGTGCAGACGGCGATGAAACCATAGGTGGAATTACTGTTCCCGACGGCGCCATCATTTACAGCTCTAACCAGGGTGTAGAGCAAGTGCACATGGGTGTCGAACTGGATTTCATTTTAAGACCTGTGTATAACCTAGACATTACAGGTTATGCATCTCTAGGAAATTGGGAGTACAATGGCGATGTAATTACTACCCGTCGTGACGAAGACTTGAATACGTTGGATATAACAACAAGAGACGTAGACGGTGGCAAAGTAGGCAACGCTGCTCAAACGGTTTTTGGCCTGGGAGCCAGATATAGAGTAGTTAATAACTTGTCATTAGACGCCAACTGGAGATATTATGATAACCTGCACGCTGATGTTGTAACAAAGGACAATGTGAAATTACCTTCGTATGATCTTCTCGATGCGGGAGTAGCTTATCTCTTAAACCTGAAAGACAGAAAAGCCCTGCGTTTCCGCGTTGGCGTAAATAACCTACTACACGAAATCTATTTGTCTGATATGAGGACTTCAATAAAAGCTACGGACAATGTATCTAACTCTGACCCTTCGGCAGGTACTTATGAGTCTACTGGTCGACTTTATAAAGGCATTGCTGATGCAAATCAGGTTTATTTTGGTTTTGGAAGAACCTGGAATGCGAGTGTTCGATTCTCCTTTTAACTAAAAGATCATTTTTCATAAAAAAAACCGGCTTCGCGCCGGTTTTTTGCATTTACTGTTTAGCTGACCAACGCCTGATACTTTTTCCAGTTATCAAATATCATCCAAAGGTTGATAGCAAATAACACGAGCGGGATGGCGAGCGTGCCCGGATCCATTACCGCATGATGCAACACAATGCCGACCATTACCGGTAAAATAACAATCGCTCCCAACGCGCGCGTTTTGGGAAAAATAAAAAGCAAGCCGCCGACAATTTCCACCACCGCGACCAAAGGCATGAGCCAGGTTATTTGCATAAAGGCTCCAAAAATTTTCATTTGCTCCTCCGTCATCTCTGGCGCAGGCATGTAATTAAAGTGCTTGTTGAGTCCGGAATTGATAAACATCAGCCCGAACAGAAGGCTTAGAATAAATTTTACAACTTTCATTTTTAAATTGGTTTAGAGAAAGAAAGTTACTGATAATATGAAATCCTGCAAAACAAAAGGCTGCAACCATTGCATGTGGTTGTTTCGCTTTCGTGGGGCAGAAAGTTCGGGCCAAAATCAAGTCAACGCCTAATATCAGCCAAAATAGGGGCAAAAAAAATGTCCCAACATCAGTCGGGACATTTCTATTTGAAAAGAAATAATTAGGCTTTATCCGCTGCGTCTTTGTCAGCAGCGGGCTTTGCACTTGCTTCCTGATCCATTTTCTTTTTCAGATCAGCCAATACACCTAAATCTCCCAAAGTTGCTTTTTCAACTTTGCTTTGGATAGATTTAACGGCTTTCTTGGTTTTTTCAGCTTCTGCGCGCTCTGCTTTCTTCACACCTTCACGCTCAACATATTGTTCCTGCTCCCAAATTCTTGCGTGAGACACTACAATACGTTTTTCATTCCGATCAAATTCGATCACAACAAACTGAGCGGTTTCATCCAGGTTCAACGACTTACCTTCTTTCGTTGCCAGATGACGGGCCGGAGCAAATCCTTCTAAGCCGTAAGGCAGCTGAATGGTAGCGCCTTTGTCATCTTTACGCGTGATGGTTCCGTCGTGTACGCTGCCGATCGCAAATGTATCCTGCAGCGTGTTCCAGGGATCTTCTTCCAATTGTTTGTGGCCCAACTGAAGTTTGCGGTTTTCCTTATCGATGCCAAGGATCATTACATCAATTTTCTCGCCTACTTTAGTGTATTCTCCCGGATGGTTGAAACGCTTCAGCCAGCTTAGATCGCTGATATGGATCATACCACCAATACCTTGCGCCAATTCCACAAACACACCGTAGTTAGTGATGTTTTTAACCTCGCCTTCATGTTTGGTACCTTCAGCAAACCTGCTTTCGATATCATTCCATGGGTCTTCAGTTAATTGTTTGATAGAAAGGCTCATCTTACGGGTATCCTTATCAAGCGTAACAATTTTCGCTTCGTGTTCATCGCCCAATTTGAAGAAATCTTTCGCGTTGATAGGCGTGTTGGCCCATGTAATTTCGCTTACGTGAACCAGGCCTTCTACACCAGGATAGATTTCAAGGAATGCGCCGTAATCTTCGATATTAACAACTTTGCCTTTTACAGTATTGCCTTCTGCAATATCTTCAGGCAACACATCCCAAGGATGTGGCGTCAGTTGTTTCAAGCCAAGGCTGATACGTTTTTTCTCGTCGTCGAAATCCAATACCACCACATTTACTTTCTGATCCATTTTCAACACCTCGTTCGGGTGAGAAATACGTCCCCATGAAATATCTGTGATATAAAGCAGGCCGTCTAAGCCGCCCAAGTCCATGAACGCACCAAAATCGGTGATATTTTTAACGGTTCCTTCAAGTACCTGACCTTTCTCCAGTTTACCGATGATCTCAGCACGTTGTGCTTCCATATCGCTTTCAATAAGCGCTTTGTGAGATACAACAGCATTTTTAATGGTTTCGTTGATCTTAACCACTTTAAATTCCATTGTTTTACCCACAAACTGATCGTAGTCAGTAACAGGTTTAACATCGATTTGAGAACCGGGCAGGAAGGTTTCCATTCCGAATACATCAACGATAAGACCGCCTTTTGTTTTAGAAGTAACCAGACCGGTAACCACTTCGCCTGTTTTGTTAACCTCAACAATTTTTTCCCAGGCACGGGTAGTGCGGGCTTGTTTGCGGCTCAGGTTCAGGTGTCCGTCCCTGTCTTCTTTTTCAACGATCATTACTTCTACCTCGTCACCAATCGATAGTGCCGGCAGGTCGCGGAATTCGTTTAAAGAAATCAGGCCATCACTTTTAAAACCAATGTTTAAAACCACATCAGTTTTAGTAAGTCCTACAACGATACCGTTTACCAGTTCACCATCGTTCAGCTGAATGAAAGTGTTCTCATAAACTTTGTCGTACTTTTCTTTTTCTTCTTTAGAATAAGAAGAAACGTTGCGTTTGTCTACGCTCCAATCAAAATCATCGTGCGCAGTTTCTACGTTTTGCTCTTCAGCAGCGGCTGTTGCCGGTTCAGCAGGTGCAGTTGTTGTCGCTGTAGAAGCCTCTTCTACCGGTTCGGTAGCGCCCGCGTTCTCCTGTGCATCAGCGTTTAGTTGTTTAAAATAAAAATTCATAAAAAAATCCGAATGGGTTTAAAAATTCGGACTGCAAAGGTACGGATTAGTTTTCATCAATTTCACGCCGACTAAAAAATACTGATAAAATTTATATTGAAAATCAGCAACTTACAAACTATATCACTCCTTTTCCATACTTTTTATAATAGGCAATGAGCCATCCGACAACTTCGTTGTAAGAGGCGCGGCCCTTAGGCTGGTTGTTGGCTTTCAGAAAATAACCATAAAAACGGTCGATATATGGCTCTACCGGGTTGCGATATTTCTTATAAAATGCCACATATTCTTTCATATCCTTTTTCACCTGGCTATGCAGCGTGCTGTCGTACCGGTGCGCTGAAACGGAGTCGCCTATCGCCAGTTCGCGGATAGCGTAGTGGTACATATCGAAATAAACCGAGTATTTGAAGTTGATTGAAGGATGAAGGCGGCAAGCCAGGAACCCAACAAAATTAGCCTCGCTCTCTTTTGCATAACCGAGTTGGTGAGCAATCTCGTGTGACACAACAAAAGGTTCCACGCTTTTGGGAATCGTTGTATTTACCTGCGCCTCGCCCGTAAACGGATTATAATACCCCTGAAAACCTGCATAATTGCCGAGGTAACTAAAAAGCGAAGGCTTTACAGAATACCCCTTGTAAACAAGAAAAGGAAACCGGGTAGCCGCGATTTTGTATAAAAGAGAAGCATTAAAAAATACACTCCGCTTGGTCTTAAAAGAGTCGCGCGAAGCGGCGGTGAACGACACGGCATGTGCGTTCAATTTTCCGTGCAGCAGTTGCACCAGCGTGTCCACATCGCTTACGGTATAAGCCGCTTCTGCCAGGCCCATTTGGCGGGCAATACCGGCGCGGGAATAATTCAGGCCCCAAAGGCTATAAAATATAACGTAGGCCAGCAACGCGAAAAAGAGTAATTTCCGGAAAATCAACTTCAGGTATTTCCTGTTGAAACCGCCGGCGCGCATGGTTTTTATTATCCTAACCAGCTTGTAGATTAGAAAAATGATAACGAAACTATATAGCAAATCGCCGAAGCTAAAAGGAATCCAACCAAACAGGTATCGCAGTGACGCGCCCATCAAGGGATACAGCCCGTTTGAATAATATTTTTCAATGAAAGCCGGTGAAACGGATGCCATTTTTAACAACACAACAAGCACTATCAGGGCGAGCCAGCTTATCCACTTTTTAGAAAACCTGATTTTCATAACTACTTTCTAAAATAACTATTTAAAAATCATTTCATTATTACCCATGGAAAAAATACGAGGATGGGTTCAGTTCAGAGTTTATTCACACATTCGGGTGATGCCTTGGCATCTACGGGAAAAATACCCTAATTTTAGCCGTTATTGCCACATAAATTTGTCTATGTAAACAGGCATTTTATTAGGTAACCTATAAACCACACAACAATGAACGAAAAAAAACACAACAGCACTTTGAAATTACTCATCCTCGCTATATTAAAATTTGCAAGTAAAATTTTATCGCGAAAAAGAAAACCTATTGTAAGAAGAGAACTTTTCGACTACTACGCGATGTACCACCTTTCGTAAAATTTGGGTGAAATTTTTCTGCTATTATCAGATGCGCAAGAAACTTTGGGCCTGCGCCACAGGATCGTTGTGCCCTAGCTTTTCGCAAAATCACGCTAAGCGTTTTGAACTGACATGCTCCTTAATCCATAAAAAAGCCGTCCCAAATAAATAGGACGGCTTTGATTATTTTATAAATCTATTTAAGCTTCATGTCGCTTATGATTGCCTGGATTTTCTCGTCCAGTTTTTGATTCACCCGATCAAAATCGGCCGCGCTGTCCAGTTGTTCTTTGACGCTGAAATAGAATTTGATCTTAGGCTCGGTGCCGCTCGGCCTTGCCGAAATCAAAGAGCCGTCTTCGGTGATAAACTGCAACACATTCGATTTGGGAAGGTTGATCGGCGTCGCGTCGCGGGTTTGCATGTCGGTTTCTATGCCGCTGTCATAATCCAACACTTTCAAAACCTTCGACCCATTGATCGACTGAGGCGGATCATTGCGGTAGGCTTCCATCATCGCGGCAATTTGTTGCTGGCCGTCCATACCTTTTTTCGTGATCGAAATCAGGTCTTCTTTGTAAAAGCCATACTTGATGTAAAGTTCAATCAGCTTATCAAATAATGTCTTTCCTTTATCTTTTTCGTAAGCGGCCATTTCACAAAGCAGCGCTACCGCACTGACGGCGTCCTTATCCCTAATCTTATCCCCGATCATGAGGCCAAAGCTTTCTTCTCCACCAATTACATAATTTTCTTTTCCTTCTTTCAGCCTGATCATTTCAGCGATCCACTTAAACCCGGTCAGCACCCTGTAACAAGCTACCCCATTGCCCGACGCGAGGCCGTCGGCCATGCCTGTGGTAACGATTGTGGTAATGATCATGTCGTTGGGCTGCGCTATGCCTTTCTCTTTGCGCGCTTCCAACACATAGTTAAAAGCAAGCACAGCCGTTTGGTTTCCATTCATCAACACCCACTCGCCTTTGTTATTTTTTATACCGATGCCCACACGATCCGCGTCGGGGTCGGTGCCCAATAAAATATCGGCATTCAGCTCTTTTGCCTTTTGCAATCCAATACTCATCGTCTCTTTTTCTTCAGGATTTGGATAGGCCACGGTAGGAAAGTTGCCGTCAGGCGTTTGTTGTTCTTCAACAATATGAACATTCTTAAATCCAAATCGCTCCAGCACCTGCGGAACAAGCGTGATGCCGGTGCCGTGTATCGGCGTATAAACAATTTTCAGATCGCTATGCTTTTCGATTACTTCCGGATAAACGCTCAGCCCTTTTACCATTTCGATGTATTGCTCGTCCATCTCCTTTCCAATAATGGTAATATTTGACGCACCGCCACTCCATTTCACATCGTCTACCGACTTGATCTGCTCCACTTCTTTGATCACATTCTTATCGTGGGGAGGCACGAGCTGACCGCCGTCATTCCAATAAGCTTTATAACCGTTATACTCTTTGGGGTTGTGAGAAGCCGTGCAAACAACGCCGCCCTGGCAACCCAGTGTTCTGATCGCAAAAGAGAGTTCCGGCGTCGGCCGCAGGCTTTCAAACAAAAATACTTTGATGCCGTTGGCAGCAAATACGTTGGCTGTTGTTTCTGCGAAAAATCGGCTGTTGTTGCGGCTGTCATGCGCAATGGCCACTTTTACCTCGCCGTCCGAAAAAGATTTTTTCAGGTAGTTGGCATAGCCCTGCGTCGCCATGCCTACGGTGTATTTGTTCATGCGATTGGTGCCCACACCCATTATGCCCCTAAGGCCGCCTGTTCCAAACTCGAGGTTCTGATAAAATGAGTCAGCTAACTCGCTGCTGTTTTCGTTTTGCAGTTTTCTGATTTCGTTTTTGGTGTCTTCGTCATAACGACCCTGCAGCCATTGATCTATTTTTTCCTGAATTGCGTTATCCATACAATTTTTTGTTTAAGTGTTTGAAGATACTAATTTAGGGATAATGACAGGGGATTAAAAGCGATGATCGTTAAGATTTTTTTACGCATGGCAATGAGCCCAGGGCTTCCTCTGTTAGCAGAGAAGTCTTACCGGCAAAAGCAAGCTGTCGCTGACAGCAAAACACGGTTACAATTGGCCCGTCATTACTTCTTTAAATAACCTGAACGAATGCTCTTTTTTCTGCTGATCGAAGATCTGGCTAATAGCCATTACTTCCTGAACGCCGGTTTTTTGTAAAAAATGCTGCATCTTTTTCGCGATGGTGGGTTTATCACCGATAAAAGCGTAGGAAAGCATATGCTTCACGCCATATTCCTGCTCGGGCGTCCATAAACCGGCAAGCTGAGCAACATTGAAAGCTGGCATCAGCGGCGCGCGGGAGTTGGTAAAAATGCCCAGGAACATTTTATACATCGATGTGGAAAGAAACGCCGCTTCCTCCGCGGTGTCGGCAGCGATCACGTTTACGCAGGCCATGGCATAAGGCTCTTTTAACTGCGCGGAAGGTGTAAAATTATTCTTATAAATAGCAAGCGCTTCCAGCAGTTGAGCGGGAGCAAAATGCGCGGCAAAAGCATAAGGCAATCCCATTTGTGCTGCGAGGTAAGCGCTGTCGGTGCTCGAGCCCAACACCCATAGGGGCACTTCGACGCCTTCGCCAGGCAGCGCCCTTACTTTTGATGAAGCATTTTCACTGCTAAAATATTGTTGTAATTGTTGAATATTTGCTTTGAAGTCATAAGGCGCATTGATCGGCGCACTTCTGATGGTCATAGCGGTCAACCCATCCGTTCCGGGCGCCCGGCCCAGCCCCAAATCTATCCGGTTAGGATAGAGCGATCCCAGTGTTCCGAACTGCTCAGCAATAATCAAAGGCGAATGATTGGGTAACATAATGCCGCCCGACCCGACGCGAATGGTTGCAGTACCGCCAGCCACATATCCAATCAACACCGAGGTAGCAGCGCTGGCAACGCTTTCCATATTGTGATGCTCCGAAAACCAATAGCGGGTGTACCCTTGCGCTTCAGCAAACCGGGCCGTTTGCAAACTGCGGGCAAAAGTTTGCTGCAGCGTATCGCCGTGGCAGACGGTGGCAAGATCGAGAATGGAATATTTGAGGCCGTCAAAAATTTGATCCGTCATTGTTTGTTAAATTATGTTCTTAAAAACAAACAATCTTCAAAATAGTTGTCCGGGGCGCTAAGCCGAACTGCCCAATCGGGCGTTCATTTTTACCTGCCTTTTTTTGGCAAGATTAATAAAGAATACACTACAGAGAATTACGGCCAGGCCGCCCAGTTGCATAGCCGTTAAGCGATCGTGATTAATAAACACGCCCAGGAGTACGGCTACCAGAGGGTTTACATAAGCATAGGTGCTTACCTGGGTAGCGCTGCGAACGCTTAATAAAAAAACATAAGCGCTATATCCGATAATAGAGCCGAACAACACCAGGTAGGCAACCGCCAGCCACGCGCTTACCGGCACCTGCGTCCATTGCATCATTTTAAATTCACCATTCAAAAGCCCCGTTAAGGTAAATGCCAGGCCGGCCGCGAGCATTTGCCAGGCAGAGTTGACGGAAGATGAGGTATTTTTCACCTTGTATTTTGAAAACAGCGATCCTAAAGCCCAGCTGATATTGGCAAGGCAAAGAATAATGAGCGCGGCCAGGCTTTGCTGATAACCGGTTTCCACGATCTTTTCATAAAAAAGGGCAATGACGCCGAGTAGCCCGATCGACACGCCAATTAATGTAAACCTGTTACTGAAATTTTGCTGCCAGTTCACCTTATCGAGCAGCAAAAACCAAAGCGGCGCTGAGGCCAGAAATATAGCGACAAAAGAACTGGGCAAAAATTGTTCGGCCCAAATAACAGCGCCGTTTCCCAGGAAGAGCATCAGCGTGCCGCTGATCATAGCCGGCATTAAGGCTTTCCGGTTCCATATTTTTTCACCTCTTGCCGACACCCACGCCATTAATATTAATCCGGCTACTATAAAACGTACCGCCCCGAGTATCATCGGCGAAATGCTTTTCACCGCCATTTCAATAAAAAAATAAGTAGACCCCCAAATCAGGTACACGGCGGCGAAAGCCAGCACGACAATTAATAAGGAGGGTGATTTTTTTGTGGCGTCCATAATTTTCGGAACTGCAATTTAGTAACAAAGACGATCTGTTTTAGTTCGAAACCCCATGCTTTTTTTAACGTGGCCTTCTCCGGCGCTGTGCGTGATAAAAATTTTTCATGTAAGTTTGGCAATGCTATCAAAACATAGATTTTTTCCGCCCCTTTTTATGCTTATTGTTATTGCGGGCCACGCGCAACAAGCATCAAAACCCAATATTCTTTTCATCATTTCCGACGATCTTACCACAACTGCAATCGGCGCTTATGGCAATCCGCGTCCTGTTACGCCTCATATCGACAAGCTGGCCAAAAGCGGTGTGCTTTTCGAGCGCGCTTACTGCCAGTTTCCCGTTTGCGGCCCTTCAAGGGCTTCTTTCCTGTCGGGCTACTATCCTACGGCTACCGGAACGCTTGGGTACACCAGCGGCCGTGAAAATATTGGCGATAAAAAAATGCTGCCAGAACTGTTTAAGGCCAATGGATATTATACTGCGCGCGTGAGTAAAATCTTTCACATGGCTATTCCATCCGACATCGAAAAGGGAACGGATGGAACCGATGACCCCCGTAGCTGGACCGAACGGTTCAACAGTCAAAGCCCCGAGTGGCAATCGAAAGGAGCAGCAGAATTGGTGCAGGATAATCCGACCGGCAGCATTGAGCGGAAGGGAGGCAATGTGATGACTATTGTGAAAGCAGAAGGCGGCGATTTATCACAGGCAGACGGAAAAACGGCCGCTAAAGCCTGCGAACTCATCAGCGCCCATAAAAACGAACCCTTTTTCCTCGCCGTTGGACTTGTGCGCCCCCATGTTCCCTTTGTCGCGCCTAAAAAAGACTTTAAATCTTTCCCCTTTCAAAATATCTCGCTTCCGCTACAGCAACCCGACGACTGGGACGATATCCCCAAGAGAGGGATCAATTATGTCAACAGTATCAAAAATAAAATGGACGAGGAGGATAAAAAGAAAGCTATTGCCGCCTATTATGCCTCAGTACATTTTATGGACCGCCAGGTAGGGAAGATTTTAAAAACGCTAAAGAAAGAAGGCCTGGAAGATAATACGATCGTTGTTTTTACGAGCGATCATGGGTTTCATCTAGATGAACATGAGTTTTGGATGAAAGTGAGCCTGAAGGAAGAATCGGCCCGGGTGCCGCTCATCATCAAAGTGCCCGGCTATGCACCGGCTCGGGTTGGGTCCTTTGCCGAACTGATCGATTTATACCCCACGCTGACCCAGCTCGCCGGCCTTAAAGCAGAGAACAAAATTCAGGGGCGCTCGCTTACGCCAGCACTGAAAAACCCTCGGGCTTCCATCCGCGATACGGCCTTCAGCATCACACAACCTGGCGATATTTATTTGCTGCGCACTCGAAACCATGCTTATATTCAATATGGAAAAGACGGACAGGACGGCATCGAGCTTTTCGATATGGCCGCCGATCCAAAACAATTTCACAACCTGGCAAAAGAGGAGGCACAAGCCGCAACGGTTGCAAAATTCCGCGAAGCGCTACAGCAGAAAATAGCCGATATAAAAGACAATGATTTGTAAGCAGATGGAAACACCCCGTTTTAAGTTTTTCTAAAAGATACATCCCCTACATTTGCATCAATATTATTGCAAGTAAGAAGATTACAGGCTGCCGCTAAAAAATAAAACTCATAAATGAAACTTATTTTAACGCTATTTACGACGCTTTCCTTTTTTTTAATCGCCTGCAACGGCAACGAAACTAATTCGGAGAGCACGCAAACCGAAGGGCCGGCGGGCGCAGCAGCTATCCCTTCTATCAGCCTCTCAATCGTGAAAACATTTCCCCACGACACATCGTCTTTTACGCAAGGGCTGGCTTTTTACAACGGTGAACTCTACGAAGGAACCGGCGGAGCAGCCTACGACGCTGTGGGCAGCAAGTTTTCGCGTTTAATGAAAATTGACCTGGAAACAGGAAAAGCAAAACAAGCGATTGACCTCGACCCGCAGTATTTTGGCGAAGGCATCACCATCCTGAATGACACGGTTTATCAGCTAACCTGGCGCGAACATAAAGTTTTTGTGTACACTCTCGCAGATTTTAAAAAGATAAAAGAGTTTGATTTGAATACCGAAGGTTGGGGTATTACCAACAATGGCAAAGAGTTGATCGTAACAGACGGGTCGGGGAATTTATACTTTTACGAACCGCAAACTTTTCAGCTGCTGCATACGCAATCGGTAACCTCCAACGGCGAACTGGCTTACAACCTGAACGAGCTGGAATATATTGACGGATTTATTTATGCGAATGTGTGGCAGCAGCCTTATATCTGGAAGATTGACCCTTCGAATGGTTTGATTGTTGGAAAAATAGACGTGTCGGATATCTGGCAACGTGTAAATGGCCAGGAGCCAAACTATGTCCCGAACGGTATTGCGTACGATGCAGCAACAAGGAAAATTTATATTACCGGCAAAAAGTGGCCGGCGTTATATGAAGTGCAGTTAGCTCAATAAATCTTTTGCTTTAACAACATAGATAACCGAGCAGCAGGCCTCTACTTTTCCAAGCGCATTCATGTTAGAAGCCAGGCCATGCAGGCCGGCGCTGATATAATTGATTTTGCCGGTTTTATATTTACTGCTCAACATATCTACATAAAAACTGTCAAACCACATCGGCAGCATTTTTTCGATGGCCAGCCCATGCCGCTTCAGCAATGTTCCCATCGCCTCCGGAGAAAAATGGTATAAATGCCGCGGCACATCATATCCCGCCCAAAACTGTTCGTATACGCCCGCATCCTTACTGGTATAATTCGGCACCGCAATAAACAACCGGCCGCCTGGCTTCAGCAGCTTTTTCAACTGACTCACATATTCCTGAAGCGTGTGCACGTGTTCCAACACATGCCAAAGGCTTATCGCGTCAAAACCGGACGCTTCTAAATTGAAGATCTCGTGAGAAGGCTTTACGTCTATAGCAAATTGGCGGGCTTTTTCCCTGGCTCCGGCATCCGGCTCTAAACCGGTCACTTCCCACCCCTGCTGCTGCATTGCCTGCAAAAAAGTGCCTGTACCGCAGCCCACATCCAGTAGTTTTCCTTGTTTGAGCCCGGTGTATTTTTTTACAGTGTCGGCCTTTTGTTGCATCGTGCGCACACGCACTTTTTGATAGAGCTTATTGATCAGCCCCTTCTTACTATCGCTGTGAGAAATATAATCTTCCGACTGATAATAAGCGCCAATATGATCGACATCGGGCACGTCTTGCGTGATCCTCACGGTGCAGTTTTCGCAATGCACCACATCAAACTCGCGCCCGCTTACCGTATAGTCTTTAACACGAAAAACAAATTGCAAATCGCCTGTTCCGCAAACCGGGCAGAAATCGTAGTGAATATGGGGCATGGCAGACGATTAAACAGCAAAGCTGGTACCGCAACCGCAGGTACTGCTCGCATTCGGATTAGAAAAAGTAAACCCACGATTGTCGAGGCCATCGCTCCAATCTATTTCCATACCCGCCAGATAGAGCTCGTGCGATTTATTAATAATGCAGGGAATTTCTTCAATTTCAAACGACCTGTCCTGCTCCTGTTTGTGATCAAATCCCAGGATATAACTCATGCCGCTGCAACCGCCACCCTTAACGCCTACGCGCAGGTGTTGGGTTTGGTCGAAACCGGGTTCATTCATCAATCTTTTTATTTCTTTTACAGCCCCTTCCGTTAAAGTAACCGGGCTGCTGATCGTTGCTGTATCCATAGCTGCAAAATTAATCAAAAGCGGGCGATTTTGTTGTCATCGTTCCGTTATAATAGCAGCGTAATTGCGACGCTCCGTTTATCGTCCCGATTATGATTCGCCGGTACATAGTCCGACCGTCCCGGTCTGACCAACATTTGCGGAAGATTTTTTAAATTACCACAAAACACCAAAATGAACTTTGCGCCGGGATGCCCGTATCATATTTATAATCAGGGCAACAACAGGGAAGTTATTTTCCGCTCGAACGAAGATTTTCTTATGTTTCTTACGCTTGTTCGCAAGCTGATAAAACCCCAATGCGAAATACTCGCGTGGTGCCTGATGAACCATCACTTCCATTTCCTCATTTATACCACCGACAACGGCTGCGGCAAAATAAAGCAGGGCGGCATAGAGATTGACCGGTTAACAAATGGTATAAGAAAATTGTTAAGTGGCTATGCCAGAATCTACAACAAGAAATACCTACGCACCGGCTCTTTATTCCGGCAAAAAACCAAAGCAAAGAATTTGTTACAAGAGCTGCCGGCATCGAACAGCAGCAGCTCTAGGTCAGACTATTTATACAATTGCTTTACCAATATTCATGACAATCCGTTGAAAGCCGGCCTGGTGAAGCATCCCAGCGAATGGGCTTTTTCCTCGTTTCGCGACTATGCAGCAATAAGAAAAGGGAGCCTTTGCAATAAAAATTTAGCAGCAAAACTTTGTGGCTTTAGTGCCAAACATTTTATCAGCCTATAACAAGGTCAGACCGGGGCGGTCAGACCCCGTCACTTATCAAATTTTTTCCGCAGCGCATCAAGGCTTGAGTGAAAACTGCTCACCGGCTTGGGAGTTGACGTTCCTTTAGGCCGGCCCCCAGCCGTACGCGTGCGGGGTTCGCCCTGCTTCTCATCCTTCATACTCAGTGCAACCCGCTTACGCGCCACATCCACTTCCAGCACGGTAACACTTACTTTCTGATTGAGTTTCACTATTTCATTAGGGTCACTCACAAATTTGTTAGCCAGATGCGATACATGCACCAGCCCGTCCTGTTTAGCCCCCACATCCACAAAGGCCCCGAAATTGGTAATGTTCGTCACAATTCCTGGCAGTTTCATTCCAGGTTTCAGATCGGCGATAGACGCAATACCTTCAGCAAAACGAAATTCTTCGATGGTATCGCGGGGGTCACGGCCGGGCTTCTCCAACTCTTTTAATATATCCTCTATTGTGTAAACGCCCACGGTTTCCGTGAAAAAATCTTTAGCATTGATCTGTTTTCTGATATCCTGTTTTTCAATAATATCAACAACGCTGCAATTCATTTTTTTGGCCATTTCTTCCACGATACTATAGCTTTCCGGATGCACGGCAGAATTATCCAACGGGTTGGCTGCATTTTGAATTCTCAAAAACCCGGCACATTGTTCGAAAGCCTTCGGACCCAGCATCGAAACTTTCAGCAGCTCATCTCTGGATGTAAAAGCGCCGTTCTTGCTGCGATACGCCACAATATTTTTAGCAGTGGTAGCCGTAAGACCGGAAACATAGGAAAGTAAATGTTTGCTGGCGGTATTGAGATCAACACCTACATAGTTCACGCAACTCTGCACTACATTATCCAAACTATCCTTTAAACGGGTTTGATTCACATCGTGTTGATACTGGCCAACGCCAATACTTTTGGCGTCTATCTTCACCAACTCACTTAAAGGATCAAGTAAGCGGCGGCCGATGCTGATCGCACCACGTACCGTAACATCCTGATCGGGAAATTCTTCTCGCGCAACTTCGCTGGCTGAATAAATGGAAGCGCCGCTTTCATTCACCATAAAAATAGCCACATGTTTTCCAAAGTCAATGCTGCGAATCAGCTTTTCGGTTTCCTTACTCGCCGTGCCGTTTCCGTAACCAATAGCCTCAATCTGGTAGCTATGCACCAAATCGCGGAGTGTGGCAATCGCGCTGTCCCATTCGTTTTGCGGCGCGTGGGGGAAAATCGTTGCATATTTTAAAAACGTTCCGTTCTCATCCAGGCATACCACCTTACAACCCGTTCTAAAACCCGGATCAATCGCCAAGATGCGTTTGCTTCCCAGCGGAGAAGCCAATAGCAACTGTCGCAGGTTTTCTGCAAACACACGGATCGCTTCTTCATCTGCTGCGGCTTTGCTGCTCATCCGAAACTCGGTTTCTATGGCAGGTTTTAAAAGTCGGTTGTAAGCGTCTTCTGTTGCCAAAGCCACCTGTTGGCCAGCGTTGCCGGATGATTTCACAAATATTTCTTTGAGTTCGCCGATAGCGCTGTCCTTTTCAATGGAAATATCCATGATTAAAAATCCTTCTTTTTCGCCACGGCGAATGGCGAGCAGGCGATGCGATGGGCAATTTTTAAGTGGCTCTTTAAACTCAAAATAATCGCGATATTTCTGAGCTTCTTCTGACTCCTTTTTCGTGCTAAGCACCCTGGCCGCTACCGACGCATCTTCCTGGAACATAGACCTGACAGCCGTTCTGGCATCTTCGCTTTCTGCAATCCATTCGGCAATAATATCCCGTGCACCTTGCAATGCTTCTTCGTTATCTTTCACCTGCTCATTAAGAAAAGTCGAAAGCGATGCCTCAGAAAATTCTTTTTCCTGGTCAAAAATGAGCTGTGCCAATGGCTCCAGGCCCTTTTCGATGGCAACCGAGGCTTTCGTCTTCCGCTTGGGTTTATAAGGCAGGTAAATGTCTTCCAGCTCCGTTGCGTTCAGGCAGTTATCAATTCTCAGTTTCAGCTCTGGTGTAAGTTTCCCAGCAGCTTCAATTGTCTTCAACACCGTGTCCTTCCGCTTTTCAAGCTCGTCGTAGTACTTGATTTTATCGATCACGTTGCCCACCTGCACTTCATCCATATTCCCCGTGGCCTCTTTCCTGTATCGGCTAATAAAAGGAATGGTGGACCCTTCAGCGTGCAATTGCTGCACGTTGGTTACATTTTTGAGGGGCAACGAAAGTTCGGTTGAGATCTGATGTATGTACTTTAAATCCATATTATACTTGTTCTGATGCTTTTTTTAAGATTGCAAATGTAACAGGGTGAAAAAAAGAAAAAAATATTTTTTATACAGTGGCATTCTCCGTATGGCCGCCGGTGTTTTACGTACACGGTTAAATGCTAATAAACAATCTCGGCATTGCCCTCCACCGGAAAGCCCTGACAGGTGAGCACGCGGCCGCGCGCAATTTCATCTGCCGTCAAAACCTCATTGTAGGCCATCCAGATTTTTCCGGAGATGCAAGTGGCCACACAACTGCCGCAGCGGCCGGCTTCGCAGCTATACGGCACTTCTATTTGGTTTTGCCTGGCGGCGGCTGTAATACTTTGAGGATACTGAACCGTTATCGTATATGATTTCCCGGCGACGTGAAGCGTCACCTCGTGCGCCTGCTGATCGGGCGGGAGCAAGCGTTTGACAGGTGGCAGCGGGTTGAATTCTTCTTTAAATATCTGCTGATTTTGAATGCCATTATTTCGCAGCGAAATCGTTATCATCAGCATATAATCGAAAGAGCCACACAAATAGAAAAGTAGCTCTTCCTTTTTTATTTCTTTGAAATAAAGATCCAGCAGATGCGTCAACAGCCAGTGGCTAAGCCGGCTTTCGTAAATATCCATTTTATAACTAAACAAAAAATGAATCACAAAGCGATCTGGAAAGCGATCGCGCAAATCCTTCAGCGCTTCCAGGAAAATAGTCGTGGCCTCGTTGCGGTTGCTATAAAAAAGAAATACTTTTTGGCGGGTGGTCAGCAAAATGGTTTTAATAAGCGAAAAGCAGGGCGTGATGCCACTTCCCGCAGCTAAGAAACAAAACGTTTTTGACACAATTTTTTCCGGCAATACGAAAAATCCGCCGATGCCGGAAGTATGCAAAATGTCGCCGGGCTGAGCCTTATAAACCAGCCATCTCGAAAACGCCCCATTGTCCATTTTTTTTACGGTGATCATTAAATGCGTTTCGGCGTCGGGCGAAGATGAAAAAGAATAAGAGCGGCGCTGCTCGCCAGATGCCGTATAAAAGACAAGCGTTATAAACTGGCCCGCGCGATATTCAGGTTGCCAGCCATCTAAAGGCTTTAAAGTAAGGGTTCTCGAATGTGCTGTCTCCTGATGTACTGCCGTAATTTCGACCCGTTTGATAATACTTCCCTCCATTTTTTAAATTTAAGCATAATCGAAGACAGGGGCCTTTCAAATTATGTAGCCCCTCAAGTGCTATGACGAGTCCGCTTTTTGTTTTGTACTTTTAAACCAATTTTTAAAATTTTATAACAGGATCGGCAATCATGATAAAGCAGGGCTACCAGCGCGGTTTACTATGCGGGATAATTTTGCTACTCATCGCGATGGCTTCCTGCGGGGAAGCACCGCGACCCGAACCTTCGCATCTAAAAACAGAGGACGATTATATCAAACCGTTACCAGGGCCCAGCGATACCATTGCTGCGACGACGGCGGCCAAAGGAGAGGTTTTAATTGGCTATTCGGATTGCGCCACCTGTCATAAAGAAGATCAGCGATCAGTGGGGCCTGCCTTTCAGGACATTGCCAAGCGATATCCGGTTCAGGATGTATACATCAAATATCTCGCTGAAAAAATCAGAAAAGGAGGAAGCCGAAGCTGGGGATACGCCGTGATGACGCCACACGAAACATTGACAACCGCGGAAGCAGCACTTATGGCAGCTTATATATTATCGCTGCGTCAACGACCCTAACTTCCCTATCCTTCAACCTACCGCAACCAACTCCGCGGATCGACATTGCGGTCTTCGATCATAAGAATAAAATCAAGCTTGCCGTTTCCGGTTTCTTCATCTGCGCCCACCGCACCAATCGCCTGCCCGCGAGACACCGTCGCACCTTTGCTCACGTTAACAGCAGCCAGGTTGCTGTACGCGGTAAAATATTTACCATGCCGCAAAACCACAAAGGAAGTGCCACCCACTTTTGAAATACTTACCACTTCCCCGCCAAAGACCGCACGAACGGGAGCCCCGACCGAAGCTGTGTAGGTAACCCCCGGATTATCGCCGACAATATCCGGCCCCAAACCTTCGATCTTATATCTTCCAAAACCCAGGGTAATCACACCCTCTACGGGAGAAGGGAGCTTACCGCGGTTTTGCGAAAAGTCGCTATTCAATGCGATATCATCCGCCTTATAGTTGAGATAACCGCCTTCCGGCGCTTTGGTTTCGCTGACAACGGGGGCCGGCGGCGGCTTATTGGTTTTGATTTTTATCGGAGTAGCATTTGCAATAATGGGCCCGTTCGCTTCCGGTACGGCCCTCACCGTGCCGCTTCTTCCCGCGCCCACCCGGTCGAGTTTTAGATCGCGCGTGGCGGAAACAGCTTCTTGCTTTTCAGGTTCGGCTGATACCGAAGGCGCGGCCGGCGTTATCGCACTGGCGCCAGCTAATGTTCTTTCGGCATCTAACGCTCTTTCACGCGCCCAGGCCTCCTGACGCGCTTTCGCTTCCTGTGCTGCTCTTTGGCGCGCCTCTTCCTGCGCAATTTTACGCGCTTCGGCAATTTCTTTTCGCACAATCGAAGTGATGTCTGCTTTTAACTGCCGATCTTCTTCTTTCTTTTTGGCAATCTGCTTTTGCAAAGAGCCCGCCTGCGACATCAGTAGCCGTGCTACCGAATCTTTTTGTATCCGCTGTTCGCCCAAAACATTGTATTCGCTGGTGCGGTTGTCCAGGGCGCCTTCCTTTTTCTTCCGGCTGGCCAGCTGATGATCGTATCGTTTATCTATCAATTTGCTGGTATTCACAATATCCTGCATTTGCTGCTCGCGATAATTGCGATAGCTTTTTAAATACGCGACTCTTTTGATCGCATCGTTAAAGCTGTTGGCCGAAAAAATAAAATTGAGATAATCATAATTGCTCCTGTTTTTGTAAGCATATACAACAGTACGGGCATAGTGCGCTTTCAGCGTATCCATCTGCTTTTTAAGCCGCCTGATCTCAATGGCGCTATAATAAATATCGTCATCAAGCAGCCTGATTTCTTTCCCGATGTTTCTGATATATCTTTCCTGAAGTTCTATTTTTTTATTTAACGCGGCAAGCTGGTGCAGGTTGTTTTTGCTCTGGCCAGTGACGGCGTTGTAGGCTTCTTGAATTTGCTTTAATTCTAACTGTAATTTCCGCCGCTCTTCTTCCATTGCAGTTTTATCGCTGGTTTTCTGCGCCAGCGCTTCACCACTGAATAATACTAATAACAAAACCGCGAACGGAACGGCCAGCTGCTTTGCTATTTTGCCGGCAAAATGATAAGTCAGAAATGAAAACCGAATAGCTGCCTCAAACATAACTGATACTATGCGATTTATTGCTTTGTTTTATAATTTGACGGAACCGAAAATGGCGTGCTTACTTCCCCGTCAAATTCGTAGGTTTTAAAGTCGAGGTTAATTTTAATATCATTTTTGTATTTCACATTGATATTCCGGCTGGTAGAAAAATTCCTTCCGGCTACCGACTTGTAGTTATTGTAAGAAAGCTGCGCACTCCTGTTTTTGGTGGCATCCACATCGCTAAGCTTGCTGACAGCGGGAAGATAGCCGGGCATCAACACCGTCAACAGGTTTTTAAAATTGGCATCTTCAGTTGTAATCACATAATTGTCGCCTTCCTTCACCAAACTGGCATTGGCCGTATTCACAAATACGGGATTACCGATTAATAGGTTTTGCACCGTTGCAAAATCCACCGGCAAACCTATCTTATCTTTTAAATACTCCAAACTCGTGGCGATATACTCCTTTTGCAGTTTGTTGAGAATTTTTACGGAATCCTTGGTAATAAGCGCACGCACGCCCTCAAATCCCATTAGGCCGGCAGACATCCATATGGCTTCATCCTTTTTGATCACCAGTTTGGCGCTTACACTTTTCCCATTGCCCTTTCCATCATCAAAATCCACATCAACCCGGCCCGAAAAGGTGTTAAAGTCAATGGTATTGAGATGGGACAGCACTTCGGACGGACTGTCGCTCTTAACATTAGCAACAGGCTGCTCCACCGGCGGGACTGATTTTGCTGCCTTTTTGCTTGCATTACAAGAAGCAAACAAAGCGGCGGCGATAATAATTGAATATTTTTTCATCCGTATATTTTTTATGTTTTTATAGGTCGAATAGAATTTGTCGGGTAAAATTTTCATCCTTTTGTAATTAAAAATGAAAGTTTTATAACAAACCTTTCATCTGTATTTTTTTGTCTGTACAGCCTTGCGGTGATTTGCCTGGCCGAAGGACGCTCTTCGTCATTTTTCGTATTGATGAGCAATATCAACCCGCCTATTTACCTGTATGGCCAAACCCGCCCGCGGCGCGCGCTGTTTCGCTCAGCGTTTCTGCCGGCGCCCATTGTATTATTTCAACCTTTTGGATTACCATTTGAGCGATTCGGTCGCCATTCTTAATGGTCTGGGGCTCTTTCGATAAATTGATTAAAATAACTTTTATTTCCCCGCGGTAATCTGCATCAATTGTGCCAGGCGTATTCAAACAAGTCAGTCCCTGTTTAACCGCCAGGCCGCTTCTTGGGCGGATTTGCGCTTCGTAGCCTTCGGGGATTTCCATAAACAAACCTGTAGGAACGAGCGTCCTTTCAAGTGATTGCAAAACAATATCCTCCGCGATAGACGCCTTCAAATCCATTCCGGATGCACCGGAAGTTGCGTAGGCCGGCAAAGGGTGTTCGGATTTATTTACAATTTTAATTTCCATTTGTGCCATAGCGGCAAAGATAATCGGTTGGCCGTTAAAGCCGAAGCCGGATGGTAACTTCTCTTTTAGAAGTTTGAAAGGCAAGGCGCCACCATTGTTTTATAGCTTAACTTTAACACTTTCGGAATCTTCAGGCATTATACCTTTTGCAGCAACACGGTCGCATAGGCGACTAACCCTTCTTCTCTTCCTTCAAATCCCATATGCTCGGTAGTCGTGGCTTTGATGGACACATCTTCCACCAGTACATTGCAGATGCCGGCAATCGTCTCCTGCATTTGCGGCACAAACGGTTTAATTTTAGGCGCCTGCAAGGTAAGCGTGGCGTCTATATTCACTACCTTATAACTTTTTTGTTGAATAAGTTCCATGCAATGTTTTAATAACAGCTTGCTGTCTATATCCTTATATTGCTCATCGGTGTTGGGAAAATGAACGCCAATATCGCCCAACGCCAGCGCTCCGAGCAGGGCGTCGCAGATCGCGTGCAACAGCACATCCGCATCGCTATGCCCCAGCGCCCCTTTCGTATGTGGAATCAATATACCGCCAATCCACAGGTCACGGCCCTCAACTAATTGATGAAAATCTATACCACTGCCAATTCTATAAGCCATGCTATTACTTTTTAAGATCCCGCCGGCGTATTACTTTGACCTGACCCGGCATTCAATAATTCTTGCGAATATAGCTTAGTTATTTAGTTATTTTTGCGGCTATGACAATCGACGCGCTTTACCAGATTTATTTGCAATATCCCAACATACAAACCGATACAAGAAAGTTAAAAAAAGGGGATTTATTTTTTGCTTTAAAAGGTGCGAATTTCAATGGCAATGCCTTTGCCGCCAAAGCCCTTGAAGCGGGAGCAGCCTACGCGGTTGTTGATGAACCCGAATATCATATTCCGGGAAAAACTTTCCTTTTTGATGATGCGCTAAAAGCCTTGCAGCAATTAGCCCATCATCATCGTTTGCAATTTTCAATTCCTTTTATAGCAATTACAGGCAGCAATGGAAAAACAACCACCAAGGAGCTCGTGCATGCGGTGCTGACGCAAAAATACCGGGTTTACACCACCGAAGGGAATCTGAATAATCATATCGGCGTACCGCTCACGCTGTTAAAAATAAAGCAGGACGCCGCGCTTGCCGTTATAGAAATGGGCGCCAACCACCTGCATGAAATTGAGTTTTATTGTAGCATTGCCGAACCCACCCATGGCCTGATTACCAATTGTGGCAAAGCCCACCTGGAAGGTTTTGGAGGTATTGAAGGTGTCAAAAAAGGAAAGGGCGAATTATTCGACTTTTTGCGGACACGCGAGAAAGCCACTGCGTTTATTATGAAAGATTATGATTATCTGCGCAGCATGAGCAAAGGTATCGCTGAGGTAATTACCTATGGTACCGCTGACGCCGATATTACCGGCAACGTGAATAAAGAAAGTACTTTCCTGGAAGCTTTGGTCAATATCGGTGATTCAAAGTTGCCTATTTCCACGCAGTTGGTAGGAGATTACAACTTGCCGAATTTGCTGGCGGCAGTAGCAATTGGTTATCATTTTAGCGTGGCGGCTGAGCAAATAAAAGCGGCCATTGAAAACTATCATCCTTCCAATAGCCGTTCACAACTTATTGAATCTGGAAGCAATAAAATCATTTTGGACGCTTACAATGCCAATCCTTCAAGCATGAAACTGGCGATTGACAATTTCGCAAGAACCGAGGCCGCAGACAAGATCTTAATGCTTGGCGCCATGGCGGAAATGGGTGATGAAACCGAAAAAGAGCACCAGTCGCTAATCGATCAAATTAAAAAATATAACTGGCAGCAGGTAGTCTTGGTAGGAAAGCCCTTTGCGCCGTTTAGGGATCAGTTCCAGTATTTCGATACGTCGGCGGCAGCCGCGGATTGGGCCCGGGCCCAGAACTTTCAGAACAGTTATTTGTTAATCAAAGGGAGCCGCAGCTCACAAATGGAACATATTTTAACTGCAATAAATACGAATTGATCATGAAAGATGCAACCAAAGCGAGGAGAAGTTACCTGGGCGCCACCCTGGGTTGTTACTGTCCACGATGCAGGGAAGGAAAGCTATTTGAAAAACCGCTCAGCATTAAACTCAGCGGCATGATGAAAATGAATAAAACCTGTCCGGTTTGTGGTCAGCCTACTGAACTGGAAGTGGGCTTTTTCTATGGCACCAGCTATGTAAGTTATATGCTGGCGGTGGCGCTCAGCGTTGCCAGTGCAATTGCCTGGTGGCTGATTGTCGGTTTTTCGCTACAAGACAACCGCTTTATTTATTGGATTATTTTTAACGCCGTGCTCCTTGTAGTATTGCAGCCCTGGCTCATGCGGCTGTCGCGCAGCCTTTGGTTGTCGTGGTTTGTTAAATACGATCCATACTGGCGGGAAAGTGGCCCCACAGATGTTTCTGAAAGGATCAATGAAGAACAGGGAAATAATTGGTAGCGCAAAAGCTTATACAACTTTGATATTTTAAAAACCGCTTCGATGTTCATAGCATACGAAGCGGTTTTCATTTTAATGGTTACATGTCTTTCTGGATGCGTTCCAATAAGGCTTTAGTTTTCAGAATGCCTTCTTTTTCTGATAATTTGCCGCCTTCATATTCGATGCCTACATAGCCTTTAAATCCGGCGTCTTTTACTATTTTCATGATGCGGTTATAATCCGTTTCTACACAATTTCCCTTTTCGTCAAAATCGTAGCTTTTAGCGCTCACTCCCTTTGCAAACGGCATTAGCTCTGCCGTGCCTTTATATCGGTCATACTCCTCCACGCAAACCTGCCAATCTTTTGAATCTCTCTTAATACAGAAATTTCCAAAATCGGGTAAGGTGCCCACATTCGGCATATTGACACTTTTCATAACGCCGCTCAGCCAGCTTCCATCCGAAGAGTAGCCCCCATGATTTTCTACAATTACATTTATTTTTTCCTTTGCGGCGTAAGCGCCAAGCTTGCTAAGCCCTTCTGCCGCCGCGGCCGCCACTTCCTCGCGAGCGCCCTGTCCTGCTGCGTTTACACGAATGGTGGCGCAGCCCAGATATTTAGCCGCATCCACCCATTTGTAATGATTTTCTACCGCCTTCAGGCGTTTTGCGGCATCGGCATCGCCCAACTCTCCTTCCCCGTCGCACATAATCAGATGGTTTTTAACGTCATTATCCTTGCAGCGTTTCAATAATTCATTTAAATATTTTGTGTCTTTTGCTTTGTCTTTAAAAAACACATTTACGTATTCCACAGCATCAATACCAAAATCTTTTTTTGCCATCACAGGAAAATCAAGATTGGTCATTTCATTGGCAAAAAGCTTCTTGTGTAAAGACCACTCGGCCAAAGAAATTTTGAAAAACGACTTTGGCTTTTGATCGTTAATGAAATCGCATCCAAAAGCCGGAAGCACGGCGGTTGCGGCCATCGCGGCCGATATCTGCTTTAAAAACTGCTTTCTTTTCATTTGATACTTTTTTGTTTGAAGGATGAGACGCCCGTTGGGCTAAACACCTTCCGGACAAGAAAATTTTATTTCAATCGCTTTAAAAATTTAATACAGACAAATTTAATTGTTTCAGGGCTGCGCGTTTGTCGCAACTGGATGACATGTTTTTTATTGAATGATCAACAGCCAACCTTTGTTTTGCTTCACAGGTATGGCTTCATCACGGTCAAATAACTTTGCCTCCTGAAAGTCTTTGATGGCTTTGGCCTCAATCGTCGCCTTTGAAGGATCGATCCCTAAAGCTGTCCAATCTATCAACAATTTTACGTTAATATCTTCGTTCGCCCAACTCGCCATGGCAACCAAAGTTTTTCCATTCTTTTTATAAACGGTGGCCAGCACTTCGGGATGATCTGTTTGCACGGGGCAGGCCGGACTCCAATAACCCAGCATTTCAGCACCTTCTATACCAAACTCATCCCAAAATCTCCAGATAGGCCGCGGATCAGCGCCGTCGCTCCAGGGCAGTCGGTTTGTCATGCCGTAAAGCATACCGCGCCACGCATTGCCGCCATCTTGTAGCATTTCCCCCATCAGGCCAAAGGGAATTCCGCTAACTTCTGTCAGAAAAAAATCGGGGCCGTTTTGTTCATAATCGAAATATTCCCCAAACCACAACCGGTTGATGTAGGGAAAGTGTTCCATATATAAATTAGCGCTGTTATTGAACCCGTCACTTTTATTAAACTGGTTGGCGGAATGAAGGTCGATTATGCCGGGCTTCCCATTCGCAGTTAAAACTCTTTTTACCCTTTTCATGGTGGTGCGATCAAAAGCAACATCGTCCAAATAAATGCCATCAATGCCCACATTTTTTACCAGCCAATTCATACCCTCAACGTAATAATTGTGCCAACGGCTCATGCCGCTGTTCACAATCGCTGCGTCTTTGATCGAAGGGACAAACCAGGCTGCGATATAATCTTTTCCAATATGCTCCTGCAACCAGCTAAAGCCACCGCCGGGCCCGGGGGTATAAATTTCGTGGCCCAAACTTCGAAGCGGAAAGGTTTCATAGGCTTTGTTGGAAAGTTCCCTGATGGTATTATATATCTTCACTTTCAGGCCGAGGTTGTGTGCGCTATCAATATATTGTTTCATTTCCCGCCATTTGATAAACGGATAATTAATATAAGGATTGATTTTAGTGGCGTGATGTATATTGACCACATTGGCGCCTTTGGAGCGAATACTATCCAGGTTTTCATACCGGTGATAAAAACGATTACGCCACTGAAAATCGGTGTTGATCGGATGGAAGGGCGTAATCAGTAAGTTGAAATTATAGAAAAGCGTATCCCCTTTTTTCATTTGTCCGGGATGGCTGTAAGCATCAATGAGTACAGCGCTGCCTTTTTTAAAAATATGGATGCCGCCGCTGCCCCATGACGCCGGCAGAAGAAGCGGCTTCTGCAAATAAAAATTTGTATTTAAAGGACGCACATATTTTTCGTCGCGCAGCGAAAACTGAAAGCCGCCGTTGACGTCGCCGATCCATCCGCCATCCTGGTTTTTGTGGGCCACATCCCAATTCCACGCAATTGAGTCGGGCCGTTCCCCGCCTTTTAACCCGAGGCCCATAAAGTATTTGGCGAAACCCGGCGCCACGGGCATGTGAAAATTAACTTGATCTAAATCCAAATCGGTAGTTGCAACAAGTTTGACTGTGTAAGACAGGAACCCGTCAAATTCAAGTGAAGCGTCTACATACATATCTAAACCCTCAGACTTGTTTAGCGCCGTCCATTTCACCGTACCTGCGTCCTGCTCCAAAAAATGAACGCCCTCGCTTTTCCATGCCGGATTTTTATCGCCGGCTGATGAATTGATATGGAAATGCATCCGCTCGGTCAGCAGGTTGTTTTCTTTGGTACCGATGCTTGTCATTTCCGGCGTGAAATACGTTTTAATTTGAGAGGGGAAACCGGATTTGTCGACCACCACCTGCCGGCCCAGCAGCGATACCGCATTATTTTCTATTTTTAGCGGCGTATAAGGCGCCAGCACGGCATTGTCCTGCGCCAAAGTGGAATTGAGCCAGGCAAGGCGGGTTTGCCTCTCCGGATGATCAATGCCGCCCTCCTTCGCTATATCCGATGTGATTTCCAGGCGAAGTTGAACGATTTGGGGCACCCTTCCGGCCGCGGCAATTTTAACGTTGCCGGTATAACTGCCTGGCAGCGCGCTTTTCGGCACATCGACCAGGCACCATAGCGATTGAATGAAGCCCGCGCCGACGCTAATCTTTTTTGTCATGGAATCGCCGCGATAGTCGATCCCGGTCGTGTTGAGGCAGGAGATACTTTTAGCGCTGATCCGCTTGCCGTCTTTTGCCTTCAAATCCGAAAAATAAAGCTTTAGGTTTTCCAGGTCTTTCAAAGCGTAGATTCCCAATTGGAAAGAAAAATTTTCGCCGCGCGAAGTAGTGTCGCTGAATTGATTGGAAGCGCCGCGTTGCGCCCAACGCATGGGCAAATAATAATTCATTTTTACCGGATGCATGCGATCTTCCGGAAACACCAAAAAGTCGCGCTTCGCGGCTGATTGCCTCAACTTTTCCACCTCACTCCGCGTTGCAATAATTTCCATCGGATAAAAGCTGTTGAACGCGTCGATCGATTCATATCTTACAGCGTTCGCTTTTGCGTAGGACCTGTTTTCCATTGTGGATTTTAACCAGGAAGCTGCGGCGGGTTCGGTTGCCTTCAGATAGGTTCCTTTTGGATAATTAGACCGCCCTTCATTTTTATAAGGCATATAATAAACGTAATAATCCCCGGGGCCCGCAGATGGCTGAAATAAAATATTTCCTGATTCGTTGCTTGCAGCTATTATTTTAAAATTGGAAACGGGTTGCGGCGCGTCTTTACCAACAATAATGATCTTTTTGGCCTCGGGATGTTCGTCTCTGCGGCGCCAGGGAATTATAACCTGCGCTACATTTTTATTTTTTTGATACTCCTGTGCACCAAGATGAACAATAAACCGATGATTGCCGAGGGAATCAGCATTCCAACTTTCATTTCCATGAGCATAATTTACCGATTGGGCAGACGCCAGGCTGTGTAAAAACAAAACAACAATAAAACCGTATCGCATAGCAAAGAAATTAGAACCTGAAAGATAACGATGATGGCTCTTTGTTAATCATTTTACAAATAAAAAATGGCACCACTTTTGATTTTTATAAATCGGAAAGAATGCTTATTTTAGTTAAGCAAACATCATTATTAAACCGCAAAATATTTTTATGGAAACAACAAATATCGAATTCAACAATGACGAACTATTAGTGACAAGAGTAGACGAATCTACTTCGGCTGCAGGCTATGACGGAGACGGTGATGGCGATGGAGATGGAGGCGCAGATGGTGGAGATGGAGCAGACGGAGACGGCGGTGCCGATGGCGATGGTGGCGCAGACGGAGATGGCGGTGCAGACGGGGATGGCGGCACGGATAGTGCAACAGGCGCTTAACCGAGTTACTAATTCAACAAAATTAAAAAGCCGCGTAAGGGATGATCCTGCGGCTTTTTTTTTATTTTGGCACTTCATAAAAACGAACGATGAACTCTTTTTTTAATACTATTTTAAGCCCTTACACGGTCGACGATTTTTTCGATAAGTTTCATGAGAAAGATATTTTACATATTCAAAGAAAGGACGACCGCTACTATAATGACATTCTCACTTCCAAAGAAATTTCAGGTTATCTGGAAAGGCAGGACGTATTTTACCCTTCGCTTCGTATTGTAAAAAACGGAAAGGAAATCCCCAATGGCGAATATACGCTGAAAAGCACGCCGATCGGGCATCACCGCAAGGATGGCATTATCAATACGGATAAGGCCTTCGCTTTATTCAACGACGGCGCCACTTTTGTCATACAGGCCGGCCAGCGCTATTTTGATAACCTGTCGCGCTGCTGCCTCGAGCTTTCCCAAAAATTTCAGTCGCCCGTGCAGGCCAATCTCTACCTTACACCCAACAAATCGCAGGGCTTCAATCCGCATTGGGATACGCACGACGTTTTTGTACTTCAAATATCAGGCACAAAAACCTGGCATCTCTACGGCTTCGAAAAGGAATTGCCTACAAAAAACCAAACCTTTGTCAGCAAAGGATATAGCAAGGAGCCTATTCAAACCATTCAGTTAGCACCCGGCGATTTCTTATACGTACCGCGTGGTTATGTTCACGATGCGGTAGCAGATGATGGCATTTCTTCACATATAACGATTGGCGTTTTATCGTTTACCTGGGCCCGTTTCTTTAATGAACTTTTCCCACAACTTGAGACGTTTAAAACATTCAGGGAAGCGGTGCCATTCTGGAAAGAAAACCTTTCGGACATCCTAAAACAAAAGATGGAGGCACTGAAGGAAAAAATCTCGGAACTGGATACAGATAAAGGTTTCGAGCGCCTCACCAAGAGTTTTAAATCGGCCCAGCCACAGCCCTTTCATGGCTATTTTGAAAGTTTGCTTAATATCGATAAGGTGGCTGACAACACCCCGCTCGCACTGAACGAAAGCGTTATCTTTAACTTTGCTGAGAAAGAGGCGGCTTACGAACTACAGTTGCACGGCAAAATGATTCAATTCAGCGAAGCGTTAAAACCGGCGGTGGATTACATTTTCAGGAATAAAAAGTTTGTGTTGTCTGATTTGCCCGGCCACAGCGACGCAACAAAGGAGTTGGCCCTGAACTTTATCAGGGAGGGCGTTGTTTATATTGATGAATTATAAAGCGTTTATGTTTGGAAAGTAAATTAAAGACAGAGGTTTTTTTCTGTAGTGCGGCGTCCCGGTATTTTAAGGAGCAACTGGCCGGAACAGCGGCCAACTCCAATGCATTCATTCTAATTGAACACAGTAACCCGTTCCCTGAAAAAATAATTAATGCGCACCTTGATAAAGATTGGCTGAGAAGCGTGCAGCAGTTTGCCAAAACGGTTCGTGGCAAAGTGTTGCTCATCCGAAATAAAAAAACAAATTTTAAAGATTGCAAGATCTCCTTTGTCGATTGTAACGCTTCGAAATATTTCACCTTACAAACCAGCATTGAAGCCATAACATCTATCCGGTTGGAAGAGCACGTACATTCACCCGAAACAAAATGGCAAACGGATCCTTTTTTCCTTATCTGCACCAATGGAAAAAAAGATAAATGCTGCGCTAAGTTTGGCTTTCCGGTGTTTAAATTTTTTGAATCTTTCAACGCAGATGTGAACGTTTGGGAGTGCACGCATGTGGGCGGGGACCGCTTTGCGGCCAATGTGGTAGCCATGCCATTTGGCATCTACTACGGCCACGTGGCGGTGGAAGATGTAGGCCATATCATGGTAAGAACCCTGCTGCGGAAAATCTATAAAAATAAATTTCGAGGATTGAGCCGCCGCTCCTTTTACGAACAGGCCATCGAATGCCATCTCCGGGAATACCTACAGAACTACGATATTGACTTTGAGATACATACGAAGTTGCTGCATCACGAAGGCAATCACTATTCGGTGGACGTAACTACAAGCAATAACGGGCATTATATCGTTGACATAGAACGAATAAAAATTCCTTACCCTCACCTGCTCACCTGCAGTTCTAAAAAGCAGGAAGACCTATCGAAGTTCACACTTTCGCGCATCCAAAAAATAGGAGCTTAAACCTCTCCCGGAGTGCTATTCCACCGCGGAAGTTTCGTTTACAATTGTTCCTCAATCGCTTTGATAATCACTTCAAAATAGTTGACATCATTGAGTTTGCACGCGTGGCCCATCCCTCCCGGACTAAACACGTTTACCTCCATTACCTTATCGCCCACAATATCGAGCCCCACCAAAAACATCCCGTCTTTTACAAGTTTGTGGCTGACTGCATCAACGATCGATAAAGTCTTCTTGGTGATCTTTGCCGGCGAAACCGATCCACCCTGGTGAATATTGCTGCGGATATCTCCCTGCGCCTGTGAGCGGTGAATAGCGGCAATTTTTCCATCGACTTCTATGGGCTTACCTTCTAAAAGAAAAAGGCGCGTGTCGCCCTTACTTGCTTTGGGCAGATATTCCTGCACCACAATATAACCATCGCGGCCAATCGCGTCCACAATCTGATTCAGGTTCTTATTTTGTTCGTTTACCAAAAACACGTTCTTCCCTCCCGATCCCTGCAGCGGCTTTAAAACGATATTCTTTTTATGAGCCGCATAAAAATGCTGAATCTCGCTTACACTTCGGGTAATAATGGTTTGGGGCCTGATACTTTCGGGGAAATATTGAAAGTACATTTTATTGGTCGCCTTCGCCAGCATATCCGGATTATTCAAAACCAAAACACCGTTCTTCTTTGCCAACTGGCCAAACACAATACCCGAATACTGCGCCCAGGGCCTTTCTTCAAGGTCTGCGGAAGGATCGTTTCTCAGCATCAGCACATCGAGATCCTTAGATTCGATTAACTTTTTTTCTACTTTAAAAGTCTCTTCCATAAAAATGTTGGGACTTCTGAATTTTTTTCGCGGCGCCTTCCGCGCATGTGCTCCCATTTGCCCGGAAGCCGTATAGCTAAAGTCTTCCACAGCAATATAAAAAACGTCGTGCTCCATTTGAAGCGCCTGCATAGCCAACCTTGTGGTGGTGAAAAGAGGCTCTTCGGTCTCATAGTCGTTAATAACAAAAGCTATTCTCATTGTACTATTTTTTTGTTGTTAGAAGAATTTTATAAAATTGATTTGAGGTAATGTCTCCGGTTTAGCTGCGTGTTTTTCAGTTTTGAATCATTTTGAAAATATTGCCTTCGCTTTTTATCTTTTCCAATTTAGGTGCAAAATCTGCTGATAAAAACCTGGGCGTAATGGGCGCTTCAAGCAATATGTTCCGGTGGATCAACTCCTGGACAACAGGCAGGTAATCCTCCCTGATTTTTCCGATCAGCAAATGCTTAAGGCTTTTTCCCTTCTTGATATAATTTATGATATTTAAAAATCCTTTTAAGTAAACGGCATCCTTCGTTAAGCCGCCGCCGCGATAGGCCCGCATGCAAATATTAAAGGCGGAATGATGGACAAAATCATAGCGGTCGGTGAGCAAATTAAAAGTTTCAATAAAAGACTTGCCGCTGATCATTTCATGTACTGCTACGACTCTTGCCGCAAGCGTTCTCATACGGCTGGGCGTGAGCCCGTCGTTGAGGTATTCTGCTAAAACCGCAAGGCCTTCCTGCAGCTCTTCATACCCGGGCACGCCGATAGAAAACAATTCCAGCGGCTGCGCTTTCCCGTTGTAATACGTTACCACATGTGTTCCGATTTCATGCTGCAACAGCGGAAGCGCGCGCTTTTTGGACACCCCAAAATTAGAATTAATATTGAGCACGCCCTTTGACACTAACACGCCTTCTATATCGTCGGCGATGCGCACGTTTGTGGAAATGCCTGCATCCTGCGATCGAAGCCACTTCAGTTCCTTTTGCGCCATCAACGCAAATTGCGACGCGTTCAATCTTTTTGCTTCTTTGGCAGGCTCAGGCGCAACCTCTACTGCGATAAGCAAGGCTTTGGCAACATCGAGTAATTGTTCACTAACAGGTCCAAACAATTGCAAACTGCTCAACATAAAATCATGCTTTTCCCTTTCCTGCATCATGTTCAGCATCCGATCTATTTCCTTGCGTTTATCGCGAAAAAGGAAAGCAATCGTTGGATCCGTAATATCTTCAACCGGCAGGTTGTAAATTTTCCTTTTGATCAATTCAGGATCAACAGGCATTGGCCGGTAATGAAAAACAGGATTTTTCGAATAGTTGGCTTTCTTAAAATTTTGCCAGGCTTCGTCGACATTGATAGGCGTCACCAGCATTAGAAAGTCGAATAATTTGCTATACGCAGCCAGCTCCCGGTCTATTTCCCTCGCTTTATCATCGACAATCGTTGTCCCCAGCATTTGAAAATGGGAGGCCACGAACGATGTTTGCAAACGGATAAACTCAAAAAAGCTTTTTCGTAAAGCCTTGCTGTAACTGGCGCGAAGTTCGCGAAGAAACAATGGGAACGGTTTGCCCGTGGCTTCGTTGATATATACCGGCGCTATCTCCAGTCCTATCAGCGTGACGCCATTTTTTTCAAGGTATTCTTTTGATAAGATCGCTTTTTTTTGCGGTGGAAAAACAGGCTCCACCTGCTTTTTTAACAGCGATGTTTTGCCCCACGCGGGAATAGGAATTTTATTTAGTTCAGCATCCAGTTTTCTTGCCGTATTAATAGCACTCTTCTGACTGATATGAATGGTAAAAGGCGACTGATAAGTGCTGCTCGTCAGCCAGGTTTCTACAATAAGGAAACCTTTAAATTTATCAACGAACATTTCACTTACGGTCTCGACAATCTTTTGCAACAGGCCGCTACCATTCTCTTCCATAATTAAATAGGCTGATTCTGTTTTACCCAGTCGATTCGCAAAAAAATCCTTGCCGCCGGCCATTCGGTACACCAACAAAAAGGGCACTGGCTTTTCTATTTTAAGAATACCATTCCCGGGCAGGCTCATGTGTATGGCATCAGATTTCTTTAACTTGTCTTGTAGCCTGCTTAAAATTTTCTCTTCGGCATCTGTCATTTGCATCAGGGGTTTTTAGGTAAAATGTGCTGCTGAATAAAATCAACCGACCCGGCCAGCAACTCTTTCAATTGGAGGATATGTGGAATATGCCCCACGCCCGTCCACTCGTCCATAAATGTCTTTTTAAATTCAATTGAAAATACCGCGCCAAATGACCCATAATTTTCAATCACCCACTGCGCAAAAGCGCCTCCCTTGAAAATAATATTTTCCCGGACGTCGACATGGTGGCCTTGAATTTCCTGTTCAGATAAAAAACGGGTAAAGGCTTCGCAATCCGCGCGCCATTGCTGCTTATTGTAGAAGGTGCCCATATTAATTTCAGGGTGCGTTGCCTCGGGCGCTGCTTTGCCCACACTATCTCTCCGGTGATTATAGGAATGTATATCCAAAACCAAAAAGCGCCCATGCCTGGCTATTGTTTCCTCCAGCAGCTCACCAACTTCCTTATAAAACTGATCATAAGATTGATGGAGATCGGCTACGGCGGTTTCCGGCAACGCTTCCCAAACATTTAAACCCCACGCATCTTCTGGTTTTTGATAGATTGCCTTTTCGCGCGTCCTGTTTAAGTCCAGTTGAAAACGCGACGAACGCACAGTAACAGTAGTCACCGGTAAATCGGAAATCATAAAGGCGGTGTAAGGATCTTCTTCGCGGGAACGCTCCGGCTCGTTTAACAAGAGATGCGGCCGAAGCACATCATCCACTTCATGCCCGTCATGAAGAGCGAAAGCGAGTAGAGGCGTATGCTGGTTGGATATGGTAAAAAAGGGCTGCGGCTTCATAACGTCTTTAAAGACAAAAAGTAAGCCACAAAATAAAAAGCGCGATCGCTGATTATGATGCTGTTCCGCGCAGAAAATGAAACTAAAAAACGGTTTAATTATTTCTTTGAAACCACAGGCAGGCCTGCTGCAGGCCACATTCGCGGCATTTGGGATTTCTCGCCAGACAGGTGTAGCGGCCATGAAGAATTAACCAGTGATGCGCCTTATGAATAAGTGCAGTGTCTATATTTTTAACAAGTTCTTTTTCGACGGCTAACGGCGTGGAAGCTTTCACGCTTACCAGGCCGATCCTTTTGCTGACGCGGAAAACATGCGTATCGACGGCCATATTCGGTTGTTGTTGTACTACCGATGTGATCACGTTGGCGGTTTTCCGGCCTACGCCCGGCAGCGTCACCAACTCATTTACCGTCATCGGTATTTCACCTTCAAATTCGCTAAGCACTTTCTGCGCCATCCCGACGAGATGTTTGCTTTTGTTATTAGGATATGAAATACTTTTTATTAAAGGGAAAACCGTTTCTACGGACGCCCCCGCAAGACTTTCAATGTCCGGATATTTTTCGAAGATAAAGGGCGTCACCATGTTCACGCGCTTATCCGTGCATTGAGCAGATAAGATGACGGCAACCAGCAACTGGTATGGATTATCATATACCAGTTCCGTTTCAGGCTCGGGCATGTGGACCGAAAAATAATCAATTACAAAGCGATAGCGTTCCTTTTTTGTCATGGGGATTTAGAAAAGGACTAAGGTACATGAAAATCAGATTACAAGTTGACAACGAAAAGGCCGGGCCGCTCGTCATGCAACAAAATCCGGAACATGAATACCAAAATTCAATGCTACGCTTTGATCCTTACTTTGGCTTTGATAGGATGCGGCGGCAAAATCCAGCGGGCAAGCCACTTTACGCTGGAATCTATCCAGCCAGGAATGAGCAAAGAAGCTGTAATAGCGGCCGTAGGAAAGCCCTACAAACAGAGTTTCACATACGCAAGCGACAGCGCAACGCTCGAAACCTATTATTACAAGGAAATCATTTGGAAAAAGAACTGGTTTGAAATAAACAACCTGGTTCATTTTAAAAACGGCATTCTTACCTCTTTGGAACAAGGCAATGAAAAACATCTTTACAATAGCAGTACCGTTCAGCCCGATTTATAAAATCCTTATTTGGCGGCGGCTTTAAACAACCAGCAATCTTCCAAAGCCTTTACGGTCACTTCTGCTCCTGCAAAAGCGGCGGCAGTAATATTAGGCTTTTGTAAGAGCACTTTCGTCTTTTGAGAATGCAGGCTTACTTTCCCTTCCATCAACAAAAAAAGTTCGGCAGTTAAAATATTTAACGTTATCGACGCACCTTTCTCCAATTGATAGGAAGTCAGCGCAAAATCTTTTACGGGCGCTTTATAATCTTGTGCCGTTTTATTTTTCGCGGCTTTAATTATTTTCGGATGCGTTGCTTCGCATTGGGTATGTTTTAAAAGCTCAACAGTATCGATATGTTTGGTGGTGAGCCCGCCGCGCAATACATTATCGCTACTCGCCATAATCTCCACATTCTGTCCTTCGAGATAAGCATGCGGCACACCGGCGTCCTGAAAAATAGCCTGTCCTTTTGTGAGGTGTAAAAGATTAAAAAAGTACACTGAAAAAATACCTCGGTCAATAATACCGGGCCGGCTAAATGTCAGCGCCGCGCGCGCCGCCCAGAAATCTTCCTCTTCTCTGCTCAATTCATGGTGCTGGTATTTTGGAATGATGCGCGCCAGCAAAGGTTGTAGCAATTCATTCACTTCTTCCTGCGGCATTTCCATAGCCAGCTTATACAATCCTGCATAGCCCTTCTTTTTAAAAACCGACCGGAATACTTTTAGTTCCTTCACTTTTTCAAGCGTGGCCAAAAGTTCTTCTTCGGGCTTAAAGCCATGCAGCAAATAGAACTCGCCCATCGCCACCATCAATTCAGGCTTATGGTTGGCATCTTTATAGTTTCTATGGGGGGCATCCATTGCAATGCCGGCTTTGTTCTCATTTTCAAAATCAATAGCTGCTTCTTTTTTCGACGGATGCACCTGAATAGAAAGCATATCTTTTACATCCAGCACCTTCAGCAGATAGGGCATATTGCCAAAGGATTTAAAAACCCGGTCGCCCAGCGCCTCCTTCAAATGTTCCGTGATATAATCACGCAGTAAAACCTGCTTTCCCCTGGCAAGCGTCAGTTCGCACTGGGCCTGCGGATGAACGCCTAGCCAATATTCGGCGAAAGGCTTCATATTCGGATTTTCTATTTGCAGCAGCGACGGAAGGTAGGCCGTGCCGCCCCAATCATAATGTTTAATACTGCCGGTCAGGGGTGCTAAGCGTTGCATATTTATTTTTATAGTAAATTCAGTTAAAGATAAACAATGGCTAACCATAATGAACTCGGAAAAACCGGAGAATCGCTGGCTGCTGGTTTTTTGCGCGAAAAAGGCTATCAAATTTTATTCAGCAACTGGCGCTACGCCCACTACGAAATAGACATCATTGCCACCAAAGGTAAAAAAATACATTTCATTGAAGTCAAAACCCGCAGCTCGGCAAAATTCGGATACCCGGAAGAAAGCGTGAACGTCAAAAAGTTTAATTATTTGAAAAATGCGGCCGATCAGTATCTCCATTTAAACCCAGGGTTCCAATGGATCCAATTTGACATTGTCTCCATCACTTTAAAAAAGGACGGAAATCCGGAATATTTTTTTATCGAAGATATTTATCTCTGACCTTTTGGAAGAGCATGCTGCCTCATTGCTAAAAAATTACACAGTAGCCCGGATCACAATTTTTATGTAGGTTTGTTGCTTTCAGCAACCTCATTAATTTTTTAAAAAAACGCACATGAAATTATTAAGCTTAACGTTTGTTATTGCTACACTGGCTTTTGTTGGCTGCCAGGACAGCGGAACTACTGCATCTGCACCTTTTTGCTCCGACACAACCTGTTTAACAGAACCTATAAAAGTAACCTCCGATGCGCCGGGAAATCCTTTTGTAAACATATCTTTTAAAAACTGTGAAATTGATTCGATACATTGGGAAAAAGGCGGCATGGGCGTTATCAAGGATATTATCTTCGCTGAATTTATCGACAAGCCGGTGAAGCCCTCAAAACAGTTTCTTAGCGCCGAAATTATCGACGGCAAGTATGCTTGGGTGAAATTTAACGACTGCGCTACGGGCCGCGGGTATGTCCTCAAATTACCTTTCGATCAGTCGGGCGCAACAAGCAAGTTTACCAGCGCCATCAACAATTTCGATCCAAAATTCGAACTTGAAGATGGATTGGTGGCTTATTATGATAACACTTTCATATATGTGGAAGATATGAAAACCGGCCAGATTGCAAAACAATTATTAACTGACACCGGCGTTACCGATATCAACTATGATGATGTGCACAGCCTGATCGACTCTGTAAACATCACGAAAGCTAATATTTACGCTAAATTAAAAGTGGATAAAAAAGAAGTGGTGCACAACAATCCGCTGACTTTTAAATAACCCATGTGGGCATCTTATAAAAAAGGGTTTAAAGCTTACCTGCAACTCGAGAAATCGCTGTCTGAAAATTCGACGGCGGCCTACCTGCGGGATCTTGATAAGCTAACCCAGTTTATCGAAATAAAAAACCTGCAAAAAAATCCTGCAACAATTACGTTGCAGGATTTGCAGTTTTTTGTGCAATGGATCGGTGAACTGGGCATGACGGCCTCATCTCAGGCCCGCATCATTTCCGGCATCCGGGCTTTTTATAAATACTGCGCTATTGAAGATATCGTCACCGACGATCCCACAGCACTTCTTGAAGCGCCAAAAACCAGGCGCTCCCTTCCTGATGTGCTAAGTTTTACCGAAATCGATCGCATCATCGACCAATTGGATTTGAGCAAACCAGAAGGCACCCGCAACAAAGCAATGCTGGAAACCTTGTATAGCTGCGGGCTCCGCGTCAGCGAGGCGGTCAATCTTCGCATTTCACAGCTTTATCTCGACGTAGGATTTATCAGGGTTTTGGGCAAGGGCGACAAAGAAAGGCTGGTACCCATCGGCAGCGCAGCAATAAAATATATCAACATTTATCGCGAAAATATCCGCACGCACCTCAACATCAAACCCGGCAATGAAGACATTTTGTTTCTGAATAAAAGAGGACAGAAACTAAGCCGCGTGATGATTTTCTTAATCATCAAAGATCTTGTTCGAAAGGCAGGCATTGAAAAAACAGTTTCGCCACACACTTTCAGGCATTCTTTTGCCACACACCTGATCGAAGGCGGCGCCCATCTGCGCGCCGTGCAGGAAATGCTGGGTCACGAAAGCATTACTACAACTGAAATTTACACCCACCTTGATAAGGAATTCCTGAGAAAAACACTCGAACAGTTCCATCCCTCCTTTCAAAAATAATTTCCTATAAGCCCATAGCCGAAAGATTTTTCAACGATTGTCAACGTGGCGGCGCTCCCGCAATAATGCGTATTTTTACGAAAGCTATCATTAAAAGGGCTGTGCTGAGGTAAAAGAATTTTTGGTAAATTTTTTCACTGATCGAAACAAATTCAGCGTGCGCGCGTTTTAGAAAAAATCAAACAAACAATATACACATGAAAAAACTTGTCTTATTATTCGGATTATGCACTGCATTGATGGGCGCCAATGCACAGGTCAAAGTGCCGGCTCCAAGCCCGGCGCAAACCGTTAAGCAAGAGTTTGGCTTGTCCGATATCGAGCTTTCTTACAGCCGCCCGGCGATGAAGGGACGTAAAATATTTGGCGACCTGGTTCCTTTCGATAAGGTTTGGAGAACAGGGGCTAACGGAGCCACGACACTTACTTTTGGGGACGAAGTAATCATTGGCGGAAAAAAGATTCCTGCCGGAAAATACGGGCTACTAAGCATTCCGGGCGCTGACTCCTGGACGCTGATTATCTCTAAACAAACTGATGTGACCAGCCCGGCCGCCTACAAGCAGGACCAGGATGTGGTGAGAGTGAATGCCAAACCGATGAAATTACCTTTCCAACTTGAAAATTTTTCGATTTCGTTTGAAGATGTAACTGCCTCATCTTGCGAACTTGCTATCATCTGGGATAATACGCTGGTTAGCCTGCCCATCAAAACGAATATTGACAGCAAAGTGATGGCCGATATCGAAAAGTCGATGCAATCAGATAAGCCTGCCTATTTTCAGGCCGCTTTCTATTACCTTGAAAATGGCAAAGATCTGGACAAAGCTGCCGATTGGTTTAAAAAAGCCGCGGACGCACAACCGAACGCATTTTGGATCAAATATCAGTATGCGCGCGCCTTAGCTAAACTTGGCAAAAAAAATGAGGCAAAGCAAACCGCGCTTGCATCGAAAGAGCTGGCAGCGAAAGCTCAAAACCAGGACTATGTAACCCTGAACGAAAAGTTGATCAGCAGTCTTTAATTGTGATTGCCTGGCTACTCAAACATTGTTAAACATCCGTACCTGTTAAAAACAAAAATTCATGCAACGACACATTCTATTATACTACTTTATCGCCTGCCTGCTTTTGGGTGCCTCAGTGGCAAGCGCTCAGAAAACCTATCAATTATCCTTTAAACCTCAAAGCGGCAATAAATATGACGTAGTGACAAGTGTGGTTTCAAAAGTGGCCCAAAATGTAATGGGGCAGGACATGAATATTGACCTGAAGTATAACATCGATATGTTGTATGAAATTTCAAACAAGGGCGCTCATAAAAACCTCCGCATGACTTACGAGCGCCTCAATATGGACATGGATGCAATGGGGCAGAAAGTGCGCATGGACAGTGATGACCCGGACACTACGAATGATGCCAGCAAAAGTTTCAGGGCGCTAAAAGGAGAAACGGTTGAAGTTGTTCTTGACGCTAAAGGCAAAGTGATTGAGGTAAACGGACAGGACAAAATTATTGCAAAGGCTGGCGGCGATGCGATACAAAAACAAACCCTGGAAGGCGTATTGGGCGAAGACGCGCTTAAGAATATGCTCAACCAGGCTTTTGGATTTTATCCTGAACATCCGGTAAAAGTTGGCGACAGTTGGACGGATAGTATGACCCTAAAAGTCCCCTACGCTATTCAGGCCGTTAACACTTATACGCTTTCCAAAGTGGAAGGGAACAGGGGCTTTATCAAAAGCGTCAGCAAACTGATTACCGGCGCCGATTCAAAAATAACCAGCTACGGTATCGAGATGAGCCTCGACCTAAACGGTGTGTTTGAAGGCACTTCAGAAATCGACCTGGAGTCGGGGATGTTTATCCATACCGAAGGCAGACAAAACCTAAAAGGCAATATCGAAGTGCAGGGGCAAAAAATTCCGATGGCAACTGCTACCGATATCAGCATTACCGCCACAAAAAAATAGTCGTATCCGGCAACAATAGAAAAAGCAGGTAATTCGTTACCTGCTTTTTGCTTTTTGATAGCCATTAAAGGCTATCGATTATCTTTTTAATTGAAAAGTTTCCAGGAATTTGGTGTTGAAATTACCCGCAATAAAATCTTCGTTTTGCATCAGTTGAAGATGGAAAGGAATCGTCGTTTTCACACCCTCAATCACATACTCGCTCAAAGCGCGGTACATCGTATCGATCGCTTCTTTCCGGGTACGAGCAATGGTGATCAGCTTTCCGATCATCGAATCGTAATAAGGAGAAATGGTGTAGCCCGCATAAACATGGCTGTCCACGCGCACCCCGTGGCCACCCGGCACATGTAGTGTTGTAATTTTCCCCGGCGAAGGGCGAAAATCATTAAAAGGATCTTCTGCATTGATGCGGCATTCGATACTATGCGCCTGAGGGAAATAATCTTTACCGGTAATTTTTTCTCCCATTGCAATTTTGATCTGCTCTTTAATCAAATCAAAATTGATTACTTCTTCTGTCACGCAATGTTCTACCTGGATACGTGTGTTCATCTCCATGAAATAAAAGTTCCGGTGCTTGTCGACCAAAAACTCAATCGTTCCGACGCTTTCGTACCCGATAGCAGCAGCCGCTTTTTTGGCAGCTTCGCCCATCGCAAAACGGAGCTCATCCGTCATAAACGGCGACGGGGATTCTTCAACCAGTTTCTGGTGGCGCCTTTGTATCGAACAATCGCGCTCGCTCATGTGGCAAACATTACCAAACTGATCGCCGGCCACCTGAATTTCAATATGCCTGGGCTCTTCCACAAACTTTTCCATGTAAATGCCATCGTTTTTAAACGAGGCTGCCGCTTCCATTTTAGCGGTATCGTAGGCTTTGTCGATCTCACTTTCTTCCCACACAATCCGCATACCTTTTCCGCCACCGCCTGCAGTAGCTTTTAGTATCACCGGATAACCGATTTCCCTGGCCAGGCCTTTTGCGTGCTCTACGCTTTCGAGCAAGCCTTCCCCGCCGGGAACAACGGGCACGCCAGCTTTGATCATTGTTTCCTTAGCCGTAATCTTGTCGCCCATCTTATTGATCATGTCAGCGGTCGGCCCGATAAATTTCACACCGCTATCATTACAAATACTGGCAAATTTTGAATTTTCTGCCAAAAAACCATATCCGGGATGTACCGCATCGGCATTTGTGATTTCAATAGCAGCCATGATATTGGGAATGTTCAGGTAAGATTCAGAACTGGCGGGCCGTCCGATACATACAGCTTCGTCTGCGAACTTCACATGCAGGCTTTCGCTGTCGGCAGTAGAATAAACGGCTACAGTTTTGATGCCCATTTCTCTACAGGTCCGGATAACACGTAATGCAATTTCTCCTCTGTTGGCTATTAATATTTTTTTAAACATCGATCTCTTTTAAAAGCGCGGCGATCCGGCTTGTTTGAAAATTCAATAACTTAAAAATGAAAAACCAATTCAAAAAAGAACAAACAGGCGCCTGTCAGTAATTTTCAAATTGGCTTATAATACAAATAATATTACGCGGTTTCTACCTCGAACAAAGGCTGATCGAACTCAACAGGCGATGCATCTTCTACCAAAACCTTCACGATCTTTCCGCTTATTTCGCTTTCAATTTCATTGAATAGTTTCATGGCCTCAATAACACACAGCACTTTGCCTGGAGTAATAATGTCCCCGTCTTCGACAAAGTTTGATTTATCGGGCGAAGGGCGACGGTAGAAAGTACCGATCATCGGGCTTTTAATAATGGTGTTGGAGTTGGTAGCTGCTGGTGCGGCTTTTGGTTTCTCTGCCGCAGGCGCCGGTTGGTTTTGCGGCGCTGTAATTTGCGCAGGGCCTACCGGAACAGGCATTCCCTGAACAGGAAACGAAGGAGCAGCAACCACCTGTGTTACGGCTTCTTCTTTTTGTTTGATCGATAGTTTGAAATCTTTTTGCTCAATGCTCAGTTCTCCGATATTTGATTTGTTGATCATCTTGATCAACTCCTGAATTTGTCTGAAGTCCATATTTTTCAATTTGACAGCTTTTGGGTTAATTGTTTATTTCGCTAACAGCTCGAAAAGAATAACTAAGGTAAGTAAATAGATAAGATTTTACCCCGATTTTTTGCGCCCTGTTCAGATCGCTTCAAAAGACTTGCCATCTTCAACGAGAACGCATTACGAAGTAAAAAAAATTAGTCTTTTACGCGCTCTACGTATTCGCCTGTTTTAGTATTGACCCTGATCAGCTCTCCTTCGTTTACAAATAAAGGCACATTTACAGTGGCGCCTGTTTCAACTGTGGCGGGCTTCAATGTGCGGGTAGCGGTATCGCCCTTCAAACCCGGCTCTGTGTAGGTAACCTGCATAACGATCTTATCCGGAAGCTCCACGCTCACGGGCAATTCAGTTTCCGTGTTCATCGCGATAGCAACTTCCTGCCCTTCTTTTAAAAACTGGGGGGCGTCGATAAGGCTTTCTGCAATGCTGATTTGTTCGAAGGTGGTATTATCCATGAAATTATACCCGGTTTCATCCTGATATAAATATTGGAATTCCCGCTTTTCAACTCTCACCGGGTGAATGGTGTCGCCAGAGTTCCAGGTTTTTTCAATCGTTCTGCTGTTGTCCACCCCTTTCAGCTTCGCCCAAACCTTCGCAGCTGCACGAGCTGTTTTGTTTTCGCCAAACTCAACTACCGAGTAAAGGCTGCCATCCAGCTTTAAAATCATGCCGCGGCTGATGTCTGAAGTATTTGCCATGTTCTAAAAAATTTAGGGCGCAAATATAGGATTTTTAAGGCCCATACCGTGATGAATCGCATAACCTGCAAAAGTTTTCCAAAAAAAGTCGCTCAAAAATATATTATGATTTATAATATATAATATAATTCAACGCAATAATGAATTTTTAACCAAATAATGTTATTTTTACAATTATTAAATATAAAGTTTATATAAAAATATTTACTCAAAGAACAGAAATTATCAATATTAAAAATATTTCAAATATAAACAACCCTGCCTGACTTATGAATTAGCTCTTAACCATTTTTTTAACATTAAAAAAAATTAAATGAAAGGAAAACTTCTTCTTTTTACAACCAAAGCTCTTTTAATTTCCGGCACCCTCTTAGCCCAAACTGAAACTGAAGAACCGAAAGGTGAACTGCAGATCAACGGATCGGTGGACGCTTATTATCGTTTTAACTTTCAAAATGCAAAGTCGGTTGGGGCGACAAACAATTTTACCAGCTTTACAAATTCTCAAAACTCCATCGAACTGGGCATGGCTTCGCTAAAAGCAAGCTATACCAAAGGAAAAGCCGGCGTGGTCGTAGACCTCGGCTTTGGTACAAGAGCTAAAGAATTTTCATATGCTGAAGAACCGCTTGTAAATGCGGACGGTGAAACCATTTCAGGCTCTTCATTGCTACAGGCGATCAAACAGGCTTATGTGGTGTACACGCCCACAGATAATATCCGCATTTCGGCTGGTAAATGGGGAACACACCTGGGTTATGAAGTTTTAGACCCACAACTCAATCGCAACTACAGCATGAGTTATATGTTTTCCTACGGGCCTTTTTCACATACGGGCTTAAAAATAGATTATAATATAGGAGAAGGTTTTGGTGTGATGGCCGGAATTGCCAACCCCACAGATATACTTTCTGCCTCTTTTGCCAAAAAGAATGTGATCGCACAGTTCAGCAAAACTTCAGAAAGCGTGAACGCCTTTTTAAACTATGTGGGCGGCAAAGACCTGGGCGGCAGCAATCATAACCAGATCGGCCTTACGGCCACTGCTTCAATCAGCGACGCCTTTTCTCTGGGGTATGACGGCACGGTGAAGATTGTGGACCAGTTTGAAGATATTTCGAAAAAATGGTGGGGCTCGGCGCTTTACCTGAATGTGGATCCTTCCGAAAAATTTGGGATCACGTTGCGCGGCGAATATTTTGACGACAGCGATCAGGGCGGACTGATCTTCGGGACATCGATTACGCAGGCCACGCTTTCTTTGAATATTAAACCCGTTAGCGGACTGGCTTTTATTCCTGAGTTTAGGTTGGACAGCGCAAAGGATCCGATTTTTTATAAAAATGATGGCAGCGCCACAAAGAGCACGGGCAGTTTTCTGCTGGCCGCTGTATATTCTTTCTAATTTCTGTTCATATACTGCTTATATCAAAAAGAAACCCCTGCTTTCAGGGGTTTTCTTATATCCAAATCTTTCGGAACAATCCTTCTCAACCGAATCTCACCAAGGATTCTACGAGTTGGGTGTGGACTCGGCGTTTTAAAAGGATTCTATACGCCGAGTCCCTTTCAGGAGACTCGGCTGGAAAGGAAAACTACACATCAATCGAACAATTGATCCCCTCGCCATCGAATTTAATTTTCTCCTTCCCAGCAGAATCTCAACAGTGATCTCCAGAGTTGACTGTGGACGCGGCGCTTTAAATGGATTCTATACGCCGAGTCCTTTTCAGAAGACCTGGCTGGGAAGGAAAACTACACATCAATCGAACAATTGATCCACTCACCGTCGAAATGAGCTTTGTATTTTTTGTAGAAATTAATGGCGGGTTCATTCCAGTCGAGCACCTGCCAGCAAATTCTTTTTAGTCCTTTTTGCCGCGCTTCAGCCACCAATTGATCGAATAACATTTGCCCGATGCCTTTGCCGCGCATAGACTGTGTGACCAGGATATCTTCCAGATACATGGCCTGGCCTTTCCAGGTGGAAAAACGGATATAGTATAATGCAAACCCTACGATGATATTATCGGACTCGGCTACGCATCCCCACCAAACGGGGCTGTCGCCAAAGCCGCTTTCGGCGAAATGTTCCAAAGAAATAGTTACTTCCTGTGGCGCGCGCTCATATTGGGCAAGCTCGCGAACCAGTTCTAAAATACGTGGACAGTCTGCTGCCACCGCCTTTCTGATATTTATATCCATACTTAAAAAAAACACGCCGGCGTATAAAACCGGCGTTTATATTATGTTGAGGTCTTTTTTGCAGCTCAAGTGTGCGACGCCTGCCTACCGGACAGGCAGACAATTTTGCTGAGTAGTGTTCAATTGCTTGTAAACAAAACCTAATACGCCCATTCCAAAAGCGTGGCGCCCCAGGTAAAACCGCCGCCAAAAGCAGCCAGCACCAGTTTATCTCCCTTCTTCAACTTCGACTCCCACTCCCACAAACAAAGCGGAATCGTGGCGGCAGTTGTATTGCCATATTTCTGAATATTGATCATCACCTTTTCGCGTGGTAGTCCAATGCGGTTGGCGGTAGCATCAATAATGCGCAAGTTAGCCTGATGGGGCACCAGCCAGGTGATGTCGTCCCCGGTCAAATTATTTCTTTCCAACAACTCGGCGCTTACATCGGCCATTCCTTTAACAGCGAACTTAAAAACAGTCTGCCCTTCCTGATAAGCATAATGCTCCCTTCTGGCAACCGTTTCAGCCGTTGCGGGATAAGCGCTTCCACCGGCTTTCAATCGAAGATATTGCGCTCCGCTGCCGTCGCTTTTCAGGATGCTGTCTTTGATCCCAGTTCCATCTTCCCGGGGTTCTAACAAAGCAGCGCCCGCGCCGTCTCCGAAAATAATACAGGTAGCCCTGTCGGTATAATCTACAATGGCGCTCATTTTATCGGCGCCCACCACAATCACCTTTTTATATCGGCCGCTTTCAATGAAAGCCGCTCCCTGCGTCAACGCATATAAAAAACCGGAACAAGCCGCAGAAATATCAAAGCCAAAAGCGTTTTTCGCGCCTACTTTGTCGGCCACGATATTGGCGGTGGCAGGAAAAACCATATCGGGGGTCACTGTTGCAACAATGATACAATCGATCTCGGCAGCATCCATCCCTTTTTTCTCAAGAAGCGCTTTTACTGCCGGCACAATCATCTCGCTTACACCCTTTCCTTCTCCTTTTAAAATCCTGCGTTCTTCAATCCCCGTGCGGGTTCTGATCCATTCGTCATTCGTTTCTACCATTTTTTCAAGATCAAAATTGGTAAGTTTATCTTCAGGCACGAAGCCACTGATTCCAGTGATGGCCGCTGTAATTTTATTACTCATTGATTTTTAAAAGGTTTGATCTCAGTTGCTGATTTTTAGAGATGCCAAAGGTAAAGGAATTATAATTTGTGTTTTGTGTTTTATTGTTTGAAATTCGCAAAATGATCACTTATTTAAAGGGCAGTTTTGCCAGCATCACGCCGTCGCATGTTGTTATTGATGTTCAGGGCGTTGGATATGAAGTCAACATCAGCCTGAACACTTTTTCAAAAATTCAGGATAAAAAAGAAGGGCTGTTATTTACGCATTTACTGATAAGGGAAGACGCCCATTTATTGTTTGGTTTTGCGGACGTAAAAGAGCGGGAAATCTTTTTAATGCTGCTTAGTGTTTCGGGAATTGGAGCAAATACCGCGCGGCTTATCCTTTCTTATCTCAAACCCAATGAAATTGCAGCTGCTATTTTAAACGGGGATGCCAAAACGCTGGAACAAATTAAAGGGATCGGAAAAAAGACGGCCGAAAGAGCCGTGTTGGAATTAAAGGATAAGGTTGCAAAACAAACGCCAGACGCCGAGATAAGCGCCATTGCAGCGCCGAGCACGGCCTCAACCGTGAAGCAAGACGCCCTGGAAGCGCTGATTGCATTAGGCATCAACCGCCAGCAGGCCGATCTGCATATATCCAAATCATTGAAGGGCAACCCGGCGCTTGAGCTGGAAGAACTGATCAAAACTGTCTTAAAATCTTTGTAAATACTGATTACCGCCGCTTAAAATCGCCCCGCTTCCAGGCATTGATAAACTCAGCCCAGGCAGCCGGACTGAAAATATTCATAGGCGGGATCTGACCCTGGTATCTGGCTTTTTGAAACACGTTGTTTAATTGGCGATTGGTCATTTCGCGGCCATCATGAGGTAGTTTCGCCATATAGGCACGCCGCGCTTCCGGTGTATTGGCCTTTCGCAATATTTCAAGTTCATCTTCGGCCACTGGTGTATTGATAAAATCCCGGGCAAACTGTTCGGGCGTGGGTCGCGGGCGAATGATAGCAACGGGCAAATAAGCGGTATCCTGCACCAGTGTTTTGACAATGCTGTACTGTGTGCCTTTCAAACTGTCGGGAACTTTTACTGACCCGGGCAAATAGCTCACATGCGAAAATTCAATCACGTCGCCCTTTAAAACGGCGATTGAAAATACGCCGTCATTATTGGTAATGGTACCGCGATGGGTGCCTCGCACGGTCACACTAACGGAAGGGATCGCTTCGAGGCTGTCGGCTGTCATAATCACACCAAAAAGCTGAACAACTGAATCGCGGGCTTTTTCAAACTGCGCATGGGCCGCAATGCCGCTTATGCATGAGATCAATAAAAACAATACAATTTTCTTCACTGCGTCAAAATTAAGTACATGTATTTTAATAAAGACAACAATTTGGTTACAGAGGTGTTTAACTTTGGCATTTATATTTGAATTTAACATAAGCTTTAATAATGACAAACGAAAAAGTACTGCAAGCGCTACGTACGGTGCATTTTGCTAATAATGAAAAAGATATCGTGACTGCCGGAGTAGTGCAGGATTTGGTTATTGAAAAATATTATATCTCTTTTAGCCTGATCATTGATTCGGAAGATTCGGACCTGCGCTTAAAGCTGAAAAGTGAAGCCATTAAAGCTATTAAAGAACGTGTTAATAAAGATGCCATCATAAAAATTGCCTTTCAGCAAAAACCGGTAGCGCCAACTTCTTATGAAGAAGAACAGCAGGGCCCGCTTGCCGGTGTAAAAAACGTAATCGCTGTAATCAGCGGCAAAGGTGGTGTAGGAAAAAGCACGGTTGCTGCCAACCTGGCTTTGGCGCTGGCGCAGGGCGGTGCAAAAGTGGGGTTGATGGACGCAGATATTTACGGCCCAAGCGTGCCGATTATGTTTGGTGTCAGGGGCGAACGGCCGATGATGAAGGATGTAAATGGGAAAGGCGTGATCGTTCCGCTGGAACGGTTTGGTATCAAATTGCTGAGCATCGGTTTGCTGGTAGATGAAAGTAAAGCGGTCGTGTGGCGCGGCCCGATGGCCAGCAGCGCTATCCGCCAGTTTGTGACGGACGTGGATTGGGGCGACCTGGATTACCTGATTGTGGACATGCCTCCCGGAACAGGCGACATTCATCTTACGCTGCTGCAAATGATTAAAGTTGCGGGCGTGGTGATTGTGAGCACTCCGCAGGACGTGGCGCTGGCAGATGCTAAAAAAGGTATTGCCATGTTTGGCCAGGCGCAGCTTAATGCCAGGATTATCGGGCTTGTTGAAAATATGAGTTATTTCACACCAGCCGAATTGCCCGACAATAAATACTACATTTTTGGAAAAGAAGGGGCGAAAAAACTGGCTTCAGAATATGATCTTCCTTTTTTGGGTGAAATACCGCTGGTACAAAATATCAGGGAAGGCGGCGACATCGGCGTTCCGGCTATGATGAGCGATGATGAAGTGAGCAAAAAGGCGTTTATGGAGTTGGCGAAAAAAGTCAAAGATCAATCTAAATAAACGACGCTCAATTTTCTGGAATTACTTTCTTTTTACCAGAAAACTTAGTCCCGCAGTTCGGCTTTCATGGTCGTACCCCGGCCGGATGTTTAAAGATAGATCCGGAGACACATCGAATCCGCCCAAATGGGCATCCACCGTGGCATCTACAACATTCAAAGCCCAGGCCATTAAAAAGTAAAGCGCTGAATAGGTCATGTCCGTTCGAGAATCATCCCGCACATGACGCAAGGTTTCCAAACCATCTGCTTTGTAATACGACTTAACGAGGCGATGCAAGGCAAAATATTGTGATGAATCTCTTACAGTATTTCCTGCCTGCCCAAGGGCGGAAACAACGCTTACCCCCTTTTGAAACCTTTTGTACCATACGAGATTACTTGCAAACAAACCACCGGTCGCTCCCAGCGCGGCATAAACGATCGGCACCTTCCATATTTTTTTATTATAGACTTGCCCCCACCCCGGTAAAATTGCCGACTTGATCGCAGCTTTTCGGGGTATTTTTTCCTCCACTGTAATTTAGGTTTTCCTCTGGCTTTTTGAAAAGCCGGTGTTAGCATCATTCTGAGCGTCACAAAAATTTGTTGCTAATATAAGGACAGCAAAGGCGCAGCGTATTGGTTTTCCGATTTTCATATGCTGCAAAGAAAACAGAACCTTTATTTAGTATTTGTTAAATGAAACGTTGCGGTGCTTATTTTAACAAATAGATTTCCAACGCTCACCTTCGCAGATTATCCAAACAAAAAATGCTGCAAATATGGCAGCACTTTAATTATTTCTTTATTTCACCTCGTTACAAACCCAGCACTTCTTTCATAGTATAAATACCTTTTTTATCCTTTAAGAATTCGGCTGCTACAACGGCGCCCAGCGCAAAGCCCTGGCGGTTATGAGCCGAATGCGTAATGGTGATATCATCGATCGCCGAAGCGTAGCGCACGGTATGAGTGCCCGGATCCGGATCGATCCGCTTGCTCACAATGAGCAGCTCATTTTCCTGTGGCTCCAAACCCGCGGCAGAAGCGTCGTTTACCCATCTCGTCTTTTCATTATAACTTTCCATTACGCCTTCAGCAATGGTAATGGCCGTTCCGCTGGGCGCATCTCTTTTTTGAGTGTGATGAATTTCTTCCACACTGACATTATACTCGCTATGGGGATGCATCAGCTGCGCCAGTTTCTTATTCAGTTCAAAAAACAAATTCACACCCACGCTAAAATTGCTGGCATAAATAAATGCGCCGGCTTGTTGACTACAAAGCTCCCTCACGGCCTCCATCTTATCGAGCCAGCCTGTAGAGCCGCTAATAACCGGCACGCCAAACTCCAACAATTTTACAATATTGTCGTAAGCCGTATGCGGGCCTGTAAACTCGATCGCCACATCCGCTTTGGATAAATGCGCGCTGGTAAAATCAGCCAGGTTGGTCTCGTCTATTTTTAATACAATTTCGTGCCCGCGCTCTAAAGCAATTTGCTCAATCGCTTTGCCCATCTTTCCATAACCAATTAAAGCTATATTCATTTTAGCGTCAATTATTTTTGATCAATACAAGTTCTTATTTTATTTGGAGCACGAAGCTCACGCCCGCCGTGCCCGCCAGCTGGCTATAACCCGGCTGCATTTTAAATGAGAGGTCCGGCGAAACATCAAAACTGCTCAGATGCGCATCTACCGTGGCTTCTACCACGTTCAACGCCCATGCAATAACGAAATAAATCGCAGCATAGTCCAGGTTTTTTCTAAAATAATCCCTGTTCGTGCGCAGGTATTCTGGCTGCACGCCCTGGGAACCTTCAAAAAACACACGTTTTAAATCGTCGTTGACTTTATTGTAGCTGTCGCTGCCGATTTCATCCTTACCCTGTGTAATATTATAGGCAACTGTGTAAGCATATTTAGTTCGTTTGTACCAGGTCAGGTTATTGATAAAAATACCGCCCGTAACACCCAGTGCTGCGTAAATAATAGGTACTTTCCAGATTTTACGGTTGTAGATCTGGCCCCAGCCGGGTATGATCGCTGATCGTAGCGCCGCTACCCTTGGTATGCGCGCGTTGGGATCGCGAAGCTTGCTGCTGTCGGTTTCTTCAAAAGCCGGGTTGCTGATGGTCGGTTTAACGGTAGTATCCTGCGTCGCCAATATCTGTTTTGCCAAAGCCGTGTCCACTTCCTGAGCCTGTGCCTCATTGGCATACATCAGCCATCCGAAAAAAGCAGCAAAAAAAAGTTTTGTAAAAAAGCGCATGTTTTGCAAATAAACTACAGATTATTCTATCAACACGTTAAAGTTTAATCGACCGACACGTTAAAGTTTTGCAAGAGCTTGTTGAGTTCTTCTACCGAGTAATAGTCGAAAGTAATCTGGCCATGGCCTTTGGAACTGTGTTTTAATTTCACACGCGTATCGAACTGGGTTGCCAGCTTATCTTCAATCCGCTGGAAGGGCGATGACAAGCTGCTTTTCACCGGTTTTTTAGCGCCGTTCTGTTTATAAAGGTTGCGCACCAGCGCTTCAGTCTGCCTTACCGAAAGGCCTTTTTCTTTGATTTCTTTAAAGATGAACAATTGCTTATCAACCGTGTCAACATTGATCAGCGCACGCGCATGCCCCATTGAAATAACGTTGCTTCTAACGGCCAATTGAATATCGGGCGGTAGTTTCAGGAGCCTGATAAAGTTCGCTACCGTACTCCGGTCTTTCCCCATGCGCTCAGCCACCTGGTCCTGCGTGTAATCGAGTTCATCCATCATGCGCTTATAGCTAAGCGCCACTTCCACTGCGTTCAGATCCTCTCTTTGCAAATTTTCCAGCAAAGCCAGTTCGAGCAGGTCTGCGTCGTTCGCCTGGCGGATATAAGCCGGAACCTCTTTCAACCCGGCGATACGGGACGCTCTCAGGCGGCGTTCCCCCGCTATCAGCCTGTATTTGCCGTTTGCCATTTTAGAAACGGTAAGCGGCTGAATGATGTCATGTATTTTTATAGATTGCGCCAGTTCCTGCAAGGCCTGCTCGTCAAAATCGGTACGCGGCTGCTTAGGGTTGGTTTCTATCTCATCAAGTGAAATTTTAGAAATATTGGTAGCGGCTTCCACCACGGTTTTCTTCAATTCGCCCGTGCCGCTTTTCAGTTCTGCATCAATGCTTCCCAAGAGTGAACGAATCCCTTTTCCCAACGCATCCTTACTTGATTTTTGTGTAGCCATTTTGTTCTTTGATAATTAATTTCTTATTTCCGGAAATTATTCCATTATTTTTTCTTCGTTGGAAATTTTGGTCATATTATTTTTCTGAAGGATCTCTTTCGCGAGATTTAAATAGTTCATCGCGCCTTTACTATTGCCATCATATAACACAACAGGCTTTCCAAAACTCGGCGCCTCGCTCAATTTTGAATTGCGATGGACAATGGTGTCAAAAACTAACTCGTCGAAATGCCGGCGCACTTCGCTCACCACCTGGTTACACAAGCGCAAGCGGGCGTCATACATCGTCATCAAAATACCTTCGATTTTCAGATCCATATTGAGCCGGCTTTGCACGATCTTTATGGTATTCAACAATTTCCCCAGTCCTTCCAGTGCAAAAAACTCGCATTGCACCGGCACGACCACTGACTGAGCGGCTGTTAAAGCATTCACCGTGATAAGACCCAGCGACGGAGAACAATCGATGATAATAAAATCATATTGATCCTGCACCGGGGCCAAAATTTCTGTCAACACTGTTTCACGGTTGGGATAATTGATCATCTCAATTTCCGCACCCACCAGGTCAATATGCGAGGGAATCAGGTCGAGGTTGGGAATATCGCTTTTCAATATGACCTTTTCCGCCGGCGTTTGGTTAGCCATACAATCGTATAAACTCTGCGTTATATTCTGCAAATCAAAGCCCACGCCTGTAGTGCTATTGGCCTGCGGATCGGCGTCCACGAGCAATGTTCTATATTCCAGAACGGCAAAACTTGCAGCCAGATTAATGGCAGTTGTAGTTTTACCTACGCCTCCTTTTTGATTCGCTACACCTATAATTTTTGCCATATTTCAAAACCACGACTTAGGATTTATTGGATTCGCTTATTGATAAATCATGGTGAAACGCAAATGTAAAGTTTTTACAGCATGAATGGTAATAGTTGCCGGTTTATCGTGGCCCCGCCATCAGCCAGGATTCACCATTTCTTCCTTAGCTTTGGTTTTTTAAAATAAAACACAATGAGAAACGGACCGTTTTGGTGGATTTTGATCGCCATTATGATATTGATCGACCTGTATGTTTTCTTCTCGGTGAGAACACTTTTCGTTACCGGCTCGAAAAGCCGGACTATTTACACTATTGTTTACTGGGCTTTTTCTGCCGCCGCGCTGATCTTCTTGCTGTTACTGCCCTATTTGCAATTCAGCGATCAGAATAAATTTATTCGCAGCGTGGCATTTGTTTTCATTTTCGCGTTTTTTATGGGAAAGCTGATTGCCGCCCTTTTCTTTTTTGTCGATGATATCCGCCGGGCGGTTCAGTGGGTAGCAGGAAAAATCTTTTCTGCTAACAACGAAATCAGCGAAATAGCCGGCGAAACCGGCGACCGCATTTCCCGGTCATCCTTTTTAACCTGGCTGGGGATTGTATCTGGCGCAAGCCTTTTTTCTTCGTTTATTTATGGACTGAGTAACAAATATAACTACCAGGTGAGAAATGTAAGCCTCCCATTCGCCAATCTTCCCGATTCGTTCAAAGGCCTGAAAATTGTTCATATCTCCGATATACATACCGGCAGTTTTACGAATCTGAAAGCCGTAAATAAAGGCATTGATCTGATTTTAGAACAACAACCCGATGTCATTCTTTTCACAGGCGACCTGGTGAATAACAAAAGTGAAGAAGTAGGTGACTATCAAAAGATATTCAGCAGGCTGAAAGCGCCGATGGGTGTTTTTTCCACGCTGGGCAATCACGATTACGGGGATTATGCGGCCTGGCCGGATGAAGCTGCCAAAGCGCAAAACCTGGAACAATTGAAAAAAATACACGCAGAAATGGGATGGCGACTGATGCTGGACGAACATTTACCCCTTCAAAAAGGCATTGACACCATCGGGTTGCTGGGCGTTCAAAACATCAGCGGCCGCGGCAATTTTCACAGCTATGGCAGTATGACCAAAGCGATGGAAGGCGCTTCGAATTATCCTTTTAAAATTTTAATGAGCCACGACCCCTCGCATTGGAGTTCGGAAGTGAATTCAAAATACAAAGATGTCGACCTCACGCTCAGCGGGCATACCCACGGTATGCAATTCGGTGTTGAAATTCCCGGCTTTCGCTGGAGCCCGGTTCAATATGTTTATAAACATTGGGCCGGCTTGTATGAGCAAGATCATCAGAAGCTTTATGTAAACAGGGGATTTGGTTTTATCGGCTACCCCGGCCGGGTTGGAATTTTACCTGAAATAACCGTAATCGAACTGACCAAAGCATAAAGTAAAAACCTACATTTGTCATAAAACCCTTAACCCTTTTAACCTTAAACAATGAACAAAAAACTTCTTCTGATGCTGGCTATATCAGCCCTTTCGGCGTTTTCAGTGCGCGCTCAATTTCATATCGGTGTAAAAGCCGGCGTCAACGCCGCAAAAATCGACGGCAAATCCTTCAAAGAAGAATTCAATTATAGCTATCTCGCCGGCGGTTTTGCCGAAATTGGCCTGGGCGATAAATGGAGCATCAACCCCGAGGTATTATTTTCCCAAACCACCGCAACAACCGATACTTCTTTTACCAATACGCTGGATGTTTTAAGCAGCGATCAGCGAAAAGTAAAACTCAATTATTTATCAATTCCCATACTGCTCAACCTTCGTTTAATCGGACCGCTACACATCGAAGCCGGCCCCCGTTTTGGTATTATTATGAACAAAGACAAAAAATTGCTGGAAAACGGACAGGACGCTTTTAAGAAAGGTGATTTTTCAATGGTGGGTGGCGCCGGACTCAATATTAGCATGTTTCGCTTCTCGGCGCGGTATGTTATTGGCCTGAGTAATATCAGCGAAATTCCGGACCAGGATAAGTGGAAGAATGAAGCGCTGCAATTCAGTGTGGGCATCGCCTTTTAGTGAGCGCCGGATGATCCCCGCAATTTGATTTCGCTTTCTATGCCGCAAGGATGGCATTCAGCCTAGCATTTTACGACAAGTTTTCTGTAATCTGGCAGTGGCATTAATATTGTCGGTAAATAATCCTTTTCGTAAATACGGAACTAAATCATAGTGATGATTCGTATTTATGACAGTTTGTCTCAAAAATAAGATTATGAATTTTAATAAAGTGTTTCTGAAACCCGACGATGATATGGATTTTATGCCAATACTGCCGCTCAATGAGAATGATGCCGACGATAGCCAGGACGTAATTCCAGATGAAATAGCCATTCTACCTTTAAGAAATACCGTTTTATTCCCAGGCGTTGTTTTACCCATTACGGTGGGCCGCGACAAAAGCATCCAGGCCGTAAACGACGCTTACAAAGGCGGCAAACTAATCGGTGTGGTGGCGCAGAAAGATTCCAATATTGAAGAACCACAGCTTACGGATCTGGAACAAATCGGAACGATCGCCAAAATTATTAAGCTGATAAAAATGCCGGACGGCGGCACGACGGTGATTATACAAGGGCGCAGCAAGTTTTCTGTTACCAAAATAACAGCCGAAGAACCTTACTTTAAAGCGCAAACAGAAAAAATTATCGAAGGAACGATTCCGACAGATGGCGATTTTGAAGCCTATATTTCTAATATAAAAGACATCGCGGCCAATATCATTCAACAATCGCCAAACCTGCCCTCAGAAGCGACGTTGATTTTGAAGAATATCGAAAACCCTGTTTTCCTGATACACTTCGTCAGCAGCAATCTTAATACGTCCATCCAGGAAAAGCAAAAGCTCCTCGAACTGACAGATATAAAAAAGAGGGCATCCAGCCTGATGGAAATGCTGCAAAAAGAACTGCAGTTTGTAGAGCTAAAAAATAAAGTAACCAACAAAACGCGCACGGAACTCGACAAGCAGCAGCGCGAATACTTTCTTCAGCAACAATTAAAAAGCATTAAGGAAGAATTGGGTGGCGATTCCAATTCGCAGGAAATAAAAGAAATGCTTAAAAAGGCCGAAGCAAAAAAATGGCCTTTGGCTGCGAAAGAAGCCTTCCAAAAAGGAGTGGAAAAACTCGAGCGAATGCATCCAAGTACGCCCGATTATTCAGTGGTTTATAATCATGTAGACCTGATGCTCGACCTGCCCTGGGACGAATACACCGAAGATCATTATGATTTGAAGAATGCGCAAAAAACGCTGGACAACGACCATTATGGCATGGCCAAAATCAAAGAAAGAATTTTGGAATACCTGGCCGTGTTAAAATTAAAGGGCGATATGAAAAGCCCGATTCTTTGTTTCTTCGGCCCTCCCGGTATCGGTAAAACCTCGTTGGGTAAAAGCATTGCGAGCGCTTTAGGCCGCAAATATATCCGGCTCAGCCTTGGCGGATTGCACGACGAAAGTGAAATTCGCGGCCACCGAAAAACCTATATCGGCGCGATGCCCGGCCGTATTTTGCAATCATTAAGAAAAGCTAAAAGCAGTAATCCGGTGATTGTACTCGACGAAATTGATAAAGTGGGCAATGATTTTCGCGGCGATCCCAGCAGCGCGCTGCTGGAGGTATTGGATCCCGAGCAAAACAATAATTTTTACGATAATTACCTCGAACTGGAATATGACCTGAGCAAAGTGTTGTTTATTGCCACGGCAAACAACCTTCAAAATTTGCAGCCGGCGCTCCGTGACCGGTTGGAAATTATCAATCTCAGCGGGTATGCGATCGAAGAAAAAGTGGAGATCGCCAAACGCCATTTGATTCCAAAACAAAAAGAAATGCATGGCATCCCGAAGACAAGTTTTAAAATCGGTGATAAGGTTTTGGAAAGGCTGATTGCAGACTACACGCGTGAAAGCGGCGTAAGAGAACTCGACCGGCTGATTGCCAGCATCATGCGCAACCGCGCTAAAAAGATTGCAATGGAAGAAGCACTGCAGGTTTCGCTCTCGGTCGAAGAATTACAATCGATCCTTGGCAAGCCCAGATTCAACAACGATCTGTATAAGGCAGTAAATGTGCCTGGCGTGGCAGTAGGGCTGGCCTGGACCTATGTTGGCGGGGATATTTTGTTTATTGAAGCCAATCTGAGCGATGGCAAAGGCGACCTGAGCCTGACCGGAAATTTGGGAAATGTGATGAAAGAAAGCGCCACAACCGCGCTCAGCTATCTCAAAGCCAATGCGGCACGCTACAAAATCGACCCCACGCTTTTCAACAAGAAAAGTATCCATATTCACGTGCCGGAAGGAGCTACGCCAAAAGACGGACCGAGCGCCGGGATTACAATGATGACCGCGATCGCGTCAGTTTTAACCGGCAAAAAGGTAAAACCCTTCTTAGCAATGACGGGCGAAATTACATTGCGGGGCCAGGTATTACCTGTTGGTGGCATTAAAGAAAAAATACTTGCTGCGCGGCGCGCCGGCCTGAAAGAAATCATTCTTTGTGCTCAAAATGAAAAAGATGTGACCGAGGTAGAACCTGCGTTCATCAAAGGGCTGAAATTTCATTATGTAGATAAAATGGAAGAAGTGCTTAGCATTGCACTACAATCCAAATAAACTTTTAAAGCCGGCCAAAACGCCGGCTTTCTTGTTCTGGGTTCGGTAAAGTTTGTCCTTCGTTTGTAAGATTTAGTTTTTACATTGCGGAACAAGCTTTTTTTATGCACCCGTTCACCGCCAAACTCATATCAACCCTGCTCTTTGGAGGGATTACCTTCGCCGCTTTGGCGCAACAACCTTTATATAAAGACAGCAGGCAGCCCATCGACAAACGTGTCGCCGATCTGGTTTCCCGAATGACGCCGGAAGAAAAATTCTGGCAACTATTCATGATTCCCGGCGATTTAGATAATGCCGCGCCGGGCCAGTACGCCAACGGCATTTTTGGATTTCAGGTGAGCGCCAAAGCCAAGGGCGATGCCGCCGGGCAATTGCTGCGTTATGACACCAATGAAGATGCGTTGCTTGTCATCCAAAAAATCAACAGCATTCAAAAATATTTTGTTGAAAAAACCCGTTTGGGCATTCCTATTATCGCATTTGATGAAGCGCTTCATGGCCTGGTAAGAAGCCAGGCGACAGCCTTTCCCCAGGCAATCGCACTCGCCGCCACCTGGGACACAGCATTGGTACATCGCGTGGCCGGCGCGATCGCCGCGCAGGTAAAAACCAGAGGAATCCGGCAAATCCTATCCCCTGTGGTCAATATTGCTTCGGATGTAAGATGGGGCCGAACCGAAGAAACCTATGGCGAAGACCCTTTCCTGGTAAGCGCCATGGGCGTTGCTTTTATTAGCGCTTTCGAACAACGCGGCATTATTACAACGCCAAAACATTTTGTGGCCAACGTAGGCGATGGCGGCCGCGACAGCTATCCGATCCATTGGAACGAACGCTACCTGGACGAAATTCATTTTCCGCCTTTTCTCGCCGCCATTAAAAAAGCAGGCGCCCACTCGATCATGACCGCTTATAATTCAATAGATGGCGTGGCTGCTTCTTCCAACAAATGGCTGTTGACCGACAAGTTGAAAAAAAACTGGGGGTTTGACGGATTTGTGATTTCCGATGCCAACGCGGTTGGCGGAGAAACGGTTTTACATCACACCGCAAAAAATTATGAAGAAAGCGGAGCGCACGCCATCAACGGCGGGCTTGATGTTATTTTCCAAACCGACTACGAACATCACAAATTGTTTATGCCGGCATTTCTAAACGGAAAGATCAGCCGGGAACGCATAGATGACGCTGTTTCCAGAGTATTACGTGCCAAGTTCGAATTAGGGTTATTTGAAAACCCCTACATCCCCGAATCCTCTGACACTAAAAAACTACTGGCGCAGGGCAAAGCTACCGCGCTGGAAGCCGCCCGCGCTTCATTTGTATTATTGAAGAATGAAAAGAAAACGCTGCCGCTTTCGAAAACGATAAAGCGGATCGCTGTTATCGGCACCGATGCGGAAGAAGCGAGGCTCGGCGGGTACTCCGGTGTAGGTTATCAAAAAGTAAATATCCTTACCGGACTAAAAAATAAACTGGGCCCGGAAACCAAAATCAGCTACGCACCAGGACCGGGCCGGGAGCTCAGTTCTCATTCGGTCGTATCCGAAAAATATCTATCGCACGATGGTCAACCCGGTTTGAAGGCTGAATTCTTTGAAGGCCGCGATATGACAGCGGTTCCCGTTACATCAAGGATAGACGAAAAAATAGATTTTTCATGGACTTTATATGCGCCAGATGCCAAACTGGATCGCGACTTTTATTCGGCCCGCTGGACAGGAAACCTGAAGCCACCCACAACCGGTCTGTACAAAATCGGGCTTGAAGGCAACGATGGCTACCGGTTGTTTATCAACGACAAATTGCTCATTGACAACTGGCAAAAACGTTCCTATCAAAAAATATTAAAAGATTATCATTTTGAAGCAGGCAAAGCCTATCGCCTTCGCGTCGAGTTTTATGAAACAAATGGTAATGGCCGCATTAAGCTGCTTTGGAACGAAGGCAAAGCTGATCCCGCCGAACAGAAAATAAACGAAGCGGTGGCTTTGGCGCGCCAGGCAGAGGCCGCTATTGTTGTCGCAGGAATTACAGAAGGCGAGTTCCAGGACCGCGCCATGCTTAGTTTGCCTGGCCACCAGGAAGCATTGATTAATGCGCTCGCGAAAACCGGCAAACCGGTGATCGTGTTGCTGGTAGGCGGAAGTGCGGTTACAATGAGCGCCTGGGAATCGGGAGTGACAGCGATAGGCCACACCTGGTATGGCGGAGAGGCGGGTGGCACTGCGGTTGCAGATGTTTTGTTTGGCGATTACAATCCGGCGGGCCGCCTCCCCATCACATTTCCCGTGCATGAAGCACAGCTGCCTTTGGTTTATAATCATAAGCCAACAGGCCGTGGCGACGATTATAATAATTTATCAGGCGAACCGTTGTTTCCTTTTGGTTTCGGACTAAGTTATACGGACTTCGAATACAGCGATTTGAAACTGGATAAAAATGAAATCGCTGCTGATGAAAGCGTTAAACTCCATTTTACTTTAAAAAACAAGGGCGCTAAAGACGGCGATGAGGTGGTACAGTTGTATATCCACGACGAACTGGCGCAGGTGGTAAGACCGGTCATAGAATTGAAAGGTTTTCAGCGCGTTCATCTAAAGGCTGGCCAGTCGAAAATAATTGAATTTAAAATAACACCCGAACTGCTTTCCATGCTTGATAAAGACAGGAACCGCATCGTAGAGCCGGGTGACTTCCGAATCATGGTAGGCGCTTCTTCAAAGGACATCCGCTTGAGAAAAGTGCTTACGGTAAAATGATAAGGATTAAGATAAAGTGACGAAAATATTCTCGGCAAATTTTTGGCTGACGATAGATTTTTTTCCTAACACTTCGATCTCGGCGGAGCCATCAAAATCCTGGCGGCTGAGGACGGTTATTTTACTGCTTAACCCCAACCCAACTTTCACCACAAATTGAAGAAAAGAAGCGCTATTGTCTTTAACAGCCACGAGCTTGCAGGTTTTCCCTACTGCCACCTGCGCCAGCGTATATCGAACACTTCTTTTCAACACACCTTGCGCATTGGGAATGGCATCGCCATGAGGATCGAATTCCGGATAGCCCAAAAATTTCTCCAATTGTTCAATCAACTTCGGAGAATGGATATGCTCTAATTGCTCGGCTACTTCATGCACTTCATCCCAGGTAAACTCGAGCTTTTCGTATAAAAAAGTCTCCCAAAGCCGGTGCTTGCGAATGACGTTAATAGCTTGCTTTTTGCCCTGATCGGTTAGCGTCACTTTCTTATACTTCTCGTATACAACCAGGTCTTTTTCCTTCAGCTTTTTCAGCATATCGTTAACCGTTGCCGGCTTCACATCGAGCGTTGAAGCTAATTCGTTTGTGCCCGCCCCGCCGCGTTTTTGCGCTTCTTCTGTAAGATAAAAAAGAGCCTTTAAATAGTTCTCTTCTGTTTGCGATAACATAGCGTAAAGATAGCTCAAAAATTTTCGGTTAGATCAGTCTAACTCTGGTTTCGCTATGAGCCGGAAAGAATTATTTAAAAACACCGGCCGGCAACTGGCCCGTCCAGCTTTGGGGCAGGTTCTTCAAACCAAAGATCCTGGCGATGGCGAGCGAAGTATTCCTGTTGCTGCTGTAAAAATGCTGCAATCCCTGTCTTTTAACTTTAGGGCCCGCAATGCCCCAGGGCGTTTCCATCTCGAGCATGCTGACGCCGCCATGTCCTTTGTTAACGCCGCCGTGATCTGTAATAAAAATAAAATGGGTGCCCTGGTAAAGTTGTTCGGATTTTAATTTGTCGATCAGCCTTCCTAACACGACATCGGCCGCTTCTATGGCCTTTACGTACTCCGGCGACATCCAGCCGTATTGATGGCCCGCATGATCGGTATGCACACTGTATAAAAATACCAGCGTGGGATCTTTTTTATTTTTAATTATAAACTCCGCCGCCCGCAGATAGTTGCTGTCATAATCCTCGTGCTCCCCAAACACCGCTTCATCAAGATATTTTTTGTTGATCGAATTGATAAGCGCCGCCCAGTTGTAATAATATCCAATTTTGGCGTTGGGCTTTTTTTCTTTTAATAATTTAAATATCGATGGAAAATACCCTTCTTCGTCTTTGTCAATGGGTTCGAGCGCGTGCTTTTGAAGCGTCCAGTCGTTGCCGGTAACGCCGTGCTCTTCAGGGCCGGCGCCGGATAAATGGCTGGTCCAGTTGGGTAAGGTAACCGAGGGCATAACGGGGCGGTTCGTCAGCGTGTAAGTTCCTTCCGAAAGTAGCCGGTCGAGATTGGGATGACTGATTTTTTTAAAACCTTCGCTGCTGTAGCCGTCTAACCCGATGATAACAACCCGCTGCTGTGCGCCGGCGATAAGCTGCACGGCACCTACAAAAAAGATGATAAATGGTAAGCGCATCATATTTCTATTAAATTTAAAACTGATTACGTTACTAAAACCCAAATCCAGACCAACCCTTCCTTAGCAAAGCGACTAATATAAGATCCGGAACTGAATGGTATTTTCAATCGCTTTTAATTCCTTCAACAAACGCTTTTCATAATCTTTGTTGATATCAATAATCACGTATCCGATCGTCTGATTAGTCATCAGGTATTGGGCGCTGATGTTGATCGCATGCTTTGCCAATACCTGGTTGATTTCAGCCAAAACGCCGGGCACGTTTTTATGAATATGTATGATTCGGTGTGTCTTCTTCACCGCCGGCAATTGCAGCGTTGGAAAATTCGCACTTTTATTAATAGATCCTTTATTGATAAAATCGATAATACGTTTCGTAATCGCCACTTCCTGGTTCCCCACCGCTTTGGAATCGTCAAACACGACCACGCCCCTGCCGGTAAAATCAGGTAAAGGCAAATCTTTGGCAGCGCCCATATAACCAATCACTTTTAACCTTGCCGACTTCTTGAGCGCCTTATGCGATTGATATGCGCCCTGCGCGATGAGCATCACCCCTGCTTTTTGAAGGGTTTTTTCGTCGGCCTCGGCTTCTGCTATTATCGAAAAGCCTTCCTGCTTCAACAATTCGACACAATCGGCGGGCAGCTGCCCCGCCACGATACAAATGATGCGGTTCTTAGGATAAGAAATGGCGCCGGGCAATTTATTTATGTATAAAAATTCATCGAAGCTCGGCGTAATATGATCGGCCTTCGCGGTCACGCTTTTGCGGGAAATATTTTCCGTGTAAGCAAAAAACTTCTTGATCAAACCACTTTCCCTGAGCTGAAAATCGGAGTAACCATCGCCGATCCCATACAGGTTCCCTTCAAGTTTCAGCTCCTTCATCAACTTTACTTTTCCGCCTTCCTGACTAAGCGGATTGGTATCATCATAACCGATGATCGTTCCTTCTTTATCAAAAAGAAAAGTGTTTGCGTAGATATTTTCGCTCTTGATATGAAATTTTTTCACCACGGGTGTGATAAATTCTTTAAACCCGCCCGAAACGATGAGCACATCGTCGGCATGTTTTTTAAAGAAAGAAGCATTGCGCGAAAAGGATTTGGACACTTTCTTTTTGAGATGCACCACCAGTTTTTTTAAATGCTCTTTGTTGGCGCCTAACAATTTCACACGCTCGGCAAGGCTTTCAGAAAAAGAAAGTTTGCCCTCCATGGCCATATTCGTGTAATCTTCGATCTTTTTGAATATTTTTTCTTTCTCAGGATTGTCTTTTAAAGAAATGCGGACGAGTTCGTCTAAAGCCTCTACCTGAGTAAAAGTGCTGTCAAAATCGATGATGTAATAGTTTTTATGCTTCATAAAAAAAACCGAATAGATTGAGGGAAGTGCCCATAAAATATGAAGCGCAAAAGTAAGGCAGAAAAAGGAACCATAGGGCAAAGGTTTTGAAGCCTATTTGCCTGTAGCAATTTGGCTTAATTTCTGCATGAAATAATACAGCGTTGTGTAACTTTAAAAAAAATCTATATGGACCAGCGAATAGAAATGACCACGCTCAGCCAAGTGATCGAAAAACTGAGGCAAAAAGGCGTTGATAACGAAATAAAGATGAACGAGCAAAAGCAGATGATTGCTGATAACCTGAACAAAGTGTATCAACCGGAAGACTTACTAATTTTCAAAACATTTCGTTTTGAAGGAGATTCCGATCCGGCTGACAATGCGGTATTATATGTAACTGAAGATAAGCAGGGCGATATCGGCTATATCATCGACGCTTACGGAACTTACAGCAATCACGATGGCTCCGAGTTTGACGATTTCATAAAAAAGATCCCGACTGAAGACCGCGAGGAACAGGAACTGTTTTCTTAAAATTGTTTTAGTTGAATAATAAAAGCCGGCAATGTTAAAAAACACGGCCGGCTTTTTTGTTCGCCTAGGTTTATATCCCTTAAAGTTTTTTGATATCGGCTTCCTTCCAAAGGCCGTCTTTTTGTGCTTTCTGCTTCACCTCCTCAGCCCTTTGTTTACTGTCGGGGTGAGAACTCAGCATCTTTTGAAATTTTGAAGCCTGCGCTCCGCTGTTGCCGCTAAGGCTTGCCAACGTCATAAACGCATTATAAGCGCCCATTACGTTGTATCCGTGTTTTTTCATAAAATCATAACTGTAAGAGTCGGCATCGGTTTCCTGCTTGCGGCTATGCTTGCTATCCATGATCGCTTCGGCCAAAGCGCCCAGCTGGCTTTCCGTCAACGCTGCGGCAACACCCGATTGAGAACCGGCAGCATCGGCAACGGCAGATCGCGTCAAAGCGGCTTTCATCGCGTCCTTTGAATCATGATTTTTGACATGCCCGATTTCGTGGCCAATCACAGCCAGCAATTCATCATCGCTCATAAGGTCCATAAGCGAAGAGAAAACCCGCACGCTTCCATCGGCACAGGCAAAGGCGTTGATATCTACGACCTTATAAACTTTATAATTCAACTTCAATCCGTCCTCCGACTGATGCTTTCCAAAAATCTTGTTCAGCCTTACGGTATAGGGATCGTTGGCCGGCGCTACCGGGTTATGATCGTCCATCCATTTTACAGCCGCCGCCGCATCGCGTGCTGCGTCTGCATCGCTGTAAGCAACGGCTTTTACGCCTTTACTTACCGAGCCTATCGCTTTTTTATTAATCTTTAATTGAGCGTTAGCAGTACCCAATAGCATCGCCATAGCTAATAATGAAAGTGCCATCTTTTTCATAAGTAAAATGTTTTATAGGATTATTATTAGCCGCGAAAATAAGACTTGTCAGCCCAACGACATATTATTTTTTTTGTTCATTCCTGGTAGGCTTTTCCTTTTTCAAATCTTCCTGGCTGGACGGGTGGTGCGGAAAGCCTGGCATATCCTGGTCAATCTTAGGGTCTTTGCTTTCTTTCACTTCTTTGGAAGAATCGATCGGATCCGTTTTTTTGTCGGTTGATTTTGGCATAATTCAATTTTATAAACAAGCCAACAAAACCATGCCGGAAAGATTAGACACTGTAAATACTATGCTCGCCAATCAGATAATATTTATCACCGTCTTGTGCCGCATAGCCCGTGTAAAGCCCGGTAAAAGCGCTGAAAGCCGGTAATATTAACTGATCATGGCGAACTACAAAACAAGGAAGCTTGATGGATTGGCGAGCGCGGCCTGCGAGTAAATAGCCGGGATGTAAATGTCCGCTGATAGCAAAAACACCGGGCCGTTGTTGAGGCTCATGTATCACGGTAAAAGGATCTAAAAAATGGGTGGCATTAGTTGTGATAATGCCCAATTGCTGGTAATCTATTTTTAGCAATCGGTCGTGATTGCCAGGAACCAAAAGAAACCGGATATTTTTTTTGGACGCACGCCAGGTTTTAAACACATCAATATCGGCATTATAATTATGGTGAAACATATCACCTGCGATCACAACTTGTTCCGGCTGATACAAACGGACGACCTCGTCGAGCCTTTCAAGATCGGAAGCCATGACGGACGACGGAATCGCAATGCCCCTCGATCTGAAATAACCCGTTTTTCCCAGGTGCAGATCGGCGATAAAAACAGTTTGCTGCGCCGGCCAATAGGCGGCGCGGTGGTGCGATAAAATCAATCTTTCATTACTGCAAAAAACTTCCATCCCCTGAAAAACAATCTTCTTTTATTGGTATAGTAATACTAATTTCTTGAGCCCGCGCGCTGCAGGGCTTCCTGCTGCATTTTTCTTACTTTTTCGTCGAGCGCTTCGCTGCTTAAATCCTGCCGCAGGCTGTCCACTTTAATTGGAAAACTCAACGGTGTAAAAGCCTTAGCATTAACAATAATAAGGCGGCTTTGTTGAATACGCTGCAAAGCTGCTGCCAGCCGCGGTTCTTCTAGCTGTTGATAGAACACTTCTTCGAAAGCCTGGCGCATTAAAAGATTTTGCGGGTCGTACTGTTCAAATATCCTGAAAATCAAACCGGCCGACGACTGCAGATTTTTATCAGTTTTAAATTTGCCGGCATAATTTTTCATGACCAATCCGGCAATGACGGCAATATCCCTGAATTTTCTTCCGGCCATTTCAGCAGCGTTAATGCTTCGCGAAATATCTTCAGTCAGGTTTGCTGCGGATAATATTTCAAGCATATCAATTTTATCAAAATCGATGGGTTGATCGCTCAACAGTTCAAAACCGTAATCGTTCATTGCCATTGAAAAGCTGATGGGTTGCGTTCTACTGATGCGATAAGCTACCAGTGCGCTCATTACTTCGTGCACCAGCCGGCCTTCAAAAGGATACATAAACAAATGGTGGCCATCGCGTGTGTGAATCATTTCGATCAGAAACTCATCGTCTTTTGGAATATGCGAATGCTGTTGTTGATGTTCAAACAGCGGTTTCAGTTTTTTCAATTCAGGCCCCTTATTTCCGGCGTTCTTGGCCTCATTAAACTTATGTCGCAAAAAAGCGCTCAGATTTGAACTGAGTGGCAGCCGGCCGCCCAGCCAGCTCGGCGTAATCGCTCTTTTTGCGTTGCTTTTCTTTACAAGTACCGTCATTTCCTTAATCATCACAAACTCCAGTATTTTACCGGCGAGGCCGAATTTATCTCCCGGCTTCAGCTTAGAAACAAAATACTCCTCTACCATTCCAATATAACCACCGGCTAAAAATTTCACTTTCAACATCGGATCGCTTACGATAACGCCCAAATTCATCCGATGCATCATGGCGATGCGCCGGTTCTTCACTTTATAAATCCCCTCTTCGACCACTACCTTTTGAAAATCTTCGTAGGCTGATAAAACCTCGCCGCCCTGGGTTATAAATTTTAATATCCACTGCCATTCTTCCGGCATCATGTAACTGAAAGCGTACGTTTGTGTCACCTGCCTGTAAACATCGGCCTGCTCAAATCCTTCGCCCACCGCCAGGGTAACCAGGTATTGAACCAACACATCAAAGGTTTGCACCAGCGGTGTGCGGCTTTCGATAACAGCTTTCTGCGCCGCCTCTTTTAAAGCTGCAGCCTCAACAAGTTCTAAAGAATGAGTAGGAAGAAAATATATCTTCGACGTTTCAAAAGGCGAATGGCCGCTGCGTCCGGCACGCTGCAGAAACCTCGCAACGCCTTTCGGCGAGCCGATTTGAATCACCGTGTCCACAGGTTTAAAATCTACACCCAAATCGAGGGAAGAAGTACAAATCACTGCTTTCAGTTGTCCGGTATGCAGCATATCTTCAATCCATGTTCTCAACTCCATATCGATGGACCCATGATGAATCGCCAGGTGGCCGGCCAGGTCGGGCGCCACCGTAAGCATCACCTGATACCAAAGTTCACTTTGCCCACGCGTGTTCGTGAAAACAAGCGTGGTGCGGCTTTTTTCGATAATCGGAACAAGGCTCGCTGCCATCTTCGTTCCCAAATGCCCTGCCCAGGGTAAAATTTCTATTTCATCAGGAAGGATAGTAATGATTTCCGTTTTCTTTTCTTGCCTGGCTCTGACGATTGTCTTAGCATGATCGGCATAAGGAATTAAAACCTGCAGCGCCTCATCAATATTTCCGATGGTAGCGCTGATGCCCCAGATGCGAAGCCCTCCCGCTATATGCCGGAGCCGCGAAATGGCCAGCTCGGTTAAAACGCCTCTTTTGCTACCTAGAAGTTCGTGCCATTCATCGACGGCCACGCATTTCAAATATTTAAAGTAAGCCGTATTATTTTTTTGCGCGAATAACAAATGCAGGCTTTCGGGTGTGATAATCAGCACATCGGGCATGCGCTTTGACTGTCGTTGCCGCTCTGCTGCCGGCGTGTCGCCATTACGGACACCGACTTCCCAGTCAAGCCCCAACTGCTCCAGCGCTTCCGACATGGCACGCGCCAGGTCTTTGGCCAATGCCCGCAGCGGCGTGATCCAGATCAGCTTTAAACCATTACCATACTCATTGGGGTAATTGAGATAGTGGATCACCACGGAAAAAAAAACAGAAAAGGTTTTTCCCAAACCGGTCGGCGCAATGACCAATCCCGAATAGCCCTGATGAAAACGCTCCCAGCTTTCCTGCTGAAATGCGAAGGGCCGGTTGCCAGAAGACTGAAACCATGCTTCGACAATTCCATATCCGGTTGTTGTTTGTATTTTATCCAAAATAAATTAGGCGTGGGCGAGCTTATTTGCAACAGCTTTTTTTACAGCTCTCAAATTTATAAATAAGTTATCCAAATTGTTCAAGCATTTCGTGGAGGTCTTCGATCGTGTTAATCTCCTCGGCTTTCTTATCTTTTCGCCAGCGCAAGATTCGCGGAAACCTAAGCGCAACACCGCTTTTATGCCGTTTGCTTTCAGCTATGCCTTCAAATCCGAGCTCAAACACCAGCTCGGGCTTCACCGTGCGCACCGGGCCAAATTTTTCCAGGGAATTATTTTTGATGAAACGGTCTACTTCGCGGATCTCGTTATCGGTCAACCCTGAATAGGCTTTGGCAATGGTCACCAGCTGTTCGCCCGACCGGATTGCAAAAGTGTAGTCGGTATAAAAGCCGCTTCTGCGGCCGCTGCCCTTCTGGGCATAAACTAAAACCACATCGATTGACAACGGGTTAATCTTCCATTTCCACCAATCGCCCTTTTTTCTGCCTGAATGATAAACGGATTGGCGCGCTTTCAACATAATACCCTCGCTGTTCATTTCGCGCGCGGTTTCGCGCAGAGCGGTCAATTGAGACCAACTATTAAAATTAATAACCGGTGACATTAATACATAACCAAAGGGTACTTTTTCAATTACATTCTCGAGCTTTTCGCGACGCGCTTCAAAAGGCTCCTGCCTTATATCCCTTCCATCATATTCTAACAAGTCGTAAGCGTAAAATCCAATGGGTGTTTCCGCCAACAGCTTTTTCGACACGAGCTTTCGGTTCAATCGCTTTTGCAATTGATTGAAGTTGAGCACCTGCCCGTCATTTACGGACAAAATTTCTCCATCAACAACAATCCCGTCCGGCAAATGGTCTGCCAGCAAACCCAATTCCGGGAACTGGGCTGTAACTAATTCTTCGCCGCGGCTCCAGATAAAAAACTCATTGTTTCGCTTTACTATTTGCCCACGAATGCCATCCCATTTCCATTCGGCCACCCATTCATCGGGAGGGCCCAGCTCGCCGACCGGCTTATCCAAAGGATGGGCCAGGCAAAAAGGATAGGGCTTGGAATTATCTGCATTAATATGCGCGCCGCCAACCAGGCTTTCGAAATCTGCGTCCACAGGATCCCATTTTCCCATAATACTATGCATCATGGTACTTTCTTCCTCGCCTGTAAATTTGGACAAAGCGTTCACCAATAATTTTGAAGACACGCCAATTCTAAAACCGCCACCTATCAGCTTATTAAAGATAAACCGTTGGCTATAATCGAGTCCCCGCCAGGCTTCCAGGACGTAAGCTTTTTTTTCTTCATCAGTTTTTGAGTGCAGTCCGATGAGCTCGGTCATCCATTGTGAGATCGTTTTATCGATTTCTTTTTCCGGGCGGGGCAATATCAGGCTAATGGTCTCACCAAGATCGCCCACATTGCTGTAGCACTCTAAAAAAAGCCATTCGGGCAAGCCCGAAACCTCCAGCGCCCAGGCTTTTATAAGTGAAGATTTTACGGGCCGTTTCGGCCGGCGGCCGGTAAATAATGCTATGAGCCAAAGTTTATCGTTGTCGGGTGCAACAGATAAATAGGACACAATCGCATCAACCTTATCATTGGTTTTATTGCTGATTTCAAGCGACTGTATAAGTGATGCAAACTGCTTCATGCGCTTTCCTCCTCTTTTGTTGAAGCGCCCGATGCTTCTGCTTCTTCATCGTTGCCATACTGCGTGACGACCTCTGCTGAGCGGATGCCGATTTCGTTAAGATATTTGCTGAACGTTGCCGTATATCCATGCGTGACGAATATTTGTTCGGCTCCCGTGGCTTTAACAGTCGACACCAACCCCTGCCAATCAGCATGATCGCTAACGGCGAAGCCTGCGTCAACACTTTGCCAACGGCGGTTTCCGCGAACCTGCATCCAACCCGAACAAATGGAAATCGCGCCATTGGGAATTTTCTTTATCATATTCGTGCCTCTCAGCGAAGGAGGCAAAATCACGATCCCTCCCAGCACTTCGTTGCGCGGTGTTTCCAGGTTCCAAAGTTTAGTCGCCGGCAGTTGCAGGCCTGTTGTTTTAATGGCATTATTCAAACGTTCGATGGAACTGTGCACATAGATGTCACCCATATCTTCCAGGCCCTTCATCAGGCGCTGTGCTTTTCCCAAACTATACGCGATAAATATACTCGTGCGCTGCCGGGACCGGTTAAACGCAATCCACGCTTTGATCTGTTCAAAAATCTGCTGTTGACTAAGCCAGTTATAAATAGGTAAACCGAAGGTACTCTCGGTTACAAACTCATTGCATTTTACCAACTCAAAAGGCGTAGAGATACCGTCATCTTCCAGCTTATAATCTCCCGAAACGACACTTACAAAGCCTTTATACTCCAACCTGATTTGCGCCGAACCGATGATATGGCCTGCCGGATGGAGGCTCAACTTAACGCCGTTAATGAATGTAGGCCGATTATAGGGCAGCGTTTCAATCGAGGTATCTTCGCCCAAACGCGCCAGCATTACAGGTTTAGAAAACTCGTGCGCGAGGTAATGGCGGCTTCCCCATCGCGCATGGTCGCCGTGGCCATGCGTTATAACAGCATGCTCAACCGGCTGCCAGGGATCGATGTAAAAATCGCCCTGCGGACAGTAAATACCTTTATTGGTGAATCGCAGCAGACTCAAAACTGAAAAAATTATTCTTATGCTATTTCAAATATCGTTCCCGAAAAATTCAACCAGTTTGGATTGATAATTGATTTGCTTATAGATAATTATTTCATTTATGAGACTACGGACTTACGAATCATTCTGGCTTTTAAAAAACGGACTACTCTACTCCTACCCTTCTGCGCAGCAAAATTTAACCACAGATACCGTTGTTTTAGGAGGCGGTATTACCGGCGCCCTGATAAGCGATGCGCTCATCAGCGAAGGTTATAAAGTTTTATTGTTAGATAAAAATGATATCGCCTCGGGAAGCACCGCCGCCACGACTTCGATGCTTCAATACGAAATAGACGTACCGCTTTATCAATTATCGAATAAAATCGGTGAAGAAGCGGCAGCCACCTGCTACCAATGCGGCATTGACGCTATTCTGGAGTTGGAGGCACTCGTCAAACAAAGAAAAATTGATTGTGGCTTTCAGAAAAAAGACTCGCTATTTTTTGCGCATACAGCAGCGGCGTCAAAAAGTTTGTATAAAGAATTCGAAGCCAGAAAAAAACACAGGCTGGGCGTAAAATGGCTTAGCGCGGCTGCTATTAAAAAGTTGTATGGCATCAAAAGCCACGGCGGCATTCTTTCTGAAACGGCCGCCAGCGTGGACGCTTATAAGCTTGCGCATGAATTGATTCGAAGCAATACACAAAAAGGGCTACAGGTTTATGACCAGGTCGATATCAAAAAGATTCATCACAACGACAAGGGGATTTTAATAGAGCTTGTCAACGGATGTAGCATCAAGAGTAAAAAAATTATTTACTGTACCGGTTATGAAACCGTGCGGATGTTTCGAAAGCCCGTCGCCGATTTGCACAGTACCTTTGCCTGCGTAAGCGAACAGGGCATTCTGATAAATGAGAAGTTGAACCGGTTGCTGGTCTGGAACACCAGGAACCCCTATTTATATTTAAGAACCACAGATGATGGCCGTTTACTCGTGGGCGGCGCCGATAGCAAATACACTTCGGCAACGTATTTGCAAAAAAACAAAGAGCAGAAATCAAAAGATTTGATGAAGCAATTACAGGAAGCCATGCCGGGCATCCATTTTATCAATGATATCAACTGGGCCGGGATCTTCGGTTCTACAAAAGATGGACTGCCGTATATCGGCCCGCACCCCGACTTTAAAAACAGCTTTTTTGTGCTCGGATTTGGCGGCAACGGCATTACGTTTTCTGTTCAGGGAAGAAAGATCATAACCGATTTATTACAAGATCAGCCCAATGAACTGGCTTCTTTTTATCGTTTTGATCGTTAAAAATACCGCGTACATTTTACCTCATTCTCTAAACCATCAATCATGAAAAAACAAACAAAAAAACAAATCAGGCCTAAACAAACCCAGCAAAGGCCGGGCAAGCAAAGTAAACTGGCGCCAGTCGCGGAAACACGTCCGAAACAATACAAAGCGGAGGGCAAGCTCGCCGGTAAGGCAGCCCTTATAACAGGTGGGGATAGCGGCATTGGCAAGGCCGTCGCGTTGTTATTTGCAAAAGAAGGCGCCGACATCTGCATTGCCTACTTAAGCGAACAGAAAGATGCGAACGATACAAAAGCCGAAGTAGAAGCGTTTGGCCGCTCTTGTTATTTGATAAAAGGAGATTTAGGCAAAGAAGCCCATTGCAAAAAAGTGATAGATAAGGCCGCCAAACAATTTGGAAAAATTGATATCGTTGTCAATAACGCCGGCTTACACTGGGAAGCGGATGCAATTGAAGATATCACAACCGAACAATTGATGAAAACATTCCATTCCGACTTTTTCTCCTATTTCTGGATCACCAAATATGCTATGCAATATTTGAAAAAGGGCTCCAGCATCATTAACACCGCGTCGGTAACGGCTTACAGGGGCAGCCCCAAGCTCATCGACTACTCAGCTACCAAAGGCGCGATCATTTCTTTCACCCGTGCCCTGGCAGCCAACCTGACACCGAAAGGCATTCGGGTGAACGCTGTAGCGCCGGGCCCGATTTGGACACCGCTGATTTCATCTTCTTTCGACAAGAAGAAGGTTTCAGAATTTGGAAGCGACGCCCCCATGAAACGCGCAGGAATGCCAAATGAGGTAGCGCCCGCGTTTCTATTTCTGGCCTGCGGCGATTCGAGCTACATTAGTGGCCAGGTGATTCACCCAAATGGCGGCGAAATAATCAACGGTTAAACACCGTTGATTATTTTTTCCTGAAAAGTAAAAAAAGCCCTACCGCAACAAGAGCGATGAGAAAAAAGGCCCACCACATGCCGGCTTTAAAAATACCTTCGGCTAATTCACAACTTTGTAGCAGCGTTAACACTAACGCTAACGATAAAAACTGGATTGCAATTTTCATAGAAACGGGTTTAGAGTATATATATAAGGGTATGTCTGATTCGTTAACCAGCGGCCTGCTTTAAAGCAACCACCTCCTGCAGCGCTTGAGAAATATGATCTTTTTGCTGAGCAATAGTGGGCCTCACTGTGTCGACGAGTTCATAAGTTTCCAGCACATTATCGTAAGCGCGCAAAGCTGTTTCCTCACCGGTCACACAACTGTCTAAAATAGTGCGGCGATCGCCGGCAGTTAAAAAAGCTTTCAATTCCATCCAGGCCCTATAAACTTTTCCCGCGCCTGACGTGCCCTGCGCCACTTCGCCTCCTAATAAAATAACCAACCTCTCCAACGATTCATTAAAATCAACACTGTCGTTTATCATTCGCTGAAACAGCGGTTCCAGATCCTTGTCCTGTTCAAGCACTTCTATCGCTTCTTTATATCCCGCGATCCTGTCATTATTGATCTGAATTAAATCGTTTAAAGCTTCAACCTGTTTATCCATTTCGGGTGTATCCATATGACAGATAGTAAAAATGAAAAAATATTATTCCTCCAACACAGATCCCTCAATTGCCTCTCCTATAGATTTTACATCTGCTTCGGAAAGATCGCCCCAGATTTGCTTCCACACCTGTTCGTCTTTTCTAACCTGTGTAATTTCGCGGCCGTTGACGCTGCAATTATAAAATGTCACGCCATCCGTCGTCTCAGAAGTCACAATGTAAACTTCCTGTTCCTGACCTTCGACGATGGCTTTAACCGAAAAATCTCTTCCATTATTTTCCATAGTGATTTTTTTATTTATTTAAAAAACCGAGTAATAAGTTGTTCAGTTCTTCCCCATGCGTAGCATTCAATCCGTGCGGCGCTTCTTCGATGATATGGTATTCACTATTCTCAATACCTTTAGCTGCCTGCTCTGCCGATGTTTGTATCGGAACGATATTGTCTGCATCGCCGTGTACGATCAGTGTTGGCACTCCTACATTTTTCAGCTCGGCCCGGAAATCGGTAGCAGCCCAAGCCTCCGCGGCTTTTAGCGTGGCATTTTCTGAAGCGGCTGCCGCAATCAAAAAATCGGCATCAAGCCTGGCCTCACTCACACTTTTTTTCAGCAGCCCATAGTTATAAAAATTCTTGTGAAAATCTTTCAGAAAACCAACCCGGTCCGATTGTAACGCCTGCATGATCTTATCAAGTTCCTCCTGAGGTACGCCATCGGGGTTATCCTCTTTTTGAGCAACCAGCGGAATGATAGAAGCCACCAGCGCCACTTTGTTTATATTTTCAGATCCATATTTTGTAAGGTAGCGAACCACTTCGCCGCCGCCCATCGAAAAGCCCACCAGGGCCGCTTGCTTCAATTGTAGGGATTCTATAAGCGCATGTAAGTCCGCAGCCAAAATATCGTAGTCATATTTGTCCCACTCCGTTTCCGATTGCCCAAAACCTCTTCTGTCATAGGCGATGACCCGGTAACCAGCATTAATCAAAGCAGACAACTGGCCATCCCAGGAGCGGTGACTGAGTGGCCAGCCATGAATCAAAATAACCGGCTTTCCGGAACCATGATCTTCGTAAAAAATTTTTACCGGCTTTCCCCCAGCGTTGCTTTCGATATGTGGCATATGTTATATTTTATTTGATTTGGAATATTCATAATACCAAAACCAAGCCAACTGGCTGATTAAGACCACAATGGTGCAAAAAACTTATGAAAAGCGCCTCAAAAAAAATAGCACGCAATTTGCATAACTTATATTTTTGTCAAGATTATTGGGAATGACACCAGATATCGACCATCCATGTTTCCAGTAAAAAACACAGAGCACTATTAGTTTCTCACCAAGAAAATATTTTTTTATTGAATCGGGTAGCACGAAAAGTTTTAAAGATTGTACTGTGGGTCATTGCAAGCCTCATCATGCTTGTGATTGTGGCGGCAGTTTCACTTAATATTCCAGCTGTTCAGAATTTTGTCAAAGACAAAGTTGTTTCTTATTTAAAAAAGAAAACCAATACGGAAATCAGCCTTGAACGGATCAGGATCAGTTTCCCGACGGGCCTAAGGCTTGACAAATGTTTTATTGCTGACCAAAAGAAGGATACACTTTTATATGCAGGAAAACTGGCAGTTCAGTTGGATATGATTGGATTAATCAGAAACAGGATTGCGGTCAACAGTATTGAGCTGGAACACGTGAACGCCAATGTTTACCGGATTACGCCCGACACGGTCTTTAATTATCAATTTTTAGTGGACGCCTTTGTGGCGGCAGATAAGGAACCTGAAAAACTACCTAAGGACTCCACAGCTCCGCTGCAATTACAGCTTGATAAAATATTATTTGACGACATCAGGATCCGGTTTAAAGACGATGTAGCAGGAAATGACGCGGGTGTCAGTCTCGGAAAATTAAACGCACGGGTTGATAAATTCGATTTGGAGCAGATGCACTATGTGCTCAACCGCCTCGAACTTACCAATACACGCTTACACTATTTTCAGCATAAACCGCTTACGGAATTAAGAGACAGGGCCGATGCAGCCATCGATAGCACGGAGCAGGAATCGGGAGGCCGCCTGCCGCTTATCGAAGTTAAAAATTTCGCATTTGGTGACGTTGATCTTAAATATGACGACCGCTTATCCGACACCAGGGCTTTTGTGTTCCTAAAGAATTTTAATTTTAAAGACTTATTGATCGACCTGACGAATGGAAAGTACCAAACGAGCAGCGGGGAACTAAGCAACTCTGTTATTGATTTTGCCTACCGGCCAACGCCGTCTAACGAGCAGGCTATTGAAGAGACAGCCGATAGCGCCCAGGCTTCTGCGTTTAGCCTTTATCTGGACAAGATCGTTCTTTCAAATAATACAGTTAAATACGATAACCTTTCCGCACCGCGAGAAAAAGGTGTGGTCGATTTTAATCATCTCAATATTAAAAACCTTGGTATTAGCGGCCAGGGCATCGCGATTGACAGCGCCGGCATCAAAGCTTCGATTACGGGTGGCAAACTGGCGGACACCAGCGGCTTTGTTTTAAATGATCTCAGGGGCAATATTGTATATGATGATAAGCAGATCAAAGTGGAGGACCTTTTTGTAAAAACGCCACACACGCTGATTGACAATAATACGCTGGTGACTTACACATCGCAGGAGGATTTATCCAATCATCCCGAGCGTGTTGAAATGGCCATTAATTTCCAAAACTCAGTTTTAGGCTTGGCTGATGCGGCTTATTTTGTTTCCTCAGTTCCGGCCAGTTACCGATCGCAGCGTGTTAATCTCAACGCCTTAGTAAAAGGCCGGCTCAATGATATTGATATCCAACAATTTCAATTGTCGGGCCTGCGCCGCACCCAGGTCGACATCACCGGGAATATTACAGGACTGCCCAAAATTGAAAACAGCTACTTTAATGTCAATATCAATAAACTAAATACCTCAAAAGCAGACCTGAACGCTTTACTGCCCAAAGGGACGTTGCCGAGCGATATCGAACTTCCTAACCAGATCGCTGCCAACGGAAAATTCAAGGGAAGCATGAATAAGTTTGCGACCCAGCTGAATCTTCGCACCGACATGGGCGCGGCCAAGCTTACAGCGGCCATGGGCGGATCATCAAAAAACCCAACCTACAAAGCGCGGCTGGATGTAAACCGGTTTAATGTGGGCCGCCTCCTGAAACGCACCGACATGGGCGCCGTAACTTTACATATGGATGTAGCCGGTTCTGGCACATCGGCCAAAACGGCTAACGCAGCGATTAAAGGATCCATTGTCAGCGCCAACTATAACAATTATACCTATCAAAATATTCAGCTCGACGGTAAGTATGCAAAGCAGGCGCTTCAATTACAAACGACAAGCACCGACTCCAACGCCAACTTTGACATTAACATCGCGGCAAATATCGCGGGCAAATACCCGGCCGTTGAAGGCACGATTGATTTGAAAAGAATTGATCTGGAACGACTTAATTTCTCCACTTCCGCATTTAAAATAGCCGGTTTAACCCAATTGAATTTTCCTACCGCCAGCCCCGATTATCTGAATGGAGAAGCTTTTATCACCAGCTTGCAGGTGGCTACCGGAGGAAAAGTAATCAATATCGATACCATCAGTGTAGACGCCAGCGCCAGCGATACTGCTAATCATCTGGCCCTGCAGTCAGACATTATTGATGCAACCTTGAATGGAAAGTATCAGCTGACGCAAATAGGCCAGGCTTTCATTAACCAGATCGCAAAATATTACCAGTTCGCGCCACCTCAGAAAACTGATCCCCAACAACTTCGCTTACAGGTTCGTGTGCACGACTCCAAACTTTTAAAAGAATTCGTGCCTGCACTGCATACTTTCTCTTCCTCTTACCTAACCGGTATCTTAGACACGGAACGGGACAGCCTGATTGTAAACGCGAGTTTTCCCCATATTGTTTACGACAGTTTCGATGTGGCCAACACAACCTTAGCAATTAACAACAGAGACTCGAACCAGTTGGCCTATGCTTTAAACATTGGCAGCGTCAAAAGCCCGTCTATACAGCTTTACAACGCGGCTATCAACGGCAGCGCGGCCAATAATATGCTCGACGTTAACGTGTTGTTGCGCGACAGTAAAAACCAGGATAAATATGTTATTGCCGGTAACTTCAAGGCAGACAACGAAACCTACCAGTTTTCGCTCGACCCTCAAAAATTGTTGTTGAATTATGATAAGTGGCAGGTTGCGCAAAATAATCTTATTCAATATGGCAAAGCTGGCATTTATGTCCGTGATTTTGAAATCAGCAACAGCGGCCAGGCGCTAGCTATCAACAGCGCTTCCACACAACCTAATGCGCCCATCAAAGTTGAATTCAGGAACTTCATGCTGGAAACGCTGACGCGCTATGCCGAGCAGGACACCGCTTTGGTCGGAGGCACACTAAACGGAACAGTTGATGTAAAAAACCTGCAGGCTTCGCCGCAGTTTGAAGCCGATTTAACGGTAAACAAATTACGTTATCAGAAAGACGAACTGGGTGACCTTCGAATTTTATCAGACAACTACACCGCCGATGCCTTTAAAGTTGATGTGGCGCTCAGCGGCCTGCACGATCTGCGTGTGAACGGTTATTACTATACGACTGATAAAGGCTCCCTCGACATGGCGATCAACATCAACAGGATTGACCTTAAACATATTGAAAGTTTAACAGGCGGACAAATCAGGGAAGGTACCGGTGTTTTATCTGGCCAGCTAACGGCGAAAGGCCCGCTTACCGCTCCAAAAATACTGGGTAACCTGGGCTTTAAAGATGCGGGCATGAACGTGGCTACCCTCAACTCTTATTTCAGGCTCAATAATGAATCGATTTCCTTTGTGGATGAAGGTATTCGTTTTGATAATTTCACATTAAGAGATTCTGCCAACCAGGCTATTACACTTAACGGACTGGTAAAAACAACGGACTATTCCAACTTTGGATTTGACCTGAGGGTAAGAGCGAATAATTTCCGGTTGCTTAATTCAACCGCTGCCGACAATGAATTATTTTACGGTAAAGTATTTATTACTTTAAATGCCAACATCGGTGGGGATATGAACCAGCCGGAAGTAACAGGGACGCTGAGAATTAATAAAGACACGCGCTTCTTCTTTGCAATCCCCGACAACAACCCTGGCGTGGTAGCGCAAGATGGCATCGTTGAATTTGTGGACATGGATGCGCCGCCCAACAACGGCAGGGAAGCCATTAATGTTGACAGCCTCACGCGCTCACCGTTAAAAGGATTGAATGTATCAATGGATCTTCAAACCGAAAAGGAAGCAGAGATAACGGTGGTTGTAGATCCGGCGAACGGAGACGCCTTGCTTGTGAAAGGAGAGGCAGAGTTGAACGTAACCATGGATCCCAGCGGCAAATTGTCCATGACCGGTCGTTATTTAATTTCGGATGGCAGTTACAACTTGTCAATCGGCGGTTTGGCCAAACGGAAATTCACGCTTCAATCCGGCAGTTATATCACCTGGACTGGCGCGCCAACAGAAGCCAACATAAATATTACCGCAGTATATAATATCAACACCTCACCCATCGATCTTGTAGCCGATCAAATTCAGGGCGAGGATCAGTCCACCCAAAATACCTTCCGCCAAAAATTACCGTTCATTGTATATCTGAAAATGACAGAACAGCTTTTAAAGCCCAAGATTGCATTTGAAATAACAATGCCCGAAAATGAGAAAAACGCTTTTGGTGGTATTGTGTACACGCGCCTGCAACAGGTGAACAGCAACGAAAGTGAACTCAACAAACAGGTATTTGCGCTATTAGCTTTAAACAGGTTCGTTTCAGACAATCCTTTCCAAAGCCTTTCCGGCGGCACGTCGCCCGAAATGCTGGCACGGCAAAGTGTGAGCCGCCTTTTGACACAGCAACTTAACAATCTTGCTTCTGATCTGATCAACGGCGTAGACCTTTCGTTTGATCTTACTTCGGAAGATGATTATACCAGCGGTTCTCAGGAGACCCATACCGATCTGAACGTGGCGTTGTCGAAAAGGCTTTTAAATGACCGTTTAACAATCACCGTTGGCAGCGACTTTACGCTTGAGGGTAAGAACAGAAATAACACTTCCGGATCTAATATTGCGGGTAATGTAAATATTGAATATTTATTATCGCGCGACGGACGTTACCGCTTACGGGCCTACCGCCGCAACCAGTCGGATGTAGTACTGGAAGGACAGATTATTGAAACCGGATTAGGGTTTGCTTTGGTGGTGGATTACAATCAGTTTAAGGAGATCTTCAATAGTTTAAAAAAACGGCAACGGTGGGAAGAGAGAAGGGCCCGGCGCGAAGCGCAAACTGAAAAAGAAAACGAGGAATAGCGTTTTTACGCCAGGGGAGAAAGGCCAAGTGACCTTTCATCGTTGGCAGGCATTTAAAGATTTAAAAAATTATGCGGCATAACAACTACAGCATATTATTTCTAATGATAACAGCGTTGCTTTATTCATGTAGCGCAACGAAAAACCTGAAGGAGGGGCAAGTTTTATACACGGGCGCCGACGTGGCGGTGAATCCTGATTCGGCCAAAAAAGTGCCGGGCCAGAAAGATTTAAAAAATGCCCTTGAAAGCAAAACCCGGCCCGAGCCTAACAAAAAAATACTGGGCTTCCGTTATAAATTATTTTTTTACAACCTGGCCGGAGAACCCAAAAAAGAGAAGGGGCTCAAATATTGGATGAGGAACAAGCTGGGTGAACCGCCGGTGTTGATGACCGATGTAAAAGTTCAAAACAATATCAATGTGCTGCAAAGCTATCTGATTAGCAAAGGCTATCTGCAGGCTTCTGTAACCGGCACAACAGAAATCAAAGGGAAAAAGGGACGCGCTAAATATGCTGCATTTACACGCGACAGGTATCAAATCAACCAGATAGAATTCCCAACTGAACCCACGGCACTCGAAAATATTATCAGGAGAACCTCCGAAAAAACGGTCTTAAAAACAGATGATTATTATGATATCGACGCTTTCACCACAGAGCGTGAAAGAATTGACAACGAACTGAAAGAAAGGGGATATTTTTTCTTCAACCCTGATTATATCATCATCAAGGTTGACAGCACCATCGGCGACAATAAAGTAAACGTTTATGTGAGAGTGAAAGATCTCACACCGATTGAAGCACTCAAGCCTTATCGCATTAACGATATCAATATTTATCCAAACTACCATTTGCGACGCGACTCCGCGATCAGGGTGTCAAAACCGGTGATCCACAACAGTTTTAAAATTTTCGATCCCCGAAATACTTATAAACCTCAACTTTTTGACCGGCTGGTATTTTTTGAAAATGATGAAATCTACAACCGGCACGACCATAGCTTGAGCCTGAACCGTTTAGTCAATATCGGAACGTTTCGTTATGTGAAAGCCGAGTTCGACCCCCTCGATACTTTAGGAAGCGACCTGATGGATGCCAACTTTTATTTAACGCCGCAGAAGAAAAGGTCGCTGTCGTTCCAGGTGACCGGCACCAGCAAATCCAACAACTTTGTTGGCTCGGAGTTGAAAATAACCAACACCAACAGAAACCTGTTCCGCGGCGCGGAGCAATTAATCACCAGTCTCAGCGGTGGTTTCGAAACGCAGGTAAGTGGTGCAAAAACAAATTCCTATTCGCTCGGAGCCAGCGCCAGCCTTGTATTTCCGCGCCTTGTTTCACCCATTGAATTTCGAAACGAGCAAAATTCAGTTCCGAAAACGCATATCACCCTGAGCGGGCAACTGTTGAGCCGCGCGCTCTACTTCACGATGCTTTCTGGTAACCTGGAGTACGGTTATATCTTTAAAGGAAGCCCTTATATTGAGCACAACTTTAACCCGTTTTCCGTTTCTTATGTTAGAACATTGAAAACCACTGACAGTTTAGAGCAGCTGCTGGTGCAGGTGCCCAGTCTGCGTGGCAACTATGAGAACCAATTTATTTTCAGCACCAATTATAAATTCACATATAGTGATCAATTCAGGCAGGACAAAAGAAATCATATTTATTTTCTGGGTTCGGTAGAAACGGCGGGCAATTTGGTCAATGCTTTTCTAAAGAAAAATGAAGAAGGACGAAAAACCCTGTTGAATACGCCGGTAAACCAGTTCATCAGATTAGAAGCCGACTTCCGGGATTATTATAAAATAAAACCCCAACTCGTACTCGCAGGACGCGCGAATGTGGGTTATGGCATTCCCTATGGCAATAGTTCGGTATTGCCTTATGTTAGACAGTTCTTTGCGGGTGGCAGCAACGATATCCGGGCTTTCCGCGCCAGGTCACTGGGGCCGGGAACATATAATTACGATATCAATCCAGATGAAACCCAGTTCTTTGCAGATCAGGGTGGCGATATAAAAATGATGCTAAATGGCGAACTCAGAGCGAAACTTTTCAGCGTTATTCATGGCGCCGCCTTTGTAGATGCCGGTAATATCTGGACCGCCAAGACGGATACTTCAAGAATCGGAAGCCGTTTTAATTTTGGCCGTGCCTTAAACGAATTTGCAGTAGGCGGCGGCGTAGGCTTAAGAGTAGATGCAACAATTTTTGTTATACGGTTTGACCTTGCCACACCTTTCAGAAAACCCTGGTTGCCTAAAGGAGAACGTTGGGTATTTGATAAAATGAATTTTGGAGATCCTACCTGGCGGAAACAAAACCTGATCCTTAATATCGGCATTGGCTATCCGTTCTAATGCTTTTTAACCCGATCGGTGCAATGAAATTTTTATACCGCTTTCATCATTGTGGCGTTATTATTGGATATAATCAACAGGTTACCAATAAAATTACACCGCTAGATGAAAAAAGTATTCAACCGACCCAAAACATTTTTCCGGCAAGCTAAAGATATTTTGATTGCCTCCGCAAAAGGTTTCGCCAACGACAAAGTGCCGAAACTCAGCTCCTCCCTGGCGTATTGCACTGTATTTTCAATGGCGCCGTTGCTCACTATTGTGATTGCATCGGCGAGCCTTATCTACAAAAAAGAAATCATCGAAGGCAAAATCTACGACACGGTCATCAATTTTACGGATAGCGCCACGGCGCTTCAAATTCAAAATATGGTCACCGAAGCCAGTTTAAGCGGGAAAACCACTATGGCATTAATTATCGGTATCATTTCTCTTATCATTGGTGCAACAGCCGTTTTTTTGGAAATCCAGGACAGCCTTAATACAATTTGGAAGGTGAAAGCTAAACCCCGTAAAGGTATTATGGGTTTGCTTACCAATCGGCTTAAATCTTTTTCACTGATTATTTCTTTGGGCTTTTTATTACTCGTGTCGCTGATCCTCAACAGCATTTTGGGCAGCGTTCAAACAAGGCTCCAGGATCTAGTGCCTGTAGAGTCGGGCTGGTTATTCATCATCCTTAACAATGTGCTCACTTTCTCGGTAATCACTTTCCTGTTTGCTATTATTTTCAAAGTACTTCCTGATGTTATCATCAAATGGAAACCGGCTTTTGTAGGCGCGGCTTTTACTACTGTACTTTTCGGCATCGGGAAACTGCTTATCGATCTGTATATTACCAAAGCGAGTCCGGGGGCTATTTTTGGAGCGGCAGGCACAATCATTATTGTATTGCTTTGGGTTTATTATACGTCGTTTATTTTGTATTTTGGAGCTGAGTTTACGCAGGTGTATGCTGAAAAATATAGCGTCGGCATTAAACCTTCCAAATATGCGGTTCACATGGAAATAATAGTGGATGAAAAGCAGGTAAGCGAACTGCCGCCACAACATCCGGAATATACGAAGGAGTAAATTTCGAAACTTTCCAACATGAATTTATGAGTAGGGAAAAGGAAAAAATGCTGACCGGGAAACCTTATCAGGCTTCCGATGAGTTGATTTTTACGGAACGGCAGCGCGCACGCGACCTTACGTTTCAAATCAATTCGCTTCATCCGCGCAACATTGATCAGCGTAACCAACTTTTTCGAGCGCTGCTGGGCCATGCAGGCAACCATTTCCACATCGAATCCCCGTTTTATTGTGATTATGGTTATAATATATCGGTAGGTGAAAATTTCTATGCCAACTATCACTGCACGATACTCGATTGTGCGCCCGTAACCATTGGAGATAACGTTTTTTTTGGCCCGAACATTTCACTCTATGCTGCAGGGCATCCTATCCATCACGATCCAAGAAACGCAGCTTTTGAATATGCATTTCCGATTACCATTGGCCACAGCGTGTGGATGGGTGGTGGGTGCATTGTTAATCCGGGTATTACGATTGGCGATAATTGTGTGATTGGAGCCGGAAGCGTGGTCACCCGCGACATCCCTTCAAATGTAATCGCAGTGGGCAATCCCTGCCGCGTTTTAAGGCCGGTAACCGACGAAGACCGGCAGTTTTATTTTAAGAAACTCAAATTCTAACCACTTTGGCATTATTATTTGATTATAAGATGTAATGCATCCCTGAAATGCTCTTCCTACTGTTGCGAATTTCATGGGTTGTATAAAAACAAGTACATGAAATACCGTATTTTTTTCTTTTTAATTTTAATAAATATTGGCCATATTGGCTTCGCACAACCTTATAAAAAGGCTGCTGAAAAACAATTTCTGCACTATACCGACCTTATCATCAAAAAAGATTTCAGATCAGCTTCTGACTTTATCATCGACGATCTGTTTTCGATCGTACCCAAAGAGCAGATGATCTCTGCAATGGAAAAAATCTTCACGTTGCCAGGCTTTCAGTTTTCAATTGATTCACCCCGCGTGTTGAAAGTTGGCGACTCCCGCAGGATTGATTCGGCGCATTTTTTAACGCTCGAATATGCTAATATCCTAAGTATGAAATTCCATGATCAGGGTGATACTTCCGTTGTTGACACCGCGAATGCGGAAAGTGAATTATTAACGCTTTCCCTGCAATCTAAATTTGGCGAAGACAATGTAAAATATGATAGCAACACGGGGTTTTACCGCATTTATTCTGTCAAAAACGTAATTGCAAAATCCGCCAACTTAGAGCAATGGAAATTCATTGTCATGGAGGAAGATAAGATGCCATTCCTAAAAAAAATAGTCCCGCCCGAGTTGCTTAAATAATTTTACCGATATTTCGGAAAAAATAAGCGGATGATTGTTACAGATGACGCCAACGCCAATCCTGCAAAAAAGAAGAAGTTTTATCAGGTCTTGTACATACAGGTTCTCATCGCAATTATAGTGGGTTGCGCACTGGGATACTTTTATCCCGAAGTGGGCGAACGCATGAAACCTTTAGGCGACGGCTTTATCGCCCTGGTAAAAATGATCATCGCGCCTGTCATTTTCATCACCATCACAGTTGGCATCGCTTCGATGAACGATATGAAAAAAGTAGGGCGTGTCGCCGGAAAAGCCTTTATTTATTTCATAAGTTTTTCTACGCTGGCGTTGATCATCGGCCTTATCGTGAGCAATATTGTTCAACCGGGCAAAGGTTTGAATATCGATCCGTCAACGCTACAAGCCGCTTCTATTTCGCAATATGTCAGCAAAGCTCACGATAGTTCGCTGATAAATTTTGTTTTAGAAATTATTCCCAAAACGCTGGTTAGCCCGCTTAGCGGAGATAATATCCTGCAGATTCTTGTGATCGCTATTTTAATGGGCATTGCCATTTCCCAAACGATGCCTCATAGCAAACCCGTTTTAGTTTTTTTAGAAGCGCTGGCCCATCCGGTTTTCAAGATTGTTTCCCTTCTGATGAAGCTGGCGCCCATTGGCGCTTTCGGGGCTATCGCATTTACCATCGGTAAATACGGCATCGACTCTATGGGCAACCTGGTAGCGCTGGTTGTTACTTTTTATGCCACCTCCGTATTTTTTGTGATTGTAGTGTTGGGGTTGGTAGCCCGGTATAATGGCTTTAATATCTTTCGCTTTTTAAGATACATAAAGGATGAATTATTGCTGGTGTTAGGCACCAGTTCCTCCGAAGCTGCCCTGCCAACCTTGATGCAAAAAATGGAAAGGGCAGGTTGCGCCAAACCTATTGTAGGGCTGGTAGTGCCAACAGGCTATTCATTCAATTTAGATGGTACGAATATTTATATGACGCTGGCCGCCCTGTTTATCGCACAGGCCTGCAATATCGACCTTTCACTTCAAAGCCAGACCGTTTTATTACTCATCGCAATGCTTAGTTCTAAAGGCGCCGCCGGCGTAAGTGGTGCCGGGTTTATCACACTCGCGGCAACATTGGCTGTTGTACCGGAAGTGCCGATCGCCGGAATGACGTTGATATTGGGCATCGATCGCTTTATGAGCGAGTGCCGGGCTTTAACCAATATGACGGGAAATGCGGTGGCCACCGTTGTTGTAGCGCGATGGGAAAAACAACTGGACAAAGAACAACTGCATCAGGCGTTGCACGCCCATTCAACATCCACCGAATAACGATGAATGATTATATTAAAAATCAATTATAAAATATAAAGATGATACGTTCATTATAAGTTCCATTCAATCTTAAAAACATAAACCATTTACGAATGAAAGCAAGTCACGAAATAGACTACGAAATTTTTGGCGAAGAAATGCAATATGTAAGCATTGAACTCGACCCACAGGAAACCGCGATTGCGGAAGCCGGCAGTTTCATGATGATGGACGAGGGCATCGAAATGGGCACCATCTTTGGCGACGGAAGCCAACGAAGCCAGACCGGCGGATTTCTTGGGAAACTCATGAGCGCCGGAAAAAGAATCCTCACCGGTGAAAGCCTTTTCATGACCGCCTATAGTAATGTAGGCCATGGCAAGAAAAAAGTTGCCTTCGCCTCGCCTTATCCCGGTAAAATTATTCCGCTCGACCTGTCGGCTTTGGGAGGAAAAGTTATTTGCCAGAAAGATGCCTTTCTCTGCGCTGCTAAAGGAGTTTCTGTAGGCATAGAATTTCAACGCCGGTTAGGTACCGGCCTATTTGGCGGCGAAGGTTTTATTATGCAAAAACTCGAAGGCGACGGTATGTCGTTTGTGCACGCCGGCGGGCATGTGTTTCACCGGGACCTTCAAACAGGCGAGCGTTTAAAAATTGATACAGGTTGCCTCGTTGCCTTTACGCAGGGCGTGCGCTACGACATCGAACTCGTAAAAGGAATTAGGAATAAACTCTTTGGCGGCGAAGGCTTTTTCTTTGCCAATCTCACCGGCCCCGGCCGTGTATGGATTCAAACCCTGCCTGTAAGCCGACTGGCTTCGCGCATTCTATCCTTTGCAACCACCAATCGCAAAGAGGAAGGAAGCGTGTTGGGCGGATTAGGCAACTTGCTAGACGGGGATGGTTATTAGCACTTTGCCCGCTTAATAAAATAAATGCCCGCGAGCTGCGGGCATTTGTCTTTTATATACTAAACTTTTTCATTCAGTTGAAGCTGATGAACCGCTGCTTCCACGCCTCTTATTTCGGCCAACCCCTTCAACCTTCCAATGGCTGAGTAGCCGGGATAAGTTTGCTTTTCCAGATCATCGAGCATTTGATGGCCGTGGTCGGGACGCATTGGAATGCGACGTTGCTGTTCATGCTGCAGCTGCGCCACGTATTGAATGATCGATACAATATTTCCGTTGCCTTCCAAATGATTGGCTTCGAAAAAATTGCCCTCTTCATCACGATCGGTGCTGCGTAGATGTAAAAAATAAACGCGGTCGCCATATTTTTTGATCATGGACAAAAGATCATTGTCCTTTCTAGCGCTGTAGGAGCCGGTACAAAAGCAAAGCCCTGCATTTTTAGATGGCACGTGTTGAAACAGCGCTTCAATATGCGCGTCCGTGCTCATAATCCTGGGCAGGCCCAAAATAGGATAAGGCGGGTCATCCGGGTGAATAGCCAATTGCACACCATGTGCTTCAGCTGTTGGCGCAATTTCATTCAAAAATGAAAATAAGTTCTGCTGCAGCTGATCAGCAGAAATATGGCCGTACTCATTTAAGAGCGACAATACTTCCTCCGTTGTAAATAAGCCGTCTGAGCCTGGCAAGCCCATAAGGCAGGTAATCTTCAATTTTTCGATCTCATTCAAACTAAGACTGTCAAAAAACTTTTTGGCCTTTTTCACCTCTGCTTCCGGATAATCTTTTTCGGCATCCGGCCTTCTTAAAATATAAACATCAAACGCAATAAATTCTTTCCAGCCAAACCGCAGACAGCGCGCTCCGGTTGCGGTAGGGTAATCGAGGTTGGTTCTAACCCAGTCCAAGACCGGCATAAAATTATAAGTAACCACTTTAATTCCATTCGCCGCAAGGTTGGCCATACTTACCTTATAGTTATCAATCCATTGCTGATAGTTGCCGTTTCTTTTCTTGATATCCTCATGTACCGGCAGGCTCTCCACCACTTCCCAGGTTAGGCCGGCATTTTCAATGACTTCTTTTCTTTTCAAAATTTCTTCGTTGGTCCAGATTTCACCAACAGGAATATGATGAAGCGCTGTTACGATGCCTGTTGCACCAGACTGCCGGATATCGCTAAGGGAAACAACATCGTTATCACCATACCATCGCATGGTTTGTATCATTTTGTAGCTCATAATGGGCTAAAAATAGAATAAAAAACTTTCACGGATAAAAGATTTTTAGCGCCATGGCGTTATAAATGAGTCCAAAAAAAAACGGTTCCGGAGAGCCGGAACCGTTTCGCAAACTTTAAATATATAAAAAACTAAACCTACACAAATTTTTACCTACCCCTTCCGCGGCTGCTTCTTTCGCTGCCGCCAGAAGAACGCGGGGTGCTTGAACTGCGACTGCTACTGCTGCGGCTTTCATAACTCCTGCTCGGCATGCTTCTCTCTACGCGGGGTGCGGACTGTTGCCTTTGCGCTTGCACCGCCCTTGATCTGGAAGCTGCGGCTTCACGTTGCGCCTGAGCACGTTGCTGGGAAGCGGCTTCGCTGGCACGGCGCTGGTTCATTTCGCGCGAGCGGGCCTCTTGCTGTTGTCTTACCTGCGCTTCACGCTGCTGCCTCACCTGAGTTTCGCGTTGCTGTTGCCTTGCCTGCTCGGACCGTTGGCGGGCTTCCTCATTGCGCTGCCTGTAGATCGCAGCGCGGTCGTTTGAACTCCTTGCCGCCTCAGAACGCTGCACCTGCCTTTGATTTTCACGCATATTCGTATTGCTTTGAGTGCTCGAACTCCTGCTGCTCGAACTTCTGTCCGGAGTAGCCTCTATCCTGCGTGCCGATGATGATCGGATTGCATTGCTACTTCTACTTCTATCATTGTTCGCGCTTTCGCGCCTTGGAGCAACGTTTACGTTGTTATTGTCAGAACGAGAACTACGTACATTCGTGCTTCTGTCAGTTCTGCTGCCCGAGTTGCGCGCTACACTGCTTCTGTCATAGCGCTGAACTGTTCTTGGCGCGTAGCTTGAATTGTTTCCACTTCTGGTCACCGATGGCCTATATACTGATATGGAATTTCTGCTTACAGCACTTCTGCCAGGGCGAGTAGCATTTCTCACGCTTACGGCATTGATACGCCCGGTATATCTTTCCACATCGCCGCGGCGCGGACCGTTGGTATAATACCCTCTGCTGCTGCGGGTACTGTTTCCTCTGGCGCCATAATAATTATTGATAATAGTCGTACGATTAAATATTGTTACATTGTTCCGGTAGGGATAGTAATAGCGACTAATATATCTTGAAGTCATGTACCTGCAAGGAGCAAATGTCCAGTAATCGTAGGGCGGATTATAGCTTCCAAACCCGATACTGATATTAATGCCGGGGCGTATGGGAGCCCATCCGTAATAATCGCCGCCGCCGCGCCAGGAAACCCAGGCAGGAGACCATTCATAGCCCGGCACCCAAAGCCAGCCATAAAAGGGATCATAAAACCAGCGGCCATAGTGGAAAGGCGCCCATCCCCAATCATATCCCGAGTTCCACATCCAATCGTTATCGGCGGTATAAGCCCAGGAGCCGTTGGTCGAATAAGGCCGGAAATCAGATCCTAAGCGCGGGCGCCAGGTGTATCCATACTCCGGATAATCAATCCACTCGCCATAAGGGCTAAGTTCGTCATAAAAGGTTTGGAAATTGATATTTACGCCAACCCTGGGTTGCGCATCAACCGGCTTGTTGAGCAATATGGCCAGGGCCAGCGCAAACCCAAACCCTAAAAATTTTACAAATCTCTTCATCTTAATTTATTTAAACCTTGTTGTTATAAAAATCGCGAAGCATCGGCTTCTGTTTAAAAGACGCGGGGTTTAAAATAAAGTTGCGTTAACGTAGGGCAGGTAAGGGTTTGGCATCATTTTTAAGATTTAGTTTGCATTTTGGCGGCTTTAACAGGGCATTAGGTAGGAATTTTGGAATACAGAGTAAAAAATATTTAACATATTTGCGCTGCGATGGCGGTCGATTATTATCAAATATTACAAATAGCCCCTTCTGCAGACCTTTCTGAAATAAAGGCTGCTTACCGTAAGCTGGCCCATCGTTTTCATCCTGATAAAAACCCGCACAGCAAAGAGTCGGACGCTCATTTTGAATTGATAAAAGAAGCGTATGAAACCTTATCAAATCCTATAAAAAAAGAGAAATACCTGCAAGAACGCTGGTTGTATAAAGCTAATCATCAACAGTTTGAGCAACCCGTTCATACACCCCAGTACCTGCTGAAAGAGGTTTTGCAGGCCAGTGAAAATATTTCGAGGCTGGATGTTTACAGAATGAATAAGGAAGGCGTCAGAGATGAACTGCTGTTGTTGCTGGCCGAAGAGCGCGTCTCGCTACTAAACAACTTCGGCGAAATTTCGGTGAACGACGCCATCGTATTAGAATTTATACAACTAATTTCCGTTTTACCGGTCAACGATCGATTGCGTATTTATGATAAATTATTGCAGATCAATACCAATCATAAGGCATATATCATCCAAAAAAAAGAAGACCTCTCAAGCCATCTTTTTTGGGATAACTGGAAGCCTGCATTTATCATTTTGATCGTAGTGTTGCTTTGCATTTTGATTTGGGGCACTTCGCTAAAATATTAGATAACCGCTGTTTCAAATTATCAATTTTCGGCTATCTTACTTATTAAATTATAAATTTTATGATACCTATTGGTGATGATAATTCGGGAAGAACGCGGACGCCTTATATCAATTATTTGCTTATCGCGATCAACGTGATAGTGTTTGTTTTTGCGCAGGGTATGGGCGCTAATGAAGCGTTTACCATGAGCTTTGCGACCGTGCCCGAGGAAATTTTACGCAATACGGATATTAAAGGCGGCGGATTGGGCGCCACCCCGATACCTGTTTACGGCACAATCCTTACCGCCATGTTTATGCACGGTGGGTTTGCTCATATTATTGGTAACATGATGTATCTGCTGATTTTCGGCGACAACCTCGAAAATGTGATGGGACACAAACGCTACCTGATTTTCTACCTGCTCTGTGGTGTGCTCGCCACGCTGGCGCATGTTTTTATGTCTTCTTACACCCACACTGGTATGTACACGCCGAGTTTAGGCGCTTCAGGCGCAATAGCCGGTGTTTTGGGCGGATATATTTTATTATTTCCCAAAAACAAAATCAGGGTTTTTCTTATTCCTTTTATTATCAGGGTGAATGCATTTATTGCTTTAGGCCTCTGGATTGCTTTGCAAGTAATTGAAGGCTGGGGCGCCATGGGCCGCGAAGGTACTGGCGTTGCCTATGCCGCCCACGTTGGCGGGTTTATCGCAGGCTTGCTACTCGTTCGTTTCTTTGTAGACAAAAGATTGGCAAGAGCGCGTTAACCGATACGCTACGCACAGCGTTGATACACGGAAAACAACTTGCCTTGTCCGAGCCGGTCATCCTCATTATACCCATTTCCCCTTGGTTCCGGTAATCCGCGTTACATCTTTGACAAGCGGGAATTTTTCAGTTTTTATTTCTTCAAAATAGATATGGCATACAGGTTGGGTTAGCTCACTGCGGTTATAGTAAAATTTAAGGCTGCAATCCTGGTCATTCATCGGCCAGGGAATATCATACCGGACATAATTGAGCCACACCGCTTCATTAGCAGTAGGGACGATCCGGAACTTTTTGGCATTGGTATTCCACTTCGGCCCCTTCGCCGGGTCTTTAAGCAAAGCAATCACTTTCCCGGCCGATGCAGACAAAACCGTAAATTCCACTTTTAATTCCCGGACGGTATTTCCATTATGTTTTACCCACCTTTCATAAACTGAAATTTCTTTTTCTGTCTTTACCCATTCAAAATCGCCCGCCCGGCATATCGTGAAAAAAAATAGAAAAGTAATAAATGTAAAAACGGGTTGTAGTAAGTGTTTCATATATTCTATACTTTAATTGGCCGGGTCCCGGCCGGTAATGGAAACAATGCTGATACATTTATCAATACAACTCATCCGCCCACTACCCCTATGATTTGCCATTAAAAAATCTTTTACGATGTCATTGGCTTTGCTTTCAGAAACCCTTAACACTTGTTTTGCGTTACTACTACCGGTCATCTAAACGTTGGGTAAACAATCTAAAATCTTCTTATCTTCAAAAAAAATAATCTTATGCTACGAACGATTTATGTGTGCTTTTTATTAACGCTAACCACGTCTGTCATCGCGCAGGATGCTTACTGGCAGCAGGATGTATCTTATAAAATTGAAGTAAGTCTCGATGACAAGGCCAATACTCTTTCGGGGAAAGAAGAAATTGTTTATAAAAACAACGCGCCTGAAACGTTAACTTATATCTGGTTTCATATTTGGCCTAATGCGTATAAAAATGACAGTACCGCCCTTTTCCAACAATTGAAAAACGATCCTACTTCTGAAGATGATCTATCCACTATCACCCATGGGTATATCGATGGTTTGGATTTTAAGGTAAACGGGAAAAAGGCCAAAATCGAACCCCACAGCAATCCCAACTATATTGATATCATAAAAGTAATTTTACCCGAAAGCCTGAAGCCCGGCGCTTCCGCCACTATTGCTACCACTTTTCGTGTAAAACTGCCCTCCTATTTCTCTCGTTCGGGTTATGCCGACGGGCAATTTATGGCAACGCAGTGGTACCCGAAGCCGGCAGTGTATGATAAAAGCGGGTGGCACGAATTTCCCTACCTCAGCATGGGCGAATACTACAGCGAATACGGCGATTACAAGGTCGATATTACATTGCCCGGTGATTATGTGGTCGGCGCCACCGGCGTGCTGCAAAACGCGGATGAGTTAAAACAATATAAAAGCATTGGAATGAAAAATGCAACCAACCGCACTGAAGCACCCGAATTATATAAAGGCAAATCGGGAAATAAAACCTTGACCTATCTTGCTAAAAATGTTCCGGACTTTGCATGGTTTGCAGAAAAAAATGTCGTGATTCAGTATGACACCTTACAATTGAGTTCAGATAAGACTGTTGACGCTTTTACCTTCTATAAAAATAAACCAGGCACGATTTGGAACAATAGCATCGATTATGCGAAAGACGCCACAAGAGCCTACAGCCACTGGATTGGCGATTATCAATACCCTACGGTGCAGGTTTTTGAAGGCCCCAAAAACAATTCTTCCGGTGGAATGGAATACCCGATGATTACGCTGATCACTGTTCCTGACGCCAGTAAAGAATATCTGGACGGCGTGATCGCCCATGAAATCGGGCACAATTGGTTTATGAGTATGCTCGGCAGCAACGAACGTGAACACACCTGGCAGGACGAAGGGTTGAATACCTATTTCCAATTTCGGTACGAAGCAGAGAAATACCGATACAATTCCATCTTCAAAGATCAAATTCCGGAAGCCGTTAAAAATCTGCCTTTAGTGCAATTTCAGTCGGCGCTTTATAATGCCATGCGGCAGATTCCAATGAATAGCGCTATAGATCAACCCGCCGAAAATTTTAAGAGTTCTCAGGAGTATGGATTGATCTCGTATTTAAAAACCGCGATTTGGGTTTACCAGTTGGAGCAACAATTTGGCCGGCAAAAAATTGACGAGGCTTTTAAAGATTATTTTAAAGCATGGAGCAACAAACATCCCCAGCCGGAAGACCTCAAAGCGAGTTTTGAAAAGTCGCTGGGCAGCAATTTGGATGCGGCTTTCAATAAATTAAAAACGGTGGACAATCTTTAACTAAATCATTGTTCGGCTTTGTTGCTGACAGATTAGGTTCAATTATTTTATACGTATGATTATTTCCCTAGCTCATAAAAAGGCCCTGGTCGGTGGATCCAGCCAGGGCTTAGGCTTTGCGGTGGCGCAACAATTGGCCGCCAGCGGCGCTTCCGTAACCCTTATGGCACGAAAGGAGCAAAAGCTTCAGGCTGCCTTAGCCGCTCTTGATACAAAAAATGGGCAGCAACACCAATACCTCGTTGTTGATTTTGCTGATTTTGATTCGTATAAGAAAATAATTGATGATTTCTTTTTAAGCAATCAGGTAGATATTTTGGTAAACAACACGAACGGCCCCTCAGCCGGCACCGTGCTCGAAAAAAAGGCCGACGACTATTTTAACGCCTTCAACATGCTTTTTCAGACAGTGCAATATACAACAGCGGCAGCCATAGGGTCGATGAAAGCAAAACGTTTCGGGCGCATCATCAATCTTACCTCCCGCACGGTGAAAGAGCCGGTTGACAACCTGGCCTTGTCCAACACTATTCGCGCTGCGGTTGTAGCATGGGGCAAAACCCTTTCGCGCGATGTGGGAAAGTTTAATATCACAGTAAACAATCTGCTCACGGGCAATTTTGATACAGAGCGGCTGACCGAATTGTTTACCGCGCAGGCCCAGGCACAGCAGACCACTCTGGAGGCCATTAAACAAAAATCAGTGGAAGAGATCCCTCTGCAAAGACTGGGAAAACCCGAAGAGCTGGCGAATATGGTGGCATTCTTAGCCTCCGGGGAAGCGGCTTATGTTACAGGCACAAGTATTCCCGTGGACGGTGGCTTATTGAAATCGATATAAAAACTGACAGATCATGCTTCTAGTAGCTATACCCTGCTTAAAAACTCCTTTGGCGTGAAACAACGCAGGTTTTTACAAAACTTCTTTAGCTTCGCGCCATGCATTACGTTTCTGCGGAAGGTTTGGAAAAAAGTTATGGTATTCAACCGCTATTTTCCGATATCTCATTTCATATAGAAGAGGGTGATAAAATCGCCCTGGTGGCCCGCAACGGCACCGGAAAGTCGACGCTTTTAAAAATTTTGGCCGGCAAAGAAACGCCCGATCAGGGAAAATTATGGATCAATAAAGATGTAGACGTTGTGCTGTTCGAACAGGAGCCCGACCTCGACCCCGAGCAGAGCATCGCCGATAATGTGTTTTTTCATAATAGCCCGGTCATCAATGCCATAAAAAATTATGAATCGGCCAGCGAAGCGGCTGACGCTGATAAAATAGCGCTGGCGCTGATAGCAATGGACGAACTGCAAGCCTGGGATTTTGACGCCAAAGTAAAACAGATCTTCGGCAAGTTAAACATCCACAACCTCGACGCTATTGTTAAAAACCTGAGCGGCGGCCAAAAAAAACGGGTAGCGCTGGCGAAAACCCTGATAGATATTGGATTTGAGCACAAGCACATACTACTTATTATGGATGAGCCCACCAACCATCTTGATGTTGAAATGGTGGAATGGCTCGAACATTTTCTGAACAAGGAAAACGTCACCCTGCTGCTGGTGACGCACGACCGCTATTTTTTAGACGCAGTTTGCGAAGAGATCTGGGAAATGGAAAGCAGCAGCCTTTTTGTTCATAAGGGGGATTATGAGAATTATCTCGAAAAAAAATCTCAAAGAATCGAAAATGAGCTGGCCAGTATCGATAAAGCTAAAAACCTTTACCGGCGCGAGCTGGAGTGGATGCGTAAACAGCCTAAGGCGCGCACTACCAAATCTAAAAGCAGGGAAGATCATTTTTATGATATTGAAAAACGCGCCAAACAGCAGGTAGTGAATGAACAGGTAGAGCTGCAAATGAAGATGAACAGGCTGGGCGGAAAGGTTGTTGAACTTAAAAAAGTTTATAAGGCCTATGGCGATAAAAAAATTCTTGACGGTTTCGATTATACGTTCAACAAAGGCGAGCGCGTGGGTGTGATCGGTAAGAACGGCGCCGGCAAATCCACGTTTCTGAATATACTACAAGGCTTGCAGGCGGCAGATAGCGGCAAGGTTAACATTGGCGATACCGTCATCTTTGGCAATTACTCACAGCAGGGCCTGGAAGTGAAACATGATATGCGCGTGATTGAATTTGTAAAAAACATCGCAGAGCATTTCCCGCTTGCCAAAGGAGGCACACTAAGCGCTTCCCAGTTTCTGGAGCTCTTTCTTTTCAATGCCGATAAGCAATACACCTATATCAGCAAATTGAGCGGCGGCGAAAAACGGCGCTTACACCTGCTTTCCATCCTTTTTAAAAATCCCAATTTTCTAATTTTAGATGAGCCTACCAACGACCTCGACCTGCCGACGTTGGGAGTACTCGAAAACTTCCTTATGGAATTTCCCGGTTGCCTGTTAATCGTCAGCCACGACCGCTATTTTATGGATCGCCTTGTAGACCATCTGCTGGTGTTTGAGGGCGATGGGGCGATCAGCGATTTTCCCGGCAATTATACACAGTTCAGATTGCAGGAAGATAAGAAAAAGGCAAAAGCCGACCAGGCGCCCTCGCCTAAGCCAGAGGCATTAAAAGAGGCCGCGCCGCCCGAAAAAAGAAAAATCTCATACAAGGAAAAACGAGAATTTGAGTCGCTTCAAAAAGAAATGGAAGACCTGGCCAGGGAAAAAGAAACGATCACCGCGCAATTAAGCGCCGGCAATCTTTCCTTTGAAGCCTTACAGCAACTTTCCAGCCGCATCGGCGAGGTCACCAACCTCATTGATGAAAAAGAAATGCGCTGGCTGGAATTGAGCGAACTAATTGAAGGTTGACAAGTGTAAGTACGTAAAACAAAATCATTCTTATATTAATAATTTCTTTATCTGTCTGTAAAAACCGTAGCCCGGCGGAAGATGTGGGGACGAATCTTAGGTTGAACGGCTTAATCGTAGTATTTTCGCGCCGCATTTCCTGACTTAAACGAAGTAGATTGAAAGAAACTATTGAAACCGATGTGGTCCTTATTGGCGGAGGTATTATGAGTGCCACATTGGGCATGCTGATCAACCAGTTAGCGCCCGATAAATCTATTCATATTTTTGAAAGGCTGAAAGACGTTGCCGAAGAAGCATCTGATGCCTGGAATAATGCCGGCACCGGCCATGCGGCCCTTTGCGAATTGAATTACACGCCCCAGGATGAAGCCGGCGTTGTGCACACCGATAAGGCGCGCTCGATCATGGAGCAGTTTGAAGTTTCCAAGCAATTCTGGGCCTATTTGATTGAGCAGGAAAGACTGGCTAACCCGAAAGATTTTATTCGCTCCACCCCACACATGAGCTTTGTTCGGGGCGAAAGCGACGTGGATTATTTAAATAAACGGTTTCAAGCGCTGCAGCGAAGCACGCTTTTTCATCCGATGGAATATTCGGAAGAGCCGGAGGTGATAAAACAATGGGCGCCCCTCATTACTGAAAACCGCGACCCCCGTGAAAAAATCGCTGCTACTTACTCGCCGATGGGTACCGATGTGAATTTTGGAGCGATCACAGGCGCGCTTATCAAATCTTTGCAAAAGTCGGGCAGCACACAGCTGCATCTGCATCACGAAGTAAGAAAATTGAAGCAACAGGGCGATAAGCGCTGGAGGGTTAAAGTGAAAGACCTGGGCTCGGGAAAGAAATATTATGTGCTCGCCAAGTTTGTTTTTATCGGCGCCGGAGGAGGCTCTTTAGAGTTGCTGCAAAAGTCAGATATCCCTGAAGGAAAAAAATATGGCGGCTTTCCTGTAGGCGGCCAATGGCTGGTTTGCAAAAATTCCGAAATCAGTGCGCGCCACAACGCGAAGGTTTATGGCCAGGCCGAAGTAGGAGCGCCGCCTATGAGCGTACCGCATTTAGACGCACGCATTATTGACGGCGAAAAAGCGATTCTCTTTGGCCCATTTGCTACCTTCTCTACCAAATTTTTAAAAGAAGGGTCTTATTGGGATTTGTTTGGTACGGTAAAATACTGGAATATTTTCCCTCTTATCAAAGTTGGAATCAAAAACATTGATCTTGAAAAATACCTTATCAAACAGTTGAGCCTTTCTGTTGAAGACCGGATGAATGTGTTGAAGCAATTCTATCCGGAAGCCAAAAAAGCGGATTGGAAATTACAGGAAGCCGGCCAGCGCGTTCAAGTCATTCATAATGATCCCGAACATGGGCCTACGCTGCAATTCGGAACTGAGATTGTAACCTCGGCAGATGGTTCTATTTCTGCTTTATTAGGCGCTTCGCCCGGTGCCTCAACAGCGGTTTCCATTATGTTGAAATTACTATATCAATGCTTCCCCGATCGTGCCGAAAGTAATATGGACCGGTTGAAAAAAATGATTCCCTCTTACGGTAAACTGCTCGAAGACGATGCAGCATTGCTCGCTGAAGTAAGAGCGCGCACGAGCCGTGTATTAGAGTTGACAGCATAGATCGTACTCTTAACGCAGCGATACAACACATTTCCTTCGTAGCCGAATTTCACCAGGGATCTTGAGAGTTGGCCGTGGACTCGGTGTTTGGAACTCGAACATACGCCGAGCCTCTTTCAGGAAACTCGGCTCAGAAGATAGCACTACGCCACCAGCTGAAGGGCCTTCAAATTTTCGGCCACTTCGCTTCCTTCCCAATTACATTACACTTTTACATTTCCTTCCCAGCCGAATCTCACCAGTGATCTTGAGAGTGGGTCGTGGACTTGGCGTTTAGAATGGCTTCGAACATACGCCGAGTCCCTTTCAGGAGACTCGGCTAAGAAAGATTTTAACAGCAAACTTTCGCTTACCCGGCTTAAATAATTTGAAAAAAGAAGAGTAGCCATATTGCATAATAGATTCCTTCCCAGCCGAGTCTCACCAGTGATTTTGTGGGTTGGCCGTGGACGCGGCGTTTAGAACTCGAACATACGCCGAGTCCCTTTCAGGACACTCGGCTCAGAAGATAGCACTACGCCACCAGCCGAAGAGCCTTCAATTTTTCGGTCACTTCGCTTTGTATACTCAACGATTTATCGGCATTGTAATAGGTTTGAATTGCATTTTTCACCACCTCGAATGTTGCTTTTTGAGCAGCCAGTTTCAGGTACATCCCCTGCGCTTCTTTAGGCCGAGGGCCCCATACAAAAAGATCGCGGCCCGTTTCATCTCTTACAATAAGCATAGGAATGGATTTTGATGTCCCGGTGAGATATTGATCAATCTCAGATCCGCTGTCACGCAATTGTATTTGAAAAGTGATCCGATCGTTGAGCTCACTCATCAAATAAAGAATCGGAACAATATGGGCAGCGTCGCCACACCAGGGTTCGGTAATCACCACCCAGGTCTGTGGTTTTTCAATCGCTTGTACAGCAGATATTGCGGCTTCCGTAATCGGATTGGTTTTGATCCAACGCTTCATGCGCGTGGCATTCAGCTTGGTATATTGAAAATAGTCAGGATTGTCATAAGGCGCCGGCGGTTGATCGGCAGATAATAAGTTTTGCGTGTACGCGAAATATTCGCTCCAGGTCATTGTGTTCATGATGAAATAAACAAAAACCGAAAAGAAAAGTTGAAAAACGCCTTAATTACATTACACTTTTTCTTTTCCTTCCCAGCCGAGTCTCACCAGTGATCTTGTGAGTGGGCCGTGGACGCGGCGTTTAGAATTGCTTCGAACATACGCCGAGTCCCTTTCAGGAGACTCGGCTAAGAAGGAAGTTGACAAACGCCTTAATAACATTCCACGTTTACTCTCTAATTTCCCTTCCCAGCCGAGTCTCACCAGTGATCTTGTGAGTGGGCCGTGGACGCGGCGTTTAGAACTGCTTCGAACATACGCCGAGTCCCTTTCAGGAGACTCGGCTAAGAAGGAAAAGCGATGATACAAGACGCCAATTTTGATATTCAGAAGAAAGGCTTGGGATTGTTATCCGCTCATAAAAACTTTTACTCCCCAAAAGACCTTCACAATTTCAAAGAAATTTTACAATTAATAGAAGATAATTTCAAAGAGAGGGGATCGCGTGCATTTAAGAAACAATTGCTTTCAAGTAAAGAGAAAGAGGTGTGGTCGTGCGAGTGTGGTAAAGTTGGAAATGATCTGGACGAATTCTGCTCAACTTGCGGTAAAGACATTTTCGGCTTTACCAATCAAGAGCCTCATCCTAGCAAAATTCCGGTCATTATTAAAGAGCGGATAGAGTTAATTTCGGAGCAATTGAGTTAGTAATCTAAGCTAAATCAAATGGACATTTCCTTCCCAGCCGAGTCTCACCAGTGATCTTGTGAGTGGGTCGTGGACTTGGCGTTTAGAACTGCTTCGAACATACGCCGAGTCCCTTTCAGGAGACTCGGCTCAGAAAGATCGGATTGGTTTTAATCCAGCGCTTCATGCGCGTGGCGTTTAATTTAGTATATTGAAAATAGTCTGGGTTATCGTAAGGTGCAGCAGGACTTTCACTTTCCAAAATTTCTTGCGTAAAAATTACATACTCACGCCATGTTAATCTTTCCATATGTAGGTTAACAAGGAAAGGTAGTAAAGGCTAAAAGCAGATCCAGATTAATTACAGTTCCGCTGCTTGGAGTAGGCCCAATTTTCCTTTATTTTTTTTGTGGTTGCACAATCAGCGAACTGTTCAAACTGCATATACTCATTTAAATTCTTTGAATCTTCAGAATATATTAGACGAGTTTCGCTTTCACCCTCATCTTCAAAATAATATGCCGCACAAAAATTGCCTCCCCCCTTTGTTGAATTAACTTCAACTTTTTGCAAACCAAAGGTTTTTTTAAAAAAATCTATTTCAGACTTCAATTCAGGAATGATCAGCACTAATGAGTCAGAACTGTTTTGGAAAGAAAGCTTGTTTTTATTTTTGTTTATGATATTAGTAGCATATTCAAATCGTTCTAAAGATTTTAACAGCGAGCTTTCGCTTACACGGCTTGAACAATTTAGGAAAAGAGGGAATAGCCATATTAAACAGTAGATTTTCATACTTTTTAGCGTGTTCATAAAAAATATGCTTTTACATACAAGCAACGAAGGTTTTACGCCTTGTCATATACCTAATTACACTCGACTTTTACTTTCCAATTTTCCTTTTCAGCCAAAAACTGAATAAACTCATTATTCAGTTCAAAGCCTTTTCCGTTGGTGAGCAGCTCCACTTCTATTTGCTCTTCTTCATCCCTTATCGTAAAATTGAGGCTACTGGGGCCTTTGTTGTTTTTTAGATTTTTCTGGACAAATTCGATCATGTCCTCCGTTATTTCCGCCGCGGGCAATTGCAGGTTGAGACGCTTTGTAAAATTTCTCTTAACGCTTTCAGCGAGGCATAGCGACGATATTTTAAAATCAAAATCACCATTAAATCTCTGCTTAAAAAATCCGGTGATATAAACCGTGGCGCCCAATTGCAAAATTGCCGCATGTTTTAGATAATCCTCTGAAAACAGCGCCACTTCAAGCTTTCCGGAGTAATCCTCTATTTCAAAAATTCCAAATTTATTGCCACTTTTTGCCACTCGATGCTGCGCACTGGTTACCAGCCCCATGATCTTAAAAGTCGCGTTGGAGTTGACCTTTTCCTTATTCTCTTTGAATTCATTAAGAAAGCCAATTTTTGAAATACCGTAATGTTCCATTTCAAAACGGTAATCATCCAGCGGATGGCCGCTGATATAAATTCCGGTTACCTCTTTTTCATTGTCCAGCTGAATGACCAACGGCCAGGGCGCGCAATCGGCAATCTTTGGTATTTGAATTTCCATCGCTTCGCTCAAGTCTCCAAATAAAGTATTGGTAGAAGTTTGCGCCTGCGCCTGGCACACTTGGCCGTATTTGATAATTTTCTCGAGGCCGTTCATACTGTCGTTGGGTTCCGTATGAAAATATTGCGCGCGGTGCAATTCGGTAAAGCAATCAAATGCGCCTGCGTAAGCAAGGCTTTCCATCGTTTTTTTGTTGACAGTACGCTGGTTCACGCGCTTTACCAAATCAAAAATAGACGTGTAGGCGCCGTTGTTCCTTTCCTCTATTATACTTTCCACGGCAGCGTCGCCCACACCTTTTAAGCCACCCAGACCAAACCGCACTTCTCCTTTTTTATTTACCGAACATCCTTTGAGCGACTCGTTAATATCCGGGCCGAGCACCTGCAATCCCATGCGTTTACATTCTTCCATAAAAAATGTGATCTTCTCCAACGAGCCTGCGTTGTTCAACACCGCGGCCATATATTCGCTTGGGTAATGCGCTTTGAGGTAAGCCGTTTGATAAGCCACAAAAGCGTAGCAGGTGGAATGCGATTTATTGAAAGCATATTGTGCAAAAGCCTCCCAGTCCGTCCAAATTTTCTCGAGTTTATCTGCCGGATGTCCTTTCGCCACAGCGCCATCGATAAATTGCTTTTTCATTTTATCAAGAACGGCTTTTTGCTTTTTTCCCATCGCTTTCCGCAACACGTCGGCATCGCCTTTACTGAAGCCGCCCAATTTTTGGCTCAACAGCATCACCTGCTCCTGATACACAGTGATACCATAAGACTCGGCGAGATATTCTTCCATCTCCGGCAAATCGTAGGTAATGGCTTCCTCTCCGTGTTTTCTTTTAATGAAATTGGGAATATATTGCAGCGGGCCGGGCCGGTAAAGCGCGTTCATCGCAATCAAATCCGCAAATTTATCCGGCTTCAGATCGCGAAGGTGCTTTTGCATACCAGGGCTTTCAAATTGAAATGTGCCGTTGGTTTCACCTTTTTGATATAACTGATACGTCTTTTCATCATCAAGGGGTATGTCGTCAATTTCAATGTCGATGTCATAGTTTAGCTTGATCAGCTGCAAAGCATTTTTGATAATAGTCAGGGTTTTCAGGCCCAGAAAATCCATCTTGATTACGCCGGCTTCCTCGATCACACTACCTTCAATTTGCGTCACCCACAAATCAGAATCTTTAGCCGTACTTACGGGAAGCAATTCTGTAAGGTCTTTGGGAGCAATGATAATACCAGCCGCGTGAATGCCCGTGTTCCGCACAGACCCTTCCAGAATTTCTGCTTCGTGCAACACCTTGCTTTGGAGGTCCTGGCCGTTGTATATTTCACGGATTTTGCGAACATTATCAAGATCCTCCGACACCAACCCTTCTTTTTCTGTTAAAGACTTTTCGCCGTCTTTAGGCTGAATCGGCGCATGCAACACGCGCTTTAGCGAAATGCCGGGCTTTTCCGGGATCAGTTTTGCCAAAGCGTTAGATTCAGAAAGCGGCAGGTCCATCACCCGTGCAACATCCTTGATACTCATTTTGGCCGCCATGGTGCCGTAGGTAATAATTTGGGCTACCTGGCTTTTCCCATATTTCTGCACCACATAATCGATCACTTTTTGACGCCCTTCATCATCAAAGTCAGTATCAATATCCGGCATTGACTTTCGATCGGGATTCAGAAAACGCTCGAAAAGGAGGTTATATTTTATAGGATCAATATTCGTAATGCCAATACAATAAGCTACCACCGAACCCGCGGCCGATCCCCGGCCCGGCCCGATAAAAACACCGCTATCTCGCCCTGCCTTGATAAAATCACTTACGATCAGGAAGTAGCCCGCAAACCCCATCGTTTTGATGGTAAATAATTCGAAATCGATACGCTCTTTCACCGCGCCCTCAAAACCGCCGGCATAGCGCTCGCGCGCGCCTTCGTAGGTCAAATGTTTTAAATACTCCCACTGGTTTAAAGAGTCGGCCGTCACCAGCCCCTTGTCCGTTTTTTCATCCTGTGTATGCATCCGGTAAGCTTCAGGAATCGGGAAATTGGGCAGCAGGATGCTACGCTTTAAATCAAGCAGCTCAATTTTATCAACGATCGCATTGGTGTTATCTATTGCTTCAGGAATATCATGAAAAAGCGCCGACATTTCATCGGTGGTTTTGAAATAGAACTGGTCGTTAGCGAACGCAAACCGCATATTTTTCATGTTCACATCATCGTCGGCAAAATCGCCACGAAAGGCGGGGGTAGATTGCTTTTCACCCGTATTAATACAAAGCAGGATGTCGTGTGCATTAAAATCGTCCTGCTCCACATAATGCGAGTCGTTGCTGGCGATAATCGGCACTTTATATTTTGCCGCGAAGTTGACCAGGACTTCGTTCACCTTATCCTGATCCGGAATATCATGGCGTTGCAGTTCTACATAAAAGTCATCGCCAAACAGGTCGAGCCACCATTTAAATTCCTGCTCGGCTTCCGCCACACTTTTGCGCAGAATCGCCTGCGGAACCGAAGCCCCCAGGCAACAGGTTGTAGCAATCAGCCCTTTGTGATATTGAAGAATCAGCTCCTTATCAATTCTTGGATATTTGCCGTAAAGCCCCTCGATAAAACCCAACGAGGTAAGCTTGGTTAGGTTCCTATACCCTTCTTCATTTTTAGCTAAAAGGATTTGGTGAAAGCGCTTGTCTTTTTTGTCTTTGGTAAAAGTTTTCTCATGCCGGTTTTCTACCACATAAAATTCGCAACCCACCACCGGCTTGACCTTGGGCTTCCCGTTTTCGTCGAGGTTTTTATACGCCTCAGCCACAAACTGAAAAACGCCAAACATATTACCATGATCACTAATAGCCAGCGCAGGCATGCCGTCTTTTATGGCTTTCTTGTATAAATTGCCAATCGGCGCTGCTCCATCTAAAAGAGAATATTGGGTATGAACGTGTAAATGTGAAAACTTCATTCGCAACTATTTTTCGGGAAATTTAAGATACGCAAAGTGCAATAAAAATGGCGTTAATCCAATCGGCAGAGAAGTTAGATTTATCCACATTTTAATAAACAAAGGCGGTAGTAGTTAGTTCGACAGCGGAAGTGAAGGAAATAGGTGCGGGGTACGAAGTCAACGATAGGGCGCCGAAAAAGCTCCCCTATTTCTTAAAGCAATACAAGCTTATATAATTGAAAATCAATTATATAAAAATTAATATATAAAAAATGTAAAATTCGGGCAATATTTGCCGGAAATAACCGTTTTTAGATATCAAAATTGATAACAAATTTCCGGTTAGACAGGATAAATCACTAAAAGGACTTGATCTATATGCTACGTTTTTGTTTTCTGGGGCTCATAGTTTCTATTTTAATGACCAGCTGCTCAACGCCCCTCAAACTTAATAGCCATTATAAGACAAACTCTGTGCCAGTTGAAAACAGGCAGCGGGCTCAAAAATTTGCTCCTGCTAATTTCACCGCAAAAGCTTCTGCAAAAGAGATGGCTGCTAAAAAGCAGCAGATTCCAGAAATCCAAACAACCACAACCGTAGATTTAGACGCGCTTAAGAAAGCCCTGCCCACCGAAGTTCAAATTAAATACGCTTCTCTTTTAAATATGCTGCCGGGTATGCTGACGAATGTCAAATTATTGGAAACAATCGATGATTGGTATGGAACCCGTTATCGCTATGGCGGCACTTCAAAAGCCGGCATCGACTGTAGCGCATTTGTGAGAGCGGTTTATAAAGTCGCTTTCGATATCGACCTTCCGCGGACAGCACGCGAACAATTCAGAGCAGCCTCTTACGCGGTAGCCTCCGACCTCAAACAGGGTGATTTATTATTTTTCAATACAACCGGCGGTATTTCTCATGTTGGCATGTATTTAGGCAATAACAAATTTGTACATGCATCCTCCGGGCGCGGCGTTACAGTAAGCGGCCTCGACGAAAATTACTACGCCGCCCGCTACCTGGGCGCCCGCCGCATGACGGACTCCAGTTATTTTGTTTCCAACAATTGATTTTTTTTGATTAACTATTCTGCTGCCGCGGCCAGGTAACTGCCGTCGCTTTTCATATTCCCGCGTACGATATTGAGGAAGTGAATAAGGTCCTTATTTTTCTCTACTGCTTTATCAAATTCAGCCAGCGCTGTAAGCGAAAGCTTGATGATCTCATTTTTCTTGTCCAGTTCGTCCTTCAAAAGACGGATAATTTTTATGTATTCCTCCTTTTCATGGAAAGAAGACGCTGCCGACTTAAAATCGAAAAGCTGGTCTGGCGTCACTCCCAAAGCTCTGCAAAGGTCCGGAATCAAAGCAGCATCAATCTTTGACTGGCCTGCTTCCATAAGCCAATAAGCACTTTGGCTTTTGTTCAGGATCAAAGACATTTGCAACTGAGAAATGCCTTTTTCTTTCCGCAACGCTTTAAGTTTATGATGGATCATAAGCACAGGATTAAATTACAACAAAAATATATGAAAAACTGATAAAATTATATGGATTTCAGGTTGTTTGGGTGTGCAGGTGTTTTTAATTTTATACTATTAAACATTCGTTAATTGGACCGTTGCTAACTTGCGATAATCACCAATTGAATTAAATCACCATTAAACTCCTATAGACCAATTTTAGCTTGCACCCCCTAAATCGAAGCGCTTTGTATTACGAAGCTGGTAGGTGTTGCTAACCCTTTTAAAAGCAAATAAGATAACTTATCATTTTTGACCTGAAATATGGTCAAAAATGATTTGCCTCCCAGCTTTCCAAAACGGCGCATATTTTGTCGCCAATGCTTATTTTTGAAAGAAGGGCTTCAGGCCTGAAACAAATATGGGCTCAGAAAAAATCAGTGTTACATCGGAAATCGGTTTGCTAAAAAGAGTACTCGTACACAGCCCCGATAGCGGCCTTGGCAAAGTTGTGCCGTCCAAAGCGCAGGATTGGCTGTTTGAAGATATTGTACACCTCGAAACAATTCGCCGCAAAGAATATGATTATTATATTAAACTCCTACTCTATTTCCTCGATCCGGAAAAAATAAAAGGGAAACTGTCGGACATTGATCGGCCCGATCAGGATTTTGGCTTTTACAAACCTTCGAGCGACGCCTTTTACCGGTCTTCAAAAGTGATTGAAATAGAATATCTGCTGGCTGAAATTTTAGCGCAAAAAGACATCAAGCTTAAGCTCGTAGCCTCGGTTTGCGCTATTGAAAATTGCTCGTATGAGCTGCAGGATGAACTAATGAAAGCGGAGCCGAAAGAACTGGCGCACATTTTTATTACCGGTACTTTTTTTAAAAAAACAACAATGCTGTTTCCGCCGGTACCCAACTTTATTTTTACGCGCGACATCGGCATTGTCATCAACGATTATATCCTGCTCAACAAGCCCGCCAAGCAGGCGCGAACACGCGAGGCGCTGTTGATGAAGTATATTTTCTTTAATCACCCGTTCTTCGAGGCGTATCGAAACAAAATAATAGAATTACCTGAAACGCCTCATCGCTTTCTGCTTCCCTCCGATTCGGTTGAAAAATCTGTAACGCTGGAGGGCGGAGATATAATGGTCGTAAGCAGAGACCATGTGCTGATCGGGGTGAGCGAAAGAACTTCTTTGGAAGCAGCCCATATTGCAGTTAAAACATTGTTTGAAAAGAATGTGGTACAGAAAGTTTCGGTTGTTAAAATCCCGATGAAGCGTGACTATATGCACATCGATACTGTTTTTACGCAGGTCAAGCGGAATGTTTGGGTCATGCTCGGAAAATTTTCACGTAAACACGTTAAAAAAGAAGACGCCGACGAAATTCAAAAAAACCTGGACACCCGAAAAAAAGAAGACCTCATCAGTATCATTCAATTTAAGAAAGAAGATATCGCGCATCCCATTCTTTTTGACAACCTGGAAGACCTGCTGGTGGATATCAGCCAACAGGATCACGGATATAAAGGCAGGATCCAATTTATTTATTCGGGCAACAATGAATTTCCGTTTGATGTTCGGGAGCAATGGACCGATAGCTGCAATCTGCTGGCGCTCAAAGAGGGCGTAGTACTCGGTTATGATCGCAACGACAAGACGCTCGAAGCATTTCAAAAAGCCGGCTTCGAAACAATTCATGTAAAAGACCTGCTCAACGGCCTGGAGTCGGGAGCTGTCGACATCTCCCAGCTGAAAGATACTTTTATTGTGATGCCTTCGGCGGAGCTTTCACGAGCGCGCGGCGGCTTTCATTGCATGAGCATGCCGCTTTTGCGGGAACCACTTGAAAACTGATTTACAAATAACCGGTTACAAAAGCGCCTAAAACGAAATTTAGCTAGCATCTTTCACCTTACAAACTTTTCCGTCCTGCATGACAACATCAAACTTATTAATGGTTCGCCCGTCTGCCTTTGCATTCAATCCACAAACCGCCGTAAACAATCAATTTCAGAAAATTGGTGTTACATTGAACGTGCCACAAAAAGCCTTACAGGAATTTGATGACCTGGTAGATAAGCTTCAGCTAAGTGGTGTTCAGGTCACCGTTGTTCAGGATACACCGGAACCACATACGCCCGATTCCATTTTTCCCAATAACTGGGTCTCGTTTCATGAAGAGGGCTCTATGGTGATTTATCCGATGTTCGCAGAAAACCGGCGCGCGGAGCGTTATAAAAATGTTTTGCCGGTCATAAAAGACCAATTTTCGGTTCGCAGCACTATCGATTTATCCGAATATGAGCGCAAACAAATGTTTCTGGAAGGCACCGGCAGCATGGTTTTGGACAGGGACTATCACCTGGCCTATGCCTGCCTTTCGCCGCGCACCTCAGCGTCAGCATTCTATGATTTTTGTGACGCCATGGGCTATATTCCTGTAATATTCGACGCCGTAGACCAGGACAATCTTCCCATCTATCATACCAATGTGATGATGTGTATGGCCGACGAATATGTGGTGGTTTGTCTCGACACTATCCGGGATGCTTTACAGCGGCAAATGCTTATCGATAAATTTAACGACACCGGTAAAGAAATAATCGAAATAAGTTTTGAGCAGATGAAAAATTTTGCAGCCAATATGTTGCAAATTGAGAACCGTTCAGGCGACGTTTTTTTGGTGATGTCGACAAAGGCCTATAATACATTTACCAGGGAGCAGATCAGCCTGCTGCAATCCTTCAACCCCATCATCCACGCTCCCCTAAATACCATCGAAGAAAACGGCGGAGGCGGTGCGCGCTGTATGATAGCTGAAATTTTTCTGGCGCCACTTTAATCTATAATTTTCCTTTTGGCCACGCCTTTAAAGAAAATCCTCTAACGTCTTTTCTAAACCCTCCTGAAAACTCATAGGCTGATAACCCAGCTCATGCTGCGCTTTGCTAATGTTAAGGCCACCTTTTAAAGGCCTTTGCGCGATTTCTTTAAAGGAGGTTCTGTCAACGGGTTGCAGTTGGTGATCCGAAATATGGAGGTGGTTGGCCGTAGCCAGCGCCATTTCGTAAGGTGTTAGTACATCGCTGCCCGCGATATTAAATATGCCTTCCGCCCGTTGCTTTATGATCGCTGCAATGCCTTTGGCCAGATCAGAAGCATGTGTTGGCGTTCGGGTTTGGTCGTTTACCACCTTAAAGGGTTCCTTATTTTTTAGCTTTTTGGCGATCATCGTTATGAAACTATCGCGCCCGTATAAAGGCTTGCCGTAAACAAAAACGGTGCGAACAATCGCAAAGCCATGCGCATATTCTGAAACAGCCTCTTCAGCCTGCAATTTTGTTTTTCCGTAATAACTAATGGGATTAGGCAGGTCTTCTTCGGTGTGCATTCCTTTTTCGCCGTCAAAAATAAAATCGCTTGACAGATGCACAAAGAAAGACCGGTAGGCTTCCGCGTTGAGTAACAATTGTACCGTGCCAAATACGTTGGCGTCAAAAGCCTCCGCCTGCTTTAGTTCGCATTCATCAGGTTTGCTCATGGCGCCGCTGTGAATAACGACATCCGGTTTTACAAAGTCAAAAGCATCCTGTAAAGAAAAAGGATCTGCAAAATCGACCTGGGCAAAACGATAATTTTTATAGCGAACGAACGACGACTCGTCGCCGGTGCGCGAAGAAGCAAAGACTTCATAACCCTGCTCCAGCAGCTCCTGAACAATATAACTGCCAACAAAGCCGTTGGTTCCTGTAACAAAAATTCTCATGCTGATCTTTTAAAGTTTAATGCGCCTTTCGGGGATGTTCTACTTTGCCGAAGCGACGGACCTAACAAAAATAGCCCACAGCTTGACCTGCGGGCTATTTTGATTAATCTTTTTTGAAATCTTATCCCAAATAGGATTTTAAAGCGCTGCTATACCGGGCTTTTTGCAAGCGTTTGATCGCGCGCTCTTTGATTTGGCGGATACGCTCTTTCGTGAGGTCGTATTTTTGACCGATTTGCTCAATAGTGACACCGTTCTCTCCATCCAGGCCGAAATAGGCATTTACAATTTCTGCCTCGCGGGGTGATAAGGATTTCAATACGCGACGGATCTCATTTCTCAGCGAGTCTTTCATCACATCATCATCAGTATCAGAACCACCTTCCAATAAATCTCCCATGGCAACGTCCTCTGCCTCATGCACAGGCGCATCGAGCGAGGTGTGGCGCGTATTACTTTGAAATATATTATTGATTTCTGTTTCGCTCATTTCCAGCAGTTCAGAAAGTTCTTCTGTTGAAGGCTCTCTTTCATGCTCCTGCTCGAAGGCCATATAAGCTTTATTGGCTTTATTATAAGTCCCGATTTTATTCTGAGGTAAACGAACCAAACGCCCCTGCTCGGCCAATGCCTGAAGGATGCTTTGGCGAATCCACCAAACGGCGTAAGAAATAAATTTAAATCCTTTGGTTTCATCAAAGCGCTGAGCGGCTTTGATCAGACCAAGGTTTCCTTCATTGATGAGGTCACTTAGCGAAAGACCCTGATGCTGATATTGTTTCGCCACGGAAACCACGAAACGCAGGTTGGCCTGAACGAGCTTATCTAAAGCGCGTTGGTCGCCCATTTTTATTTTTTGAGCAAGAGTGGTCTCCTCCTCGGGTGTGATCATAGATATTTTAGAAATTTCCTGTAGGTATTTTTCTACCGCCTGGGAATCTCTATTTGTAATCTGAGTAGCAATTTTTAGCTGACGCATGTTGTAATTTGTATATAAACCTTTTATGAGTGCAGGCCGATGCCTAAATATAAATAATAACTTGCAAAAGTACGCAGAAATTAGAAGAAAATCAATAGATAATCTCTACCAATCGTAATAAGTCCTGATAAACTGCTACTTTTTAAAGTGTTCGTATTAATAACGCAATTAGGGGTCGGTTGGTTGTATCGGTCTGCGATTTGCTTTGGCAAAGATAATCATGGCGACACCGGCTAAGATTATTCCGAATGAGATAAGCTGCGCCTGCGTCATTTCAATTCCCAAAAAATGCATTTTTACGTTTACCCTGATACGCTCGATCATAAACCTTTCAAGCCCGTTGAATATCAGGTAGATTCCAAAGAGCAGCCCTGGTGTTTTAATTTTTTTACGCAGCATCCATAATATCCCAAATAAAATAAGGCACATGATGATTTCATAAAGCGAGGTGGGAAATACCGGCACCGGCAAATGGTTACAATATTGAGCGTCGGTACAGTTGGCCAGCCTTACGCCGGTTTCATTCACATTATGCGGAAAATCATACGCAAAAAACCAATCGGGAAGAAAACTGAGCGCTGAAGGTTTGGGCACAAATGCATGAGGAGCCTCGTGGCGCGAAAAGAAGGCGGCATGTTGGGTAAGCGCCGACTGAAAATCGGCCTGGGTAGCGGGCGATACGCCGCCATTTGCCGTTGTTTTAAAAGCTGAATTATAAATGCCCCAATCGCCGTCGCCGGAAACCTGGCAACCGATCCGGCCGAGCCCGTAGGCCAGCATCATGATAAGGCCCAGCACATCCACAAAATGCAGTACATTAATTTTATGTTTCCGCGCAAACCACCACAGCGCCAGGCCAGCGCAAATCAATCCGCCATAAAAGGTGAGCCCTGAAGCAGATAAAATGGAAGAAGGATCTTTTACAAACGAATCCCAATTTTCAAAAGTGTCAAAAACCTTGGCGCCGACCAATCCAAAAACCAGGGCGATCATCGTAATTTCTCCGACGCGATCGTGGGGCCAAACCCGGATAATACGTGATTCGGGCTTTGCGAGCTTTTGCTTATTTTTTTCTTTCCATTTAAGAACAGCGAATAAGATTCCAAGCATAATACCGGCTAACCAATTGCCCTGCGATGAAAAAATATATTCCTGGGGATTAACCGTTAGTGTATTCTTTAAAAACAGCAAGCCCAATATTTTATAACCCAACAAAAAACCTAATAGGAAATTGGTAGCCAGCTCGGCCACCGAGGCAGGCTTACCCACTACAATCGTTTCTTCCGTTGGTTGAAAAACGCCTTCTTTGCTCTTGCGCCGCAATTCCCTGGCCAACACCACCGAACAAATGATAAAAGCAATAGCTACGAAAAATCCAAAAGAATTGACAAAATGTAAAAACTTCCACTCTACGTTAAACCAATCTCTGAACAGATAATATAAGTTGGGATACATCCGCTAAGCAATTTTAAATTGCAGCAATATTACGATATTTAGTTTACAGCTTGATAACCATTCTCTATTTCAACTTCGTTCATAAAAAGAGAAAAGGATGCACTTTATAAGCACATCCTTCCCAATTAATTTCAGATAAAACGCAGTTTTATCACGCACAATATTCATCAAAAGCTGCGAGCAGGTTCTGCGCGATCATCTGCGCCGAACGTCCCTCGATCATATGCCTTTCGATAAAATGCACCAGCTTGCCATCTTTAAATAAAGCAATAGCCGGAGAAGAAGGTGGATAAGGCATTAAATGCTCCCTCACTTTTTGAACCGCGGCAATATCAAAGCCCGCAAAACTGGTCGTAAGATGGTCCGGCTTTTTCTCCGCGTTGGCCACCGCCATTAAAACACCCGGACGCGCCGTACCTGCCGAGCAACCACAAACTGAATTGATTACTAATAAGTTCGTTCCGCCTTCTGAAAGGCTGGCATCCACTTCTTCGGGAGTCTGCAATTCTACGAAGCCATTATCGGTCAGTTCCTCTTTCATAGGAACAACTATTTCTGCTGGATACATATTTTGTATTTGTTAGATGATTGAATACTACTCAAAACACAAAATTAACCAAAAAGTTGTTTGCTCATTTCTTTTCGCTGCTATACCGACAAAATCATCACTGCTACTTAACAAATAAGACACAATGTCATTTAATGTAAGATAAAAATGCAATTATGTCACAAAAATTGCCGTTGGATCGCAATTTGAAAATTTGCTGTTGAAATAATTTTTAAAAAATCTAAAAACCGAATACAATGACCAACGTAAAATTTAACAGCGTTCCCTTTGAGAGAACCTTCACCAGCCTTGTAGATGATTTCTTTACTGAAATGCCAGGGCTTTTGAAAACCGAACCTAATCGTCCGAATATAAAAGGACACGCGCCGGTAAATATCACCGAAAACGACAATGAATACCAAATCGAAGTGGTAGCGCCTGGCTTCGAAAAAAGCGATTTTAAAATTAATATTGAAAACAATCTGTTGAGCATCTCGGCAGAAAAGACCGCAGAAGAAAAAGTGGAAACCGGCAAAAGCATTCGGAAAGAGTTTCATTTAAGATCTTTTAAAAGGACATTTACGATCGACAATAAAATTGACACTGAAAAAGTATCGGCCAAATTTGTTAATGGAATCTTAATAGTGACATTACAGCGAAAGGAAGAAGCAAAACCGGCGTCAAAAGATATAGAAGTACAATAACACAAGTTTTTCTCATAAGCAGTTAGTTTTGGTTTAAACCCTTCGTTTCCACGAAGGGTTTTTTTAATTTTTCAAACTCCTGCTTCCTTTTGCGTCATTTCGCCGTCTTATGCATAAATTTGCGAATAGTGAAAAACTGTAACCTCAATGATGCGTTATACAATCCTTGTCCTCATCCTATTATTCAATTTGCCCTCAAAAGCCCAGGTAACTCCCGACAGCTTAATGATGCAGCCGCTTGAGCGCATCGTACGATTGAACGATACATCTTTGAGAATCATTAATTTCAGCCCATTTTTTTCTTTACATGTCGATTCGAGCCTCAATTATAAATTTTTGCTCAACAAGGATCCCAAAAAATATTATTGGTATCTCAAGGGCGCGCCGGTCGGATTTAAAATAGATAAGGACAATGGAACGCTAAGTTTCAGAACAAATAAATCGCTGTTTTTAACCGGGCGGTTAAAATATGACAGAGAATACCCGGTGAGTTTCGGCGTGCAAAACCTGTCTAACCCTTTAGACAAGTTAGATACGACGCTGAATGTTATTTTTTACAGTACAGATGTTGTGTATCCGCGCATCAAACCCTCAGTTGTAAGCCCGGTGACTATTAACGAAGGCGATATGCTGAGTTTCAACGTGCTTTGTGAAAATGGAAATTTTCCAATTGATAAAATTTTGATGTCGAGCGATATTTCTATTGGCAATTTTAAACTTCCTAAAAGTTGCGACGATAATTTTGAGTGGACACCGGCCTATGATTTTGTTTCGGATAAAGATCCCAAGCGGGAGAGAATTGTAAATCTGGAATTTATCGGCACTACCAATTTTAATTTCGCTGATACGGCAAGAGTTAAAGTGGTAGTGAAAGACGGACTGAATTACGATATCGCCACGCAGGAGTATAATGATGCGTTGAGTCTTATGAAAATCTGGATCCTGAGATATAAATATACTTTTTACCAATTAGACAAGAAAATAAAAAAGACCAAGGGCTGGCGCTCGGGTTTTGACATAACCACGGCATCCACAACCCTTACAGGAACCGTTTTGGCAACGACAGCCGGAGATGATAAAGGCAAACAGAATACCGGCAAAATTCTACCCAGTATTGGGGTGGTCGCCATGCCTGTAAAAGAAGCCGCGGCGCCTCAAAAAACAACCGAGCAAAATCAGGCAACTTTATTGAGGGCGAATATCAAACGCCTGGAATATGTGATGACAGAAAATCAATTGTTGGGTGATCGTGATCCGCTGATAAGTTCGAAAACTGAAACCTTAAAAAAAGAATTACGCCAAAGTCAGGATCAGTTGCGCGAAGTGCCTACCGAAATGTCGGAACGTTTTTCAGAAAAACAGTTAAATAACTACTTTGATAACCCGAGAGTACAGAAAAAATACCGATTAAGGTAAATCCAGTTTGGCGCGTTTCAGGCGCTGATGCGTTGAGGTTCGCGGTAAAACAAACTTTGCCCTCAGGCCTCGGAAGAACAAAACCCATGACACAGGTTGCTACATTCAACATTCGGGCTCATAGCTTTGGCGCGCGTTTTCACGCACAAATCCTCCCCCGCCAGCATTTGGCATCACGCACCCATTAAAAAAGTCCCCGCCAGGCAGGGACTTTAGAAATAATGATCGTTTCGAAATAATTATAAATCAGTAATCGGCTTATAGCGAGGCACCAGCGATTTCATAATCGCCCAGCCGATCAGATACGCCACACCGCAAATGCAAAAAACGATAAAGTATCCTGCTTCTACGCCGTTGAAACCCAGTAATGACATCGGTTCACGAACAAAAGCAGCGCCCGAATTCAATAGGTCCTTGGTCATCACGGATTCTTTGCCATCCACCATCGTGGTGCCTTTGGCAAAATCAAACAAAACACCCGAACCCTTATTGATGATAAAGGCGCCTATGCCACCCGCCATACCTCCAATACCCGTGATGGTAGCGATAGCTTTTTTTGGAAACATATCCCCCACTGTAGAAAAAATATTTGCGCTCCAGGCCTGATGTGCAGCACCAGCGATACCGATGATGATCACCGGCAGCCAAACGGAGTATTGTCCTAATGGCTGCGCTAACAGGGCCAGCAAAGGGAAAAACGCAAAGATCAACATCGATCGCATGCGGCCCGCATAAGGATCCATTCCTTTTTTATCAACAAAATAAGTAGGCAGCCAGCCGCCGATAATTGATAAAAGTGTAATTAAGTATAAGACAAAAATCTGCGGCGCACTTTGAGTAGAATCAAGGCCATAGACAGAACTCAAGTAAGCAGGCGTCCAAAAAAGGAAGAACCACCAAACGCCATCCGTCATGAATTTGCCCACGGCAAAAGCCCAGGTTTGTTTATAGCTAAATGCCTTCAGAAAAGAAACGCCCTGCACCTTAGGAGCAGCAGCGCCTTCCGCGGCAGGATTGGGCTCGTCGTCTCCATCCTGCTGGATATAAGCCAGCTCCGCTTCGTTCACTTTGGGGTGGAGATGCGGCTTTTTATACATGAAAATCCAAAAACCCATCCAAAGGAAGCCTAAAGCACCAATGATGATGAAGGACATTTCCCAGCCCCAGGCCGCCGCAATAAAAGGAATAGTTACCGGCGCTAATAGGGCGCCAACGGTGGCGCCTGCGTTGAAGATAGATGTCGAATAGGCCCGATCCTTTTTTGGAAAATATTCCGCCGTGGCTTTAATGGCCGCGGGAAAATTACCCGCTTCCCCAACGGCTAATACAAACCTGGCAAAAATGAAAAGCGATACGCTTACCGACATTACTTTAGCCACATCATCAACCGTAGCAATAGCTTCTTTGGCGCCTTCAAAACCCACCAGCCAGTTGCCGGTAAGAATGCCCGAGGTAGCGATTCCGCAGAAAGCGTGTAAAACAGCGCCTACCGACCAAACGCCGATGGCCCATAAAAAGCCCTTCTTGGTATCCATCCAATCCACAAATTTGCCGGCGAGCAACAGTGAAACGGCGTAAAAAATGGAAAACCACCCGGTGATGGTTCCATAATCGGAGTCCGTCCAGTGAAATTCCGGAACGATAAAATCTTTCCAGGTAAGTGATAATACCTGCCTGTCTAAATAATTGATCGTTGTGGCGAAAAACAATAGGCTCGTAATGGCCCACCGGTATTTCGTCATTTTGCCCTTTCCAATGGCTTGCTGCATGTCGTTAATTTATTTTTTTATTGATTGAATGGTAGCGAACACTTCTTTGGTACGCTGCTCTATCGTTGCATAGTCTTTATCAGCCATCAACTGCTTACTGATTAATTTACTGCCCATTCCTACCGCGCAAACGCCGGCGTTAAACCAGCCTTCGATATTTTCCTTCGTGGTATCTACGCCGCCGGTCGGCATAAACAATAAGTTGGGAAAGATATCTTTAATTGTTGAAAGATACTTCGGCCCCAGCATATCGCCGGGAAATAACTTAATAAATTTGACACCCGCGTTTTCGGCGGCAATTATTTCGGTCGGCGTCATGCAGCCCGGCGCATATAAAATATCATTGGCTACGGCGTGCGTCGCAATTTCCGCGACAAAGCCGGGGCTCACTAAAAAATCAGCGCCGGCAGCTAAATATTCTTTTACCTGAGCAAGGTTCTTCACCGTGCCGATACCCAGCAGCAGGCCGGGCATTTCAGCATTCCTGATTTCCACCAGTTTTGTAAAATTGGCAAGGGCCGTCGCGCCGCGGCTCGTATATTCGATCGCCTTTACACCGGCTTTATAAACCGAGCGCAGTACTTCTACACTTACCGTTTCGTCCGCATTAAAATATAGCGGTAACATGCCCTGATCCACGATCGCATCAATAGATTCTTGTATGGTAGCCATTGTTTCTTTTTTGAAATGAATTAGTTCGATTAACTGTTTTGAGTGTATGGGAGATTAAATCTTCACTTTAATCACCATCTTTTTGATGTCATCGCCACCGATCATCGGGGCATGCACATCTTCCGGGAAAAGAATAACAAACTGTCCGCTGGCTAAGCTAAAATAAGTGTCTGGCTGATCGTCAAAAAACTGGACATCTTTTGCCTCATCATAGCCGCCCTTATCGGACACGCATTTGCTGATAGGTTTCCAACCTATCTCTTCCACTCCGAGGATGCAAATCTGTATATCGATATGCTGCCGATGACACTCAAATTTTTCTAAAGCTTCCGCTCTCTGTTTGCCCGGCTTGTCGGATACGATGGCTTTAAGGCCATCAGCAATTTCATAAGTCCCGGGTTCCAAAGCCGTTAAATCCATATTGGAGACATAGTCAAATGCTTTTGCAAAAAGCGGGTGCACACTATTGTATTTGGAGGCTTGTTGTAAGGTATCTATAATCATGTTGAAATATAAATGGTAAAAACTAAATGCCGGCAAGGGTGGCCCTCCATTATCTTTGAACCCGTCCGCTGGCATCGCCTTTCATCAGGCCTTTTACGTCGGCGAGCGTGGCGTGGTTCAAATCTCCAGGAATCGTATGCTTCAGTGCGGAAGCTGCAACGCCAAACTCGGCGGCGTCCGCCATGCTCATACCTGTCACCAGGCCGTAAATCAATCCGCTCGCAAAACTGTCGCCGCTACCTACGCGGTCCACAATGCGTACATTATATTTTTTAGTATGATAAAAATCATTGCCATCACTTACTAAAGCGCTCCATCCGTTATCGCTGGCGCTATAGCTTTCGCGCAATGAGGATGCAATGTATTTGAAACCAAACTTTTCTTTCATCTGGCGAATCACGTCTTTATACCCGTCCAGGTTCAACTCTCCTTTGGTGATATCGCTGTGTGCAGCTTTAAAGCCCAATGTCGTTTCTGCGTCTTCTTCATTACCAATACAAACATCTACATATTTACATAATTCGGTCATTACCGATTGTGCTTTCTCTTTGCTCCATAATTTTTTACGGTAGTTCAGATCGATACTTGTGGTCACACCCTTTGCTTTTGCCGCTTTCAAAGCCGCTTCTGTAAGTGCTGCCGCTTTATCGCTAAGTGCGGGAGTAATCCCTGTGGTATGAAACCAGTCTGCGCCGTCGAATATTTTATCCCAGTCAAACTCGCTGGCATCTACGTCGGCAATAGAAGCGCCCGCACGATCATAGATCACTTGCGACGCACGCATGGAAGCACCTGTTTCCAGAAAATAAATGCCCAACCGATCGCCGCCGCGTGCGACAAACTGTGTATCGACACCATACCGGCGGATATGATTAATAGCCGACTGCCCGATGGCATTATCAGGCACTTTCGAAACAAAAACGCCATTTAAACCATAGTTGCTTAAAGCTACGGCCACATTGGCTTCGCCACCGCCATAGGTGACATCTAATGATTCGGCTTGCACAAATCGTTGAAAGCCGGGTGTTGACAGGCGCAACATTATTTCTCCAAGAGTTACTACTTTTTTAGACATGGTGTGAATATTGAATATTGGTTATTGACAATTTGATAGACCATTGACGGCAATGAAACCATACTGATGGAAGGCCGCTCGCAGCCGCTGCTATTTTAAAGTATGAACCGGCGCCGGATCCATGTCGGAATACACCAGGTTTTCTCCGGCCATTCCCCAAATAAATCCGTAGTTGGTAGTTCCGCAGCCAAAATGCGTGCTCCAGGGCGCGGAAAGCACCGCTTCATTATTTTGCATCACCAGGTGGCGCGACTCAACAGGGTTGCCCATAAAATGAAAGAGGCGCTGATCTTTTGGCAGGTCAAAATAAAAATAAGCTTCCATCCGCCGTGTGTGCGTATGCGGCGGCACCGAATTCCAAACACTACCAGGCGCCAGGATGGTAAGCCCCATTACCAGTTGGCAGCTTTGAATGCCTTCCAGATGAATGTATTTATACACCGTTCTTTTGTTGGAGGTTTCTGTAGCGCCCAGGTCTACCGGAGACGCCTGCTCCTTGGTGAAAAGTGTGTTAGGATGTGTCGCGTGCGCCGGCGCCGACAATATGTAAAAAATCGCCGGTGACTTTTTAGAAGCAGACGCAAAAGTGACTTTTTTAGTTCCCTTGCCTAGGTAAAGGCAGGAGAGCTTTTCTAAACTAAATTTTTGCCCATCAGCAGTTATGGTTCCTTTACCGCCCACATTAATAATCCCCATTTCCCTTCTCTCCAAAAAATAATCGGCGCGAAGCTCGGGATGGTTGCCTAAGGTGAGCGCTTTCGAAGCAGGCACAGCGCCTCCCACGATTACGCGATCGTAGTGGCTATACACCAATTTTAACTGGTCGGGAACCATTAAATCTTTGATCAGAAAATTGTCGATCAGCTTTTGCGTATCCATTTTTTGACTCTCTTCCGGACCTACGGCAAAACGTATTTCCATATCACCATCGACAAAGGTGTTTGCGTTGTAATTTTTCAGCTGAGGCGCTGCATTTGCTTTTTTAGCCATTCTTTATTTTTTTTCCATCTTCGAGGATGGACGGTTATTTGAAAGGAAGCCGCTGCGGCTTCGTTTTAATAAGTTTATTGTGGCGCGGCATTTTGCGGGGTTATTACCTGCCCATCCAGCCGCCGTCAACCACTAAAATTTCCCCGCTTACATAGTCGGAAGCGCCGGAGGCCAGAAATATCGCCGGGCCCGCAAAATCTTCGGGCTTGCCCCAGCGTCCCGCCGGAATCCGGCTAAGGATCGAAGCGCTTCGGTCGGCATCTTCTCTTAGCGCCTGGGTATTATCGGTGGCGATATAACCCGGTGCGATACCATTTACATTGACACCTTTTGAAGCCCATTCATTGCTCATCGCTTTGATCACACTGGCTAAAGCACCTTTACTCGCCGCATAGCCGGGCACAGTAATGCCGCCCTGAAATGTAAGCAGCGAGCAGGTAAAAATAATTTTACCACTTCCTTTTTCTATCATGTGTTTGCCTAGCTCGCGCGCCAGAATAAAAGGCGTGTCGAGGTTGATCGATAACACATCATCCCACCACTCATCAGGATGCTCTGCAACCGGTTTCCTCATGATGGTGCCGGCGTTATTAACCAAAATATCTATGCGTGGATTTTCGTCAAACAGCGTTTTTATAAATTCATAAACACTATTTCGATCGGCGGCGTCCATCTTATAGGATTTAAAGCTACGCCCCAGGGCCGTTACCTGTTTTTCAATATCAGCGCCTGGCTCAACCGACCTGGAAGCAACAATAATATCGGCTCCGGCCTGCGCCAAACCCAGCGCCATCCCCGCTCCTATCCCTTTGTTACCACCGGTAACCAACGCTGTTTTTCCTGACAGATCAAAAAAATTATAACTCATATTCTAACTATTGATCGGCTTTCACGGTCGTTGCGAAAGCCAGCGCACGTGTTTTTCGACGCTATTTTGATTTATTTATTGAATAGGCAAGTGTATCCCTGCGAATTATTTTAAACCCAATTTAAAATATTCATTGGCGTTGTTGAAGCAGATGTCCCGCACCATCTGACCAATCCATTCGATGTCTTCCGGCAATTCTCCCTGCTCCACATCATTACCAAACAGATTGCATAAAATCCGCCTGAAATATTCATGCCTTGGGAAAGAAAGAAAACTTCTCGAATCCGTCAGCATGCCCACAAACTTACTCAATAATCCCATATTTGAAAGCGCATTGAGCTGTTTGGTCATACCGTCTTTCTGATCTAAAAACCACCAACCAGAGCCCCATTGAATTTTACCGGCAACCGATCCGTCGTTGAAGTTACCAATCATGGTGGCCATGAGTTCATTGTCCGCCGGATTGAGATTATAGAGAATTGTTTTTGTGAGCTTATCCTTTTCGATAAGGCCACCTAAAAATTTAGAGATGGAACGGGCCTGCGAAAAATCCCCAATCGAATCCCAGCCGGTGTCCGGCCCCAGCTCCCGCAAAGCTTTAAGATTATTATTTCGGAGCGCTCCCAAATGATATTGTTGCACCCAGTTTTTTTCATGATCCCACTCGGCAAAATAAACCAGCATCGCCGACCTGAACTTGTTTTGTTCTTCAAGCGTAAGATCGTGGCCGGCATATACTTTATCAAATATTTCATGTACTTCGCGCTCGGTATAGGCTTCTGCATAAATCTGCTCTAATCCATGATCAGAAACAGAACAGCCCATCGACGCAAAAAAATCATGACGCTTTTTCAGCGCATCCATGTAGTCATTAAAATAGACAATAGACACATCGGCTGCTGCTTCCAGCTTTTTGACATACGCTACGAAAGACGCTGCGTTGGCAACGTTCATGGCATTGTCAGGCCGCCACGCCGGAATGATCGGAATTTCAAACCCGTCGTCTTTTATTTTTTGATGATGAACCAAGCTGTCGACCGGATCGTCGGTGGTGCATACGGCTTTTACATTCATTTTGCGTAGTAAGTTGCGAACGCTGTATTCTTTTGTCTGCAACTTTGCGGTGCATTCATCGTAAATCCTTTTTGCCGACGCTGCATTCAAAATCTCGTTCACATCGAAATAACGCTGAAGTTCCATATGCGTCCAATGATATAAAGGATTCCGCATGGTATAAGGAACGGTTGCCGCCCATTTCTCAAACTTTTCATAGTCACTTTTACTGCCGGTACAATAACTTTCGTCAACGCCGTTGGTGCGCATTGCGCGCCATTTGTAATGATCGCCATATAACCAAACCTGCGTCAGGTTTTCGAACTGCGTATCAGCTGCGATCTGATCGGGAGGCAGGTGACAGTGATAATCGATCACCGGCATCGGCTTTGCATATTCGTGATAGAGCGTTTGCGCCGTTTTGGTTTCTAATAAAAAGTTTTCGTCTAAAAATTTTTTAGCCATCGTTGTGTTCGAAGTTTTTAATTTACGATTACGCAGCGGTATCTTTAAAAAGAACAATCTCTTTTAAAGAATTGCGGGTGAGGAAAAGTAATGAGAAATCTTTATAATTTTTTCATGCATTTTCCATTATTTGTTTTCAAACGTTTGAAAACCCGCGCATCGTCCAAATTCTTTATGCTTATAAGCTTACGCCACGCTTCCATGGTATGAAATCATCCTGGTTTAAAAGCACCGCTTTAGGAACCACTTCACCACTTGCCGCTTTAATGCAGTATTCGAGGATGTCTTCGCCCATTTGCTCTATCGTCTTTTCGCCCTCAACCACAGGGCCGCAATTGATGTCGATAATATCGCTCATGCGCTTTGTTAAAACATTATTTGTTGAAACTTTGATGGTGGGACAAACCGGATTACCGGTAGGCGTGCCCAAACCTGTGGTGAACAGTATCAAAGTTGCGCCGGAAGCCGCTTTACCGGTTGTAGCCTCTACGTCATTTCCGGGTGTGCAAACTAAATTAAGGCCAGGCTTGACCGCCGGCTCTGTATAATCGAGAACATCTACCACTGGAGATGTACCGCCTTTTTTGGCAGCGCCCGTGCTTTTTATCGCATCTGTAATTAGTCCGTCTTTAATGTTACCCGGAGAAGGATTCATATAAAAACCGGAGCCAACCGCTTCGGCCTGGTTATTATATGTCGTCATTAAATGGATGAACTTTTTGGCTTTGTCTTCGTCGATAGTGCGGTCGATCAGGTTTTGTTCGGCACCACACAATTCGGGGAACTCGGCCAACAGCACTTTACCACCCAAAGCAGCTAAAAGGTCGCTGGTATAACCCACTGCGGGATTGGCGCTGATACCACTAAAACCATCGCTACCACCGCATTTTACACCAAGAGTCAGTGCAGAAATGGGCGCAGGCGCCCGCTCTATTTTATTAGCTTCAATTAAATGTTCAAATGTATCTTTTATCGCGTCGCTTATCAGTTGCTCTTCGCTCTGCGACTGTTGTTGTTCGTAAACCAGCAAAGGTTTATCGAAGTTGGGATTGCGTAATTTTATTTCGTCGAGCAGTTGTTTAGTCTGCAGATTTTGACAACCCAGGCTTAAGATGGTAACACCCGCCACGTTGGGATGGTCGGCATAAGCCGCCAGTAATTTGCCCAATACACCTGCATCCTGCCGTGTGCCGCCGCAACCGCCCTGATGGTTTAAGAATTTAATACCATCAATATTTTTAAATACCCGGTCAGCCGGCGTAGTTTGCGCGATTGGCGCGAGGCTTAGCGATTCAATATCTTCTCCTTTCTTGTACGCATCTACAAGGCTATGCGCGTAACGTTTGTATTTATCTGTAACGGCATACCCCAGTTCATTGTGCAGCGCTTCGCGGATTACATCCAAATTTCTGTTCTCACAAAAAACAGTTGGCATAAAAAGCCAGTAATTGGCAGTACCTACACGCCCGTCTTTGCGGTGATACCCGTTGAACGTGCGGCCTTGAAACTTAGAAACATCCGGTGGCGTCCAACTGTAGTTGTAAGGGCGGTATTCAAAAGGATCAGCAGCATGCTTCGTATTTTCGGTATTCATCACGCCCCCCTTTGGAATAAAATGTTGCGCCTTGCCCACCAACACACCATACATAATGATTTCATCGCCGGTTTGCATGTCTTGTGTAAAAAATTTATGTTTTGCATTTACGTCATCCTGCAAAACAAATTCCTCGTCTTTATATTTTATAGTCTGACCCTTTTTCAGGTCTTTAAGCGCCACGATAACATTATCGTCGGCATGCACTTTTAATACTAATTCAGCCATAGTTGCAGATTTAAGCCATGCTCTTATATGATGCCGAGCATCAGCATGATTGTTATTTTCGAGTTTTTTTGTCTACTTTAAAATGTCGGCAATAGCAGTTTTCATCCCTTTATCCAAAATTGCCTGAGCGTCAGCCGCCACTTCGTCGGCAAACCCCGGAAGTTCGTTTAAAGGCGATGTCCAGATTTCCTTGTTGTTTAAAATGCCGTTGACCCACCCTTTAATATCATTTTTGTTGAAAGTAGATTGAATAAATTCAACGAATTCTTTGGTATCATTGGGCGTGAAAGATACTTCAGATTTACCACTGTACAATACCAGCAGGGCTGCCAGGGAAAAAGTCGTCAGTTTGGCTTGCTTTCCCAATTTGTTATAGTTATCGGCAACCGTAGGAAAATCGCGTGTCTCCCACTTGGATAGCGAATTGAGCGAAATATCTTTCAGATAATGCTTTAGATAGGGATTGTAAAAGCGCTCAAGGATCTTAGCAGCAAAGGCTTTCAGCTCTTCAGGATCTTCGCCTATACCAGGCAGCACTTCTTCGTTTACCATTTTGTTGATGAACTGCTCTACTTCCGGCGTGTTAAAGGCATCCATCACGGTTTCGCAGCCAAGCTGCAATGCCAAAGGCACCATCGCCGTGTGCGCTCCGTTCAACACCCGCACTTTCTTAGCGCGAAACGGACGAATATCATCCATAAACAACACATTCAAACCGGCTTTGTCGAGCGGCAATTTTTCTTTGATAATGCTATCGCCGCCGATGGCCCAAACATGAAAATATTCGCCTTTCACCACCAGGTTGTCATCAAACCCAATCTCCTCTTTTATTTCATTGATCGTTTCTTTAGGAAAACCGGGGACAATGCGGTCAACCAAAGTATCGTAAAAGCTACAAGCGGTTTTTATCCAGTTTTCGAAATCAGCGCCGAGCTTATGGTAAGCCGCATGCTTTAATACAAATTCGCGCAATGTTGATCCATTATCTTCGATAAGTTCGCAACATACAATCTGCAAACCTTTTGACGCATCTCCATCAAATTTTTTAAACCGCTTATAAAGCAGCGAAGTCACTTTTGCCGGAAAAGATTTGGGCGGCAACGCGTTTAAATCGTCGCCTTCTTCATAGCGAATACCGGCCTCGGTTGTGTTGGAAATAATGGTTTCCAAATCTTCGCTCAAAAACAGCTTCTCGTATTGTTGGTATTCCGTGTACGGATTGATGATATCTGTCACCGACTGGATCAAAGCAACTTCTTTTACGGGCTTCTTGTCTTTAATCCCCTCGAGATAAACGTGGTACAGGCAGTCCTGCTTTTCAAATATTTTTTTGATGCCCTCGCCGCCGCCAATCGGCTGTACCAAAGCAATGCCATGATTTAATATGCCATCTTTATTAGCTTTATCAATCATCCAATCTACAAATGCGCGAAGAAAATTGCCTTCGCCAAACTGCATAATTTTTACCGGGTAAGCCGGCTTGTCTACTGTCGTTTTATTTAACGGTTGCATCCGTGTATTTTTTGTTGTTTTTTTATTGGCCAAATGAAACTTCACACTCAAATTTCCCTTTGCGAGAAAATCGCCATGCTTCCTTTCATCTGCTTATTTGATACTGATTATTATTTTATTTTTTTGCAGAACGAAGTAACCACTGCACCCAATCGCCGGCAGCAGCAAAATTCTGGTACTCGGCCGGCAGCTTGCGCCCATCCACATATTCGTTGTAGATCCACGGATCGCCCAGGACAAAAACCTTTCCTTTTCCGTAATTCGCAATGGCCATCACATCAAAGCCTTTTTTCAAGATCGATGTCGCCGGAGGATGGACGCTTAGTGAACTAATTTCTTTTATATAAATTTTGTCGGCTGATTTGAAAACAGGATTTCCCTTGTCAATCATCACGGCTCCCTGCTCATAGTTGTTTCCTTTCACCATCAACTGGTCATCACCGTTGAATTTAATGCCGAATTTTGCGGCAAGCAAATTGATCTTTTCCTGTTCAGCATTCACAGAGTTATTCCCCAGCAAAACCAGCACGCCGCCGGACTTTACCCAACTGGCAATCGTGGACGCATCGGACTCATTCATATAATGCGGCTGCGCCGTTTCTTTTTCCGTATCGGCATCAACAATTATGAATACTGACGCACCAGACAAATTTGCCTTTGAAGGGGCTGCTTTCAGCGTGTTCAAGGTTGCACCGTATTGTTCAAACAAATTGCCTAAAAAATAATAACCGTTATTGTCGCGTTCGGTCCAAATGTAGTGGAATGGCTGTTGCTCGCCACCGGGGCCTTTTTGCCATTCGTTATTAAAATAATTATCAAGCAAAACAGTTTTTCCTTTTCCAACAGACAATTTCGGCATCATCTCAATTTCGTTGGCTGCGAGAATAAACGCCCCCATTCCCTTCGGATCATTCTGTTTTACTTTTTCACGCATGTAATATTCAAAACTTCCGTCGCGGTAGGGCTTGCCACCCAAACCAGAAACGGTAACGGTTCCTTCCAGATTGGTAAACCCTTTGTCATCTTTTGTTAATTGATATTTCACCAGTCCGTCAAACGCCTTCTTTGCATGGGTAGCAAAGCTTTGCGCAATGTATCCTTTTCTCGCGCCCTTTGCAAGCGTATAAGAAAGCATCGCCGTAGCAGAGGATTCCAGGTAGTTTGGTTTACGGTTGGGTAAATCTACAATGTCGTACCACATACCGGTTTTTTTATCCTGCACTTTGACAACTGCGGTCGCGAAGCGTTTTAAAATTTCAATGATTTGCTGGCGGCCGGGATGATCGGCCGGAAAGTAGTCCAAAGCGTCTACCATAGCCACACCATACCAGCCCAGGGCGCGCGCCCAAAAATGAGGCGACCGGCCTGTGGTTTTATCGGCCCATTGCTGCGTTCTCGATTCATCATACCCATGATATAACAAACCGGTTTTAGGATCGCGGCTGTTTTTTTCCATCAACACAAACTGCCGCGTTACGTCGTTGAAAATGGTATCTTCTCCAAACACCTGTGCATACTCGGCATAAAAAGGCTGTCCCATGTATAGACCATCTAACCACATTTGCCAGGGATAAATCTGTTTGTGCCAAAAACCGCCCTCTTTGGTTCGGGGATGTTTTAGCAATTGGCTGCGCAACAGTTCAATAGCTTTTTTGTATTTGGCTTTCCCGGTAACACGATAAATGGTCAGCAGCGCTTTACCGTTATTCAAATGATCTATATTATAATGATCAATATCGTAATCCTTAATAGAACCGTCTTCCCGCACATAATGATCCATGCTATGCTCAATGTAGTTAAACCATTTTGCATCGCCTGTCGCCTGCCAGATGCCTTCAATTCCTTTCAGAATAACGCCCTGGTCATAGCTCCACCTGGCGGGATTCCCCGGGGCAGAGCTGAAAGAGTCCGGCCACATACGCATCGCCGTCAGCGCCATTTGTTGCGAATAGGGCAAGTCCTGTGCCTGAGCTGCGATTGAAAAGCAGGTTATTAAAAGGAATACTATTTTCTTCATACGTTTTTTAATTAAAAGAGATCAGGAAAAGCCGCAATTTATAAGTTTATTTGATAAACAATTCAGCCGCCGAAGCACCTAATTCAGCCTTAACTTTTTGTTTCGTTTTTTCATAATCGGTTTGCTTCATCATGATCGCCTTTGTGCGATCGCCGGCAACACGCATCAGGAGCTCCGTGTTTTTACTATAATCGAAATCTTTTATGGAAATAATGTCGCTGTTGATAATATCAATCACCGGATCTTTTTCTTTACTAAACACTTTTACGTTGGAAAATGAGATATTGCTGGCTTCCTGGATATCCACACCAAAATCTGATTGAAAAACCGAATTTTCAATTTTGATGTCCTTGACATGCATTTCGGGCAGACCCCGGATAAAAATCGCTTTTTTAGCGCCGTTGCAGAAAACATTGCTCATTTGGATATTTCTAAAAGATGGTGTGGTTTCATCCACCGGCAACATTTCAACTTTTGGCAGCTCGCGCTTTTCGCCAAATTGGGGCACCGGATCTTTTCCCATATAGTACATATCAAACAATACCGCGTCGCCCGGAATATCTTTCATATAAATATCCTTAATGAAAATATTCTCCACAACACCGCCGCGGCCGCGCGTAGTTTTAAACCGCAAGCCGATATCGCTGCCGATAAAATTGCAATTGCTCACATAGACATTATTGACGCCGCCGCTCATTTCGCTGCCTACTACGAATCCACCATGCGAGGCGTAAACGGTGCAGCCGCGGATGATCACGTTTTGGGTTGGCATGGCCCGCGCGCGCCCGTCGGCATCGCGGCCGCTTTTCATGCAGAGGCCATCATCCCCCACATCAAAAACACTGTTTTCGATAAGCGCATTGCTGCAGCTTTCAAGATCGATGCCATCGCCGTTTTGGGCATACCACGGATTTTTAACAAAAATGTTACGCACAGTGATATTGCTGCTCATCAGCGGATGGAGGCACCAGGCTGGCGAGTTTTGAAAAGTGACACCTTCCAGCAGGATTTTATCACATTTTGTAAGCACCAGTAAATTGGGGCGCAGAAAATCTTTAACCGATTCGAAAAAAGCTGCATCTTTTTCGGGTGACAGGCGGCCGGCATCTTTTACACTTTGGCCTTTGGCAAAACTTTCCGAAGGCATCCAGATGTCTTTTTTCTCATTCAAAACACCTCCCGAAGCTAACAGGTCTTTCCACTGGCCTTCCGTGAGTTTTGACTTTTTCACAGCGCGCCAAACGTCGCCATTCCCATCAATAATCCCCTTGCCGGTGATACCGATATTGGTAGCGCCTTCGGCGGATATGGGCGACTGGTTGCGCATTTGCTCAAACCCTTCCCAGTTGGCCTTCACCAGCGGATATTGGCTTTTATCTTTTGTGAATAATAAAGTGGCGCCAACGGAAAGATTTAAGTTCACATTGCTTTTTAAAACAATGGGGCCGCTAAGCCACAAGCCGGAAGGGATTTTCACCACACCGCCGCCCTGGGCGCTACACGCATCTATGGCGCTTTGAATGGCCTTTGTGTTGAGCTGGTATCCGTCGCCAACGGCTCCGTATTTTGTAACATCGTAAACGGCAGCTTTAAAATTTGTCTTTTCAATTTTTGGCAGGTTCCAGTTTTCCTGTGCATGAGCAACAATGGCAGCAACATTGAAAAGTAAAAATGCAAGTATATTTTTGTACATCCACAATCGTTTAGGCATACAAGGTAATCAGAATACGTATTTGACAAAACAATTGGGTATCACTTTATTTACGCAAACGTTATCGTTTATCGCATTATAGTAAGAAAGCACATCGCTGCTCTAAGATATTCCATCTTCATACAAAAAAATGCCCGACAGAATCTGCCGGGCATACTATAAAGTAAAAAATTTTATCGCATTACCAATCCTGCTTCGCAACACCTGCCTTAATAGCGGCTAATGCTTTTGCCTCTCCAAGCAGCGCGGTAAGTTTGTTTCCTTTACCGTCGTGGCCTTTTGCGATATATCCTCCTTTTGCCGTTCTTGACACTACTGCGTCCTGGATCGGAACATTCTTTTCTTTAGTTTTTACGTTGTAAGCTGTAAGCGTTGCATCTGCCATATGCTATCATTTTTGGGTTAAGAAAAATTGAAATTACGGGTTTTAGATCAAATCCCACCTATTTATCTCTAAAAACACAATTTAAAACTAAAATATTAGTTATATTTGATTACTTGTTCAATTAAAAATTATGCCATGATTAAAAGATTGCTGCTCATTGTTTTACTTTATAGTTATGGTATTTTAAGCGCGCAGGAAATTAGCTATAACCGAACGGAAACCCTGAGGTATTTTCAAAATATGGATTTTGAAAGCTGCCTGGAATGGTTAAAAACCAAACAGCTTGACGCTTATAATAAAAGCTACCTGATGGATATGGGCTATTGTTATTATATGATGGAGATGCCGCTGGAAGCGCGAGATACCTATCTAAAAATAGCTGCGCAAGAGCCGCTGGATTTTCAGGCCAACCTGTTTTTGGCCACCATTTATGATAACCAGATTTATAACAAAGACGACAGCGCTGCTTTCTATTATAAAATGCTTACAACTATCCAACCACAGCAATCTAAGTTTTGGTATTTGGGTGGCAGAAGTTTAAATAGCGTGAGGGAATACGATGCTGCCTTCGCGTATTTTGAAAAGGCTTTTGAGTTAAATCCTTCTTCGGGTAAGATAACGGTAGCCTACGCCAAAGCTTTGGAGCGTAGGAAAGAAGGTGACCGCGCGGCAAAAGTGATTGATGCCTTTCTCGCCAAAGACAATGCTAATGTCGATGTGATTCAGAAAAAGATATCGATGAGCCACAAGCTAAAAGCTTTTAAAGACGTAATTTACTGGGGCGAGCTGCTGCTCAAAGATTCTTTACCGCCGGCCTCTTCTTTTTACTCCTACATGTACCTTGCTTACAGCTATCTGAATACCAACCAGATTGACAAAAGTATTGCTTTGTGCGATTGCCTGATAGAACACAACCTGGGTGCAGAACAAATCACTTATTGCCTCGCTCTTTGTTATGGTAAAAAAGGTGATTACACAAGGAGCAATCATTTGCTGGACGAATGTATCGAACTCAACCTTCTGGATCAGGCGCAAACCTATTTCAGGGCCAAAGCCGATAATTATACACTCATGAAGCAATATGCGAAAGCGGCGAGCGAGATAGATACTTCGTTTTATATTTTTCAAGACCCTATCGATCTTTATCTCGCGGGGAAGATTTATGACGACTTAAAAAACAAACCGAAAGCCGCACTATACTATAAGAAATTTCTTTCCCAAAAGAAAAATCCAGCTTCACCCCTCGAGGCGAAACTGGAAAATTACATCAAAGAATATTTAAAAGCGGATTAAACATCCAGCTTGGCATACTTCGCATTGGTTTCGATAAAATCGCGCCGTGGCGCCACTTCATCTCCCATCAGCATGCTAAATACGCGGTCGGCTTCAGCAGCGCTTTCGATGGTTACCTGTTTTAACGTTCTGCGATCCGGATCCATTGTGGTTTCCCAAAGCTGGTTGGCGTTCATCTCTCCCAAACCTTTATAACGCTGGATACCCACCGATTCTTCCTTGCCAGCGCCCAGCCTTTCCACAAGCGCTTTGCGCTGTTCTTCGTTATAAGCGTAAGCCGACTCCTTTCCCTTTTTTATCAGGTACAAAGGCGGTTGCGCGATATAAACATAACCCTGCTCCACCAGTTCTTTCATGTAACGGTAAACGAAGGTGAGGATCAGCGTTGCAATGTGGCTTCCATCCACATCGGCATCCGTCATAATGATTAACTTATGATAGCGCAGTTTAACCAGGTTCAGGGCTTTCGGATCTTCCGGCGTTCCCACCGTTACGCCCAATGCTGTATAAATATTACGGATTTCCTCGTTTTCATAAATCTTATGCTCCATGGCTTTTTCCACGTTCAGGATTTTACCCCTCAGCGGTAATATAGCCTGAAAGGAACGATCGCGGCCCTGCTTGGCCGTACCGCCCGCCGAATCTCCCTCGACAAGGTAGAGCTCGCAACGCTCGGGATCACGATCAGAGCAATCGGCCAGCTTACCCGGCAAGCCTCCTCCGCTCAAAACGGATTTGCGTTGCACCAGGTCGCGCGCTTTTCTTGCCGCAGCCCGCGCCTGAGCCGCGAGAATCACTTTATTAATGATATTTTTAGCGTCCTTCGGATTCTCTTCTAAAAAAACTTCCAATACACGCGCGACAGTGGTTTGCACCACCCCGCTTACTTCGCTGTTACCGAGTTTTGTTTTGGTTTGGCCTTCAAATTGAGGCTCCGGCACTTTCACCGAAATGATGGCGCTCAAGCCTTCCCTGAAATCATCGCCCTCGATGGTCACTTTTGCTTTTTCGAACAAGCCGTTTTTTTCCCCGTAGTTTTTAAATACCCGTGTCAACGCCTGGCGGAAGCCGGTTACATGCGTTCCTCCTTCAATGGTATTGATGTTATTGACGTAAGAAAAAATATGTTCGTTATAAGAATCGTTGTAAGTAAGCGCCACTTCGACCGCCACATTGGTCTGCTCGTCATGGCCGTCCACACTCACCACATTGGGAATCAATGGTGTCCGGCCCGCGCTTTTATCCAGCATTTCAACGAACTCGGTAATACCGCCTTCGCTATAAAACACTTCGGAAATAATCTCGCCATTTTCATTTTTTTCACGAAGATCAGAAAGCGTAATGCGAATGCCTTTGTTGAGGTAAGCAAGCTCGCGCAAGCGACCTTTCAGGATATCAAATTTATATTCCGTAACTGAAAAAATACTTGAATCGGGCCAAAAGTGCTGATGCGTCCCCGTATTTTCTGATACGCCGATTTCGCGGACATTGTATTGGGGGACACCGATGCGATACTCCTGCTCAAACACTTTTCCTTCGCGCTGCACGGTGGTGATCATTTTGGTGCTCAGTGCGTTTACGCAACTCACCCCAACCCCGTGCAAGCCACCGGACACCTTGTAGCTGTCTTTATCAAATTTACCACCGGCATGGAGAACGGTCATCACGATCTCCAGCGCCGACTTGTTTTCTTTTTTATTGATGCCCGTCGGAATACCACGGCCGTCGTCCTGAACAGAGATCGAGTTATCTTCATGAATGGTGACATCAATGTTTTTACAGTGCCCGGCAAGCGCTTCATCGATTGAGTTGTCAACCACCTCATAAACCAGATGGTGAAGCCCTTTTACGCCGATATCGCCGATATACATCGCCGGCCTTTTGCGAACCGCTTCCAATCCCTCCAAAACCTGAATACTGTCGGCGCCATAGACTGGTTTTGACGCGGCTACTACTTCGTTTATTTCTTCACTCATAAATCTAAAAATACATGAAAATGATGCCCGTGAGGCAATGGGCAAATTTACGGAAAAATGAGCACTGAGACGGGCTTTAGCTGCAAATGTTGATATCTCGTTAGTCTCGGATAAAGATATTGATAATCAAACATTTACAAGAATAAACTGTCTTTTGGTTTATCTGACCCGATTGAAAATAAGCGGCGCTCCTTCGGGAAGCGAAGCATGAAATTTATTGATAGAGAAGGTTTTCTCCGATAGTGTCACTTTATATTTAACATTGAGGCCTTCAGTGGAACTGGCAGTAAGGTCGGACAAAGTAATCGTATCACCGGTGCTATTAAACCTATAACTGAAAGGAATCGCCGCGGCTCCATCGTGGTGCAAAAAAAGCATGGGACCGAGGCTGCTGTAATTTTCTGGCTTGGTTACCAACAAAGTATCTTTTTTCAGCCCGCTCTCCACCCATAAGCCTTCAAAGCGATCATCGGGGCTATTGTTTTCTGTTTCCTTTTTGCAGGACAGGAGTACCAATACGGCACAAAAAGCGATTGTCAGTTTTGGCATCCATTTCATAGTAAACTATTTGATCAAAAATAACACAAATAGCCGGCTTAGCGCTTTACAATTTGCGCCACCAAATCGGCTTCTGTTGCAACTTTATTTCCAACATAAACGGTTCCGTGCATTTCGCAAATGCCGCGACGGATAGGGGCCGTAAGTTCCATTTTTAAAATCATGGTATCGCCGGGCTTTACCATTTGCTTAAACTTACAGTTGTCGATCTTTAAAAAATAAGTATCATACTGACCCTCGCCAGACAGGTTGATCGCCAAAATGCCGCCACATTGGGCTAGCGCTTCAATTTGCAAAACGCCCGGCATCACCGGATTTCCGGGGAAATGGCCTTGGAAAAACCACTCATTGAAGGTGACATTTTTAATACCAATAATTTTCTCGTCGGTCAGGTCAACAATTTTGTCAACCAACAAAAAAGGAAAACGGTGCGGCAATGTCTTTTCGATATACTGCAGATCGTAAACGGCAGGCGTTGTGGGGTCATAGTTCGGAATATCCTTAATATGCTTATTGGCTTTGATATGTTTCTTAATCAGTTTGGCAAAAGCTATATTGGTGCTATGCCCCGGCCTGTTGGCGATCACACGCCCTTTTACCGGATAGCCAATCAATGCCAGATCACCCACGACGTCCAACAGCTTGTGGCGGGCAGGTTCGTTGGGAAAGCGTAATTCTAAATTATTCAAATAGCCTTCGCTTTTTACCTCAATGTCTTCTTTCTTAAAAATCTTTTTCAGCCGTTCGAGTTCCGCTTCGCCGACGGGTTTATCCACGACCACGATAGCGTTATTAACGTCGCCGCCTTTGATCAGATTGTGATCGAGCAGCATTTCAAGCTCATGTAAAAAACAGAAAGTACGGCAGGTTGAAATTTTGTCTTTAAAATTCCTCATGGTTTTCAGCTCGGCGTGTTGCGTGCCCAAAACCGGAGAATTAAAGTCGATTAACGTAGTGATTTGATATTCACGCGCCGGCATAATCACCATTTCCACACGCTTATCTTCGTCTGTAAGGTATAAATTCTCATCTATCGAATACCAAACTTTAGCGGCATCCTGCTCCTCAACACCTGCTTCTTCGATAATTTCAATAAAAGGCATCGAGCTGCCGTCCATAATCGGAACTTCGGGGCCATTGATTTCAATGAGGCAGTTGTCTACGCCCATGCCCACCAATGCCGCCAGCAAATGCTCAACGGTGCTTACTTTAGCGCCATTGGCTTCAAGCGTAGTTCCGCGGCTGGTGTCGGTGACCAAATCACAATCAGCCTTGATTACCGGCTTGTTTGGCAAATCAACCCTTTGAAATTTTACTCCAAACCCAGCATTTGCGGGCTTTAGCGACATATCAGCAAGTATCCCGGTATGCAGGCCTGTTCCACTGATATTTACTGATTTTTTTAAAGTATGTTGCTTGTCAGGATTGAAGTTTTTGCTCATAGTCATCGTTGAATTTGGCAAATATACGTTTTCATCTTTCGCCATGAAAAGGATGGACTAGTTTTTTCGGGGCGGTTGATAAGAGCGGTTGCTCGATTACTATCATAATTATCATTTGATTACCAAAAAAACTTTGCACATTTGCCTTCACTATGACGACTTCTATCGATTTAAATAAAATCAGCGCGCCTTTCTTTATTGGAGTAGCCGGGGCGGGCATGAGCGCGATTGCACAATACCTGCAGGGATCGGGCATGATGGTTAGCGGCAGCGATCGCTTTTTTAATGAAGGAAAGGCCGGCGACATCAGGCAAAAGCTGGAAGACGAAGGCATACGCTGTTTTTTGCAGGATGGCAGCGGCATCACCCCGGAAACGGACCTTGTTGTTGCTTCTACCGCCATTGAAGATACCGTTATAGAAATAAAGAAAGCGAAGGAATTAGGCATTCCTATCATCAGGCGGTCAGAACTTTTGGCGCTCATTGCGGCAAGTAAAAAAACGATCGCGGTGGGCGGCACCAGCGGTAAAAGCACCACAACAGCCATGTTGTTTGATATTATGAGCCACGCCGGGCTCTCTCCCTCAATTATTAGCGGCGCAGGGCTGGTGAGCCTGATAAAAAAAGGAAAAATCGGCAATGCCTTTGTTGGAGACAGCGACTGGCTGGTGATAGAAGCTGACGAAAGCGACGGCTCTATTGTGCAATATCACCCGGAGATCGGTATCTTATTAAATATTGAAAAAGATCATAAAGAGCTGAAGGAGTTGAACCAGATATTCGAAACGTTCAAGCAAAATAGCGCTCATTTTATCGTTAACCAGTCGAACGAACACTCCCAAAAACTTTCATCCAAGCTTATTTACGATTTTGAGGTTGAAGGAGCGAACCGCGGCTCCGGATTTTTTGCAACGGGCTTTTTACAAAACGGATTCAATATTTCTTTTTCCATCAACAAGCAACCTTTTGAGTTAAATGTTGCGGGCCGCCATAATATGGAAAATGCATTAGCGGCAGTTGCAGCCGCATCCATGGCAGGCGTTTCTCTGCCAACGGCCAGCGAAGCTTTAAGAAGTTACGAGGGCATTTACCGGCGATGCCAGGTTTTAGGCAAAAAAAATGAAATATGGGTGGTTGATGATTTCGCTCACAACCCGGTCAAATGCGCTGCGGCCATCCGAAGTTGTCAGCCTGTGTCAGAAAAAGTGATTGCCTGGTTCCAGCCTCATGGCTATACACCCACCAAGTTTTTGAGATCAGATTTCGTTAAAGAAATCGCGGAGGCTTTAAGGCCTGAGGATGAGATTTGGATGAGTGAAATATTTTATGCAGGCGGCACCACTACTAAGGATATATCGGCCAACGATCTGATCAACGACATTAAAGCTAAGGGCAAAAAAGCCTTTTTTGTTGAAAACAGAAATGATTTCTTAGGCCAGGTAAGGCCGCATTTAACAGCTGGTTCGGTTTTGCTGCTGATGGGTGCAAGGGACCCTTCCCTTGAGCAATTTTCAAAAAATGTATTTCAGGAGCTTTAGCTCGCCATCCTGGGTTCTTCCATTTTCTGCGGATGGCCCAGTAAATAATAGCACATCACCATAATCAAGCTGTCTTTATCGCGGGGCGCCGGGTTGTCCAGGTCAAGGCTGCAAACGGTGAGCGGTTGCTGTGTGTCTTCAGCGATGATTTCCACATTTTTGGAGTCCGGGAAATTCAGCGCGTATTTTTTTTCGTCTATTACAATGAAGGCGTGGCCGTTTTCTTTTTTTAGCTTTCCCAAGCGTGTGCCGTATTCATTCTCCAGCACCACTTTATTTTTCAGAAAGCCTGTTTTACTGCATTTAAAATATCGCTTTTCGCCATCTTCAGATTCGATGTAAACGCGATCGGAATGTGTTTGATAAGCAAGCGTCAAGAGCTTGCGGCCATTGTTACATAAACCAAAAACGGTGTTGCCTAAACCCGATTTTATAGTCTTCCACTGCATAGCTTAGAGTTTCGACTACAAATTTGGCTTTTTTCGCCAATAAAAGCAGCAGTTAACATTAAATTAATATAGAAAATACCGATAATACGATCAGGCGACGGCATGTTTTCCCCATTTGTGCACAAGGCCGCGATTTAATTGGCAACACGATTTGTTTCCCTTATATTTTAGCTATTAAGCTGGCGATGTAAGAAAATAAAGATCAACGCGATCAGGATAAGCAACAAAATAGCGGAAAAATAGAGCGTCCATGGCGTTTTCAGCTGCAGGCGCTTCCTGGAATTTACTTTTTTCGCCGTCTTTTTACGCAGGCTTCTGTTGAGGTCGTCGACGATCAGTTCAATGCGCTTTTTGTCCTGTAGTTCGTCTAACCCTTCCAAAGCGTCTGCTTCAAAAGGGTCGTCAATGATCTTCTGCTCAAAGTCGTGTTTTTCAGCCGGCTCCATTTCCCCATTCAGGTATTGCAGCAGTTGCTCGCGGCTAATCGCCTCTTTTTTATCGGATAATATGTGTTTTAATTCATCCTGCATCTCGGGTTGCGTTTTGAGCAAGCTTTTTTTGAATACTTATTCTGAGGTTTCTTTTCCCGTTCTGAATGTGACTCTTTACTTTTAACAGAGGGTATCCTGTGATTTCACTCACCTGCTGGTAAGTATTTTTTTTAAGATAGAACAAAGTTACGCAATTGTACTGCTCACTATTCAGTTCCTTAAGAGCTGCTTCAAGTAGCTCGGAGGTCACTTCGTCAGAAAGCGGTTGGGGCGAATTATCGCTATCAGCCAACGGCGCGTTCAAATCGGTTAAAGCTACGGGCGTTTTGCCTTTTCTGTCTCTTAATATGGTGAGGCATTGGTTTTTGGCCACCATATAAAGCCAACTTTTAAAGTAATTTATCTCATAGCGGCCGGCTTCCTGTATCACTTTTAAAAAAATTTGCTGCACACAATCGCGCGCGTCATTTTCTTCCTTTAAATACTTCATGCAAACACCAAACAATAACAGGGTATAACGTTCCAGCAAAGCTCCCAGCCATTCACTGTCTTCCGTTTGCCGAAAGCGTTGCAGCAATTCCTTGTCGCTAATATCGTGGTATCGATCTTTACTCACGCGGTTAAAGTTATTAAACCTTAAGATGCAAAACACTTCTTTTTCCATAGCGTTGGCCTCTTTCTGTCTAAACGTTTTAAATTTACCGGATGAAGCATTTTGATTACGGCATGGTGATCGTTCCCGCAGCGCCGGTACGCAAGAAACCCAATCACCGGCAGGAAATGAGCAACCAGCTTTTATTCGGCGAAGCCGTGAAAATTTTGGGCAGAAAGAATGCGACCTGGATCAAAATAGAAAGTATTTTTGATGGCTATGTTGGATGGACGACCAGCCATTTGCTCGCGGTAACAGATGAAGCTGCCGCCCTGAAACCCTGCCATACGCTGGCGCCACAGCTTTTGAACGAAATCCGCATTCAAAAACAAACCATGCAATTACCCTTGGGCGCGTCTTTAAGAAATCTTCAGCACAAGCGCGGCAGCGTCGGCGATATCGCATTTTCATTTGCAGAAAAGCCCCTCAACCCGACAGCGATTAAAGACAAAAAGAAGTTTATTTTAAAACAAGCGCGCTTATGGCTAAACGCTCCTTATATGTGGGGCGGCAAAACGATCCTCGGCGTGGACTGTAGCGGCTTTTGCCAAACGCTTTATAAGATTGCGGGTGTTGCTATTGCCCGCGATGCCTGGGAACAGGCTTTGCAAGGCAGGCGGGTGCGCTCATTAAAAACCGCAGGTCCAGGTGATCTTGCCTTTTTTGAGGAAGACGATAAGATTGTGCATGTAGGCTTGATCATCGGCGATCAGCAAATCATTCACGCTTCCGGCAAAGTACGGATCGATCATTTGGACAAAAAGGGCATTATTCATTCAGACACAGGCGAGCGCACCCATACCTTAAAATTAATCAGAAGGTTTATTGATTAAAAAGGAAGCCAATCAGCCCCGCCGTTTTAGAACGGCCGCAACCCATGCAGCGGTACAGCATAATTATTATCCTGCTTTATTCTCAAAAGAAGCGTTATTGCGAGATGGCGTGATTCGCCGAGTGTTTGCCAACTCACAGTGATTGGCGCAAGCTCCAATGTTGCCCAATCATTAAGGGTGGTAATTTCCCCGTCTTCCAGGTTATTATAACCTTTCAGGTCGACAACATTGGTGTAAAAAAGACTTCGTCTAAGCTTCCTGACTAATTTTTTATAATCCCTTTTTACGACTTTTCTGTTCCGCTCTGTGTCAGGAAAAAAGGCTACGATCTGGTAATTATAATAACTAAAGAGAAATCGTTGCTCCGTTGACCTGACAGCTTTTTCATAAAAGATGACGTCCACCTTGGCAGCATTGATGCTAAAGGGATTGAATACCTTGTAATTTCCTCTTAAATAGTAGCCGGTCGTATCGGTTTGTTTGAGTACTTGTTTATTATGCAATGCTGTATCCGAACTGAGTGCATCGATAAAGCCGGAAAAAGTTCCGGCCAGGGGATCTACGCGATAATACTCCTTTACCACCCGCGACAGGTCGTCCTGCCCGTAGGCCGTGCAAGCCAGCCACATCAAACATATAAACCAGGAGCAGTGCTTCAAATTTTTCAAAATTTTAATAGCAGTCCATACACAACGAAGCAATCACGCGGGCAAAGGTTGCATGATGATCCAAGCAACGAAACTTTTATTTAAAAGAAGCAGGACTGAAGCTATTTGGCATACTTCTCTTTATAATATTCGATGGCTTCCGTTACAATAGGCAGCGCGGTTTCCTTGTCCTGGAAGGTGTCTATCACCACTTTTTTGTCTTCTAGTACCTTATATTGTTCAAAAAAGTTACGCATTTCCAATAAAAAATGCTGCGGCAGTTCATCTATATTATCATATTGCCTTACTGAAGGATCGTTGATGGCAACTGCGATAATTTTGTCATCGCGCTCACCGCTATCGATCATCTGCATATTGCCGATCACTTTTATCTGCACCAAACAAAGGGATCGAATCGTTTGTGAACATAAAACCAACACATCCAAGGGATCATTATCCTGCCCCAACGTTTGCGGGATAAATCCATAATTGACGGGGTAATGGAAAGAAGAATAGATGACCCGGTCCAATTTCAACAGCCCTGTTTCTTTATCAATTTCGTATTTCGATCTTGACCCTTCCGGAATTTCAATAATCGCATTCACGTATTCAGGCGCATTGGTACCGTAGCTTACACCATGCCAGGGATGTTGAATAGTTGACATAAAAGCGCTGTTGTTTTTTTAGATAAGTATATATTAGTGTCTGCAAAAATATGCTTTTGCAGGTGTTTATTCATGATCGAAAAGGTATTTAAAATCCACCAGCCATTTACCATCGCTTTTCACAACTTTCAAGGTATCCCGATTTTCGGTATGGAAGGAGTTGGAGTAAACAATGATACTTGTTGAATCGTTGATGAGTTGCCGGCTGTGAATACGAATGCTGGCGTCCCAAAGCCCTTGCTTTTCATCAGACGAAAGCTGCATGCGTGACACAGCGTCGAGACGTTCGTCGTTTTGAGAATCGTGTAACATAAAGTCAGCAGCCCTGTCGTATTTCCCTTTAAGAGCCGCTTGGATAAAAGCAGTTGCCGCCTCAATATCGTTGCTTGTAGCGTCTGATGTTGCATCGCCACCCTCGCCACAAGCGGCCAGGCTGAACAAGCCGAGTATCGACAGTATAAAAAGATATTTCATTCGTATTTTTTTTATGTTTTTTGTGGATCGAATGGCGTTTGCATATTGCTTTAATGTCCTAATGTACGCGCTATTTCAGGCTTTCAAGCTTTTGCTGAAGATCTTCCAGCATTTTCGGATCCATATTTTTCAACACGCTGTCCGCCATCTTCATTCCCTTTTCAATTTCTTCGCTATGAAAATTGACTGTATCTCTTAAATTCTTTTCCTGCTCTTTCGCAGTTTTCGCGCCCATCCGCATCAGCGTGCTCATTGTAAAATCAACCTTCCAGCCATTGCTTTCTTTTAAAAGTTTAAAATCCGCCGATGGTCGTTGGCCGCTTCTGCTTTTAACTGTAATCATGGCCGAATCTCCAGCTACTCTTGCAGGTTCAAAAACCACGTCTTCGAAATCTTTCATCGGATCGTTTTGTGGCAACGAATCTTTCATTTGCTCCGCCATATCAAGGCCTTTCTTCAACATCTGCATCGTGGGTTTGCTCTCCTGGGTTACATATTTTGAAGCGCCGTCAATATCTTTCTTAGCCAGATGTTCAAAAAATTCCTGAAGCACCTCGTTGGGGTTGTTGCTCGTGGCGCTGCCGCAGGCCGCAACAAGCAAAAGACTTATAAATCCAAAAAACAGGAAGGCCGGCATGTTCTTCATGAATGATGTTTTATTGAAAACAAATGTAAGGATGTGTTTTTATAGATGGCGAAATATTTAACGCTAATTGATTGTAAAAGTTTTACCGACAGATTACAGTTCCGATAAAATTAAACGCTCCTAAAAGCAAAGAGCCGGGATCCCGGCTCTTTTATTATTATCGTTATTCGAAATTACGCAGAATTTCTGCCCGCGTTGATAATACCGAAAGAACAACGCATTACTAACTTGCCGTAGGTGTCTTTCACTCCGTCTTTATCTTCTCCCGAAGTTTCTATTTGCCTGATTTTCGAAAGCGCATACTGCTGAATGGTGAGCAACGGCAACACGATCCGCTCGCGCATTGAAATGGAAAGTTTGTCCACCGGATAATTGTGCATCAGGCTTTCATTACCGGATAGTTTCAACACATACTCCAGCGTCAGTTTATATTCTTCATGAATCATGCGCCACAATTCGCCGAAAGTTTCATCCTCCGCCAGGTAAGCAGTTAGCGGAAAATAAGACTTCGACAAAGCCATCTCACAGTTATCAATAAGCGTTTTGAAGAAAAGCGAGTTTTGATAAAGTTTTTGAATTTCCTCAAACCTGCCGATGTATTCCATCTTTTTAAGCGCCGAGCCGACACCAAAAAACCCTGGAACGTTTTGCTTCAACTGGCTCCAGGCGCCTGCAAAAGGAATCGCTCTCAAATCTTTCAGGGAAATGCCGCTCTGCGATTTACCGCGTTTGGCAGGCCGGCTTCCAATATTTGTTTCACTGTAAAACCGCAGCGGACTTACTTCATAAAGGTAATTGGCAAGTAAAGGATGCTCTTTCAACTTCTTGTATTCATCAAACCCGTAGGAAGACAGTTCCTGCAAAAGCTCTTCCTGGTTGCCGGTCAGCGGCGCATGCCGGTCTGCATACAAATTATTGGTAATGCCCGCGTTTAACAGCTGTTCGAGGTTGTATTGGGCCGAATCAATAATTCCAAAGTTTGAACTAATTGTTTGCCCCTGAATGGTGAGTTGAATTTCGCGATTGGAAATATTGCTTCCCATCGAAGCATAAAACTTATGCGTTTTGCCACCTCCGCGAGAGGGCGGGCCGCCTCTTCCATCGAAGAAAACGACTTCAAACCCATAATATTTTGTGATTCTTGTAAGCTCTTCTTTTGCGCGGTAAATACTCCAGTTGGCCATAAGATAACCGCCATCTTTTGTGCCGTCGCTAAACCCTAACATGATCGTCTGGGTATTGCCACGCCGCTCCAAATGGGCTTTATAAGCCGGAATGCTATACAGGTTTTTCATGATTTCAGCAGCATTGCTCAGGTCATCGATGGTTTCAAAGAGCGGCACGATGTCAACATTCACTTCATCGTTGGCAAAGCCCTGCATTTTAAATAGCGCAAACACTTCGATAATATTCAATGTGTTTTCGCAATGGCTGATCACATAGCGGTTGCAGCCGGCTTCGCCATTCGATTTTTGAATTTCAGCGATAGCGTTCGGTATTTCCGCGGTATCCTTTATAACATCGTCTTCGTAAATATCAGTGTTGACTTTACGATCAATATTCAATAAAGCTTTTATTTTTTCTGCCTCACTTAGGTCATTATAATTTTCAGGAATGACGCCCCCGCTTTTGGTAGCTGTGATGTCCATCAGTTTTTGATGAATGCCGCTGTCCTGCCGGATGTCGAGCGAAGCAAAATGAAGCCCGAAAAGATCAATTTTATTAATCAGGCTTTGCACTTGCGCCGTAAACAGCGCATTATGATTTTCCTCCAGCGTTTGCTTTATCTGAACCAATGTTGCTTTAATCTCTGCTGTGGTAACATTGATTTCAAACCCGGGAACGAAAACATTATCGTACAATTTTGTCTCCAAAGCGGCGATAGGTTCTTCAACACCGTGGAACGTAAGCCTGCGCTTCAGGCGCCTTACATCGAGATAATAGCATTTAAGAATAGCGCTCCGAAGCGCGTCAGCCACTTTTAACGTCGTATCGCATTTAACAAAAGGGTTTCCGTCGCGGTCGCCGCCCGGCCAAAAGCCCATTTGCAACACAGGATTCTGCTCTGAAATAGCCTCAGGGAACTGGCTTTTCAACTCATTAAGAATCCTTCCCGCTGCCGTATAAAACACGTTTTCGAGGAACCACACCAGGCTGATCGCTTCATCGAACGGCGTTGGCTTTTTCTTTTTCAGAAAAGGCGTTTTGCCCAATTGCTGTAAATAAGTATTGATTTCTACCGAATCGTTTTTGATCAATGCGCGGCTCAAATCGTGTATGATACCCAACACCGATCCGGGGTAAAACTGGGTGGGATGGGCGGTGAGCACTAATCTTACACCAAAGGTTTTCAGTACTTCGGCCAAATCCTCCGCCTTGTTGGTTTGTAACACATCGCCCATCACCTGCTTCAGCGTACCGGCGCCATTCAGATCGTGTGTATTTTTATACGCTGCATCTTCGAGGGCATCGAACAACACCACCTGCCGCTCTACGTATTGATTGAATTTAAAAAGCAAATCTAACCGTTGCTGCTCAGTGGTTAAAGTGGTGTGGGTATTAAAAAACTCATTGATAATGTCAACCGGACTCTGATTTTTCGAGAATCCTTCTTCGCAATTATTTGAAAAAAGTGAAAGTAAAATCCCCGTCTTTTCCATTTTATGAAACGGCAAAGAGGTAAAAAGGCTGTTATATAATTGGAACCTCGTTCCAACTTCTGTTCTAAAATGATGTAAGCTTTTGCTAACCGCAATATCCATTACTCTTAAAAATTATGTGATCTGTTATTATTTATCCTATTTGAGCACCCGTTGCCGGGCAATCAAGCCGTTAAGATAATATTTTTTAGATAGATGTCGCGACTTTTATCATTATGGTAAGATTAATTCAATCAAACAGGCATTTTATTTAAAATTTTTAGGGAAACCCAGGCAAACCAGCCGCATGAAAAACTTTGCTGTTTTTGAATATTTTTTTACCGGAAATCAGGGTAATTCCGGCTTTTTTAAAACTTGTTTTCGGCGTTGGGCATCATTCAATTCTATATTTCAATTATTTGATTTTCAATTATTTGAAATAATTTTTGAAAATTTTAGCTTCCTAAAATACCATTGATAATGGTTTGCAACGCCCTTTTTGGCGTGCTATCTTTGTGTAACAAATACATAATCATTACTACATACCGGTATGATTAAGTAAAGCGCTCAAAAGTAACTTTCGCTTGTCTCGTTTTGTTTGCCGCCCGGCGATTTTAGCCCGTATAACGAGAAATAAAATATTGAAGAATTAAAAAAAGGAGACAATTATGAAAACAGTTCTTTTACAAGCAAAAAAGGTAGCCTACGAGTTAGGAGTATTATTTGCAAACACGTTGACCAGCGCCGGACCGGTGTCGAATCAACAAAAATAGAAGAAACGCCTGATGATGACAGGCACTTTACTTAAAACAAAATTTTTTAAAATATAAAACTTTATAACATGAAAACATATTTATCAAAAACAAAAATCTTCGCTTTAGCATTAGTTACTTTATTTTCAACTTCAATCGCTGCTCCTGCATTCGCGGTGAACGATGAAGATAAAAAAGCCGAAGTTGCTTACGTAGGAAACGTAAATGATTTACCCGTTTACAGACTGTCTTTGGATAACAAAGCCAACGAAGTGTTCTTTGTTTCGGTTACTGACAACGATGGTACTGTATTGTACAACGAAAAAGTTACCGGTAAAAAAATCGTTCGTAACTATCAGTTTGACAGCGATCTTTACAGCGAATACGATTTAACTTTTACTATTTCGAACACAAAAGGTAAAACCGTTAGCGTTTACAATGTGAGCAACAACAAAAAAGTGGTAAACGAAGTTGCTGTAAACAAAATCAAATAAGTTTTATCGCATTTTCTTCATAAAGAAAGCCGCTTCAATTGATTTTGAAGCGGCTTTTTCTTTGGGAACTTTTTTTGTATTATTTTCTAACTTCTGCCATGTCGGGAATAGCGTTGGTTTTATAAGCTCCGGCATCCAGTTTTTCTTTTACGGCTGTAAATGCCTCGAGCGTTGCGTTGATATCCTCGTCGGTGTGGCTCGCGGTTGGAATAAGCCTGTAAATAATATGACCCCGCGGAATAACCGGGTAAACGACGATGGAACAGAAAATTTTATAGTTTTCGCGAAGGTCCATCACCATGGCGGTGGCTTCTTCCACCCCGCCCTTCATATAAATCGGTGTTACAACAGAGTCGGTATTCCCGATGTCAAAACCTCTTTCTTTTAGGCCTTTTTGCAGCTTAAGCGCATTTTCCCAAAGTTTTTCTTTCAGCTCAGGACGGGTTTTTAATAACTCCAGCCTTTTTAGATTACCTACCACCAGCGGCATGGGCAAACTTTTAGCGAAGATCTGGCTGCGGATATTGTAGCGAATATAATCGATGATTTTTCTGTCGCCGGCAACGAAAGCCCCAATGGAAGCCATTGATTTGGCGAAGGTCGAAAAATACAGGTCAATTTTATCCTGAACGCCCTGGGCTTCACCGGCGCCTGCGCCTTTTTTCCCGAGCGTACCAAAACCATGTGCATCGTCTACCAATAACCTGAAATCGTATTTATCCTTAAGCGCGGCAATCTCTTTTAGTTTACCCTGGTCGCCGGCCATGCCGAAAACCCCTTCGGTAATTACCAAAATGCCGCCGCCTTTGTTTTGCTTTTCAAGATAAGCCGTGGCGCGTTGCATTTGCTTCTCGAAGTCTTCAATATTATTATGTTTGAAAACAAAACGATGCCCCGGATGCAGGCGCAGACCATCGATAATACAAGCGTGGCTTTCCGCGTCATAAACAATCACATCATGGCGGCTGCAAAGCACGTCGATAATGCTCACCATTCCCTGGTAACCAAAATTCAACAAGATCGCGTCTTCTTTTTCTTCAAACTCAGCCAATTCAGCCTCGAGCTTTTCGTGTAAATTGCTGTTGCCGCTCATCATGCGCGCTCCCATCGGATGGGCCAGGCCAAATTCGGACGCTCCGTCGGCATCGGCCTTTCTTATGTCCGGATGATTGGCTAAACCAAGATAATTATTTAAACTCCAAACGATTACATCATTCCCTCTGAACTTCATCCGGCTACCGATCTCTCCTTCCAACTTTGGAAATGCAAAATATCCATGTGCTCTTTCACGGTGTTGACCGATAGGGCCGTAGTTCTTCAACAATCTATCAAAAATATCTGCCATATACTAAAAAGTAATTTAATATGAGAAAAATTCGTGCAAATATAACACGCAAGATTTAAAGACGTACAAGATATATATCTGCTCCCTTTACCCGTCGTTCTTTATAGCGCAGATGACTGATGTGTTAACACACTCATTTTTTGCTTAAACCTTCTTGCTCTTTTGTGTAAGCCGGGTGTTATTAATCATCTTTTTTGCCAAAAATCTTTCTAAAGAAACCTTTTTTCTTTTTAGGCTCCTCGGGCGTGCCGATCGGCTTTTCTTTTACCACCTTTTTGCTCGTATCTTTTACCGGCTTTTTCTGCTTATTCGGATCTTCAGGCAAAGGAGCAGATTCCGGGCCGATATACTCTTCATTGTTCAGCATGTAGTCTTGCTCGGTGCCCACGCCAATGTCCTGGCCCTCGGCGCTCGGCGCAATACTTTCATCAAGAATAAGAGAAGACGGATCGGCGCTTACAGCTTCGTTGCTGAGGGTAGGCGGCTCTATAAAACGATCCTCTTTATTGATGCCCATTTCTTCATTAGCATATACTTTTTTGAAAAAATGCTCCCAGATAGGCCGCGCTGCTGCGCCTCCAAAACCTCCGGATCCTTCGTTGCGGATGAAACGGTCATCACTACCTACCCACACGCCGGCCAGCAGCTGGGGCACAAAACCCATGAACCAGGCATCGCTATTGTCGTTAGTAGTACCGGTTTTACCCGCCATTTCCGCAGCGCCCAGGCGGCCTCTCAACCCGGCCGCGGTTCCTTTGTCCACAGGCCCTTGCATCATGCGCGACATAATGTAGGCGGTCGACTCGCTGATCGCTTCTCTCCTGTTCACACTATAATCCAATCTTTTAATAACATTGCCATTGCGGTCTTCAATGCGGCTGATAAAATAAGGTTTGGTTGAAAACCCGCGGCCACCAAACATCGAATAGGCCCACATCATTTCAAAGAGCGATAATTCACACGCTCCCAGCGCAATGGACGGATGGGGCGCCACTTTGGTGGGAACGCCAATCCGCTGTAAAAAATCTACAAACTTGCCGGGACCCACCTGTTTCATAATATACGCGGTGGCACAATTTCGCGACCAGGCTAAGGCGTTCGCCATCGGCATGGTGCGGCCCGTACAGCTGCCACCGGTTGCCGGCACCAGCCTGCCGCCGCCAAAATTTTGCTGAATGTCCTGAACGGGGGTTTCGGGTGTGAAATTCAATTCTTCCACAGCTTCGCCATATAATAATGGCTTGATGGTTGAACCCACCTGCCGCTTGGTGTTGAGGTTAACGTGATCATATTTGAAAGTTTTAAAATCAATGCCGCCGACCCAGGCTTTTACTTCTCCTGTTAACGGATCCATGGCCATAAAACCAGCCTGTGTAAACAAACGATGGTATTTGATGGAGTCGTAAGGCGTCATCACCGTGTCTTTCGACCGCTCCGCATTCCACGCAAACACTTTCATCGGCGTTTTTTCATGAAAGGTCGCTTCTATTTCCTTGTCGCTCAACCCATCTTCAGCAAGATTGCGCCAGCGCTCACTCGCCTTCATTGCATTTTTCAGAATATTTTCATGCGACTTCCACACGCTGCCATTTTTCACAAATCCCTGGCGAATCACATTGCGGTACAATTGCGGCGCTTGTTTTGCCACCGCTTCTTCCGCGTAAAGCTGCATCACGGGGTTAATCGTCGTGTATATCTTCAACCCGTCGTTATATATATTATAGGAAGAACCGTCTGGTTTCGAAATTTCTTTAAGTATCTTTTTAACCTCTTCTCGTAAAACTTCGCGGAAGTAGGGAGCGTAACCCAAATCTTCACTCGGCTTTTGATAATTTAAAACAATGGGCTTTGCCTGCAGATTCGCTGCTTCGGCGGCTGATATATCGCCATTTTCAGCCATCCTGCCCAACACAAGATTGCGCCGGTCCATGGAAGCTTTGGGATTACGCCGCGGATTATATACGCCCGGCCCGTTAATGGTTCCAACCAAAAGCGCAGCTTCATCAACGTTGAGCTGGCCCGGCTCCTTTTGAAAAAATGTTCGCGATGCATTTCTAATGCCAAACACATTATCAGGATAGGGAACGGCGTTGAGGTATAACGCCAGAATTTCTTCTTTGGTAAAATTGCGCTCAAGTTTTACGGCAATCACCCATTCTTTTAATTTCTGAATGACACGTTTCACCGGGTTTCTTGCGCGCTCATTGAAAAGCGCTAAAGCCAGCTGTTGCGTAATAGTGCTACCGCCTCCTTTGGTGCCGCCAGATGAAATCGCGCGGAGCGTGCCGATAATATCGATGCCGGAATGCTCGTAAAATCTTTTATCCTCGGTTGCCACCAATGCGTTTATCACATTGGGGGAAATCTCTTTATACTTAACAATGCTCCTATTCCCGGATGGCAGGTAAAATTTCCCCATCAAAGTTCCTTCACTGGCATAAATTTCCGAGGCCTGGGCTATCGTTGGGTTTTCCAGTTCTTCGATCGAAGGCATTTTTCCAAACACCCCGAAATTGGCCATCAGCAAAATAGCTATGAAAAAACCAATTCCAATAAAAAATAAACGCCAAAAAAATCTTACGGATTGCTTCATCAAATTTTTTTTATGTCACCAACAAATCTGTTTCGCCAACCTGGCAAAATTGCGGTAAATCTACATCTTAAATTAATTATTATTTCTTAAAATTCAAAAATCGGCTTGCGGCTCCTTTCCCCCATTATTTATCTGTAGCTTTATCCCAAAAAGTTGGATCCGAAAAATTACAGTCCCTGGCTGCGCTATCTGGGCGTCAGCGCTCAATTGTTGGTTTTAATTGCTTTGAGTGTTTTCGCAGGCATTAAACTCGATGCAAAATTTAGCATCTCGCCATTATTGACCGTAGCCTTACCTTTGCTGATACTGGCCGCAGCTTTTTATAAACTAATTAAAGAAACCGGGAAAAAGAATAAAAAATAATGGAGCAAAACAAAGGGGCATCTTTTAACCCTATCAAACTAATGGCACTGGTTTTTACGCTTTTAACTGCTTTCTTCTTAATATTTAAAGAAAAACTGACGCAGGCGGGCATTGACCGGGATGTGGTTGTGATTGCTAATATCATCCTTTTCCTGGTCGGCATTTTAACGGTGAGAAACGCGTTAAAAGCAATCGATAATCCCAACCCGCATGTATTTGTTCGCGTTTTTTATTCAGGTTTTATCATTCGGTTGTTTGTATGCGCCATAGCCGCATTTATTTATATTTATTCGAACAACGGGCAGGTAGATAAAACGACTTTATTTGTGTGCCTGGGCATTTATGTGCTTTATAACATTATTGAGGTTTCTTCACTCCAAAAAGCATTGAGAAATAATAAGAATGGCTAAAAAGGAAGTGCCATTAATGCAACTATCGGCTTATTTGCCCGACCACACTTACGAACCGGTGGTCGCTTTTCTGAATTTCTATAAAGTGCATCTTACGATTGCCAAAAGCAGGAATTCGGTTTTGGGTGATTATCGCCACAGCGTTGATACCAAACACCACCGCATCAGTGTCAACGGCAATCTCAATAAATATGCTTTTTTAATTACGCTGCTGCACGAACTCGCACACCTGATCGCGTTTGAGAAATATGGCAACCGCATTCAGGCGCATGGCCGCGAATGGAAAACAATCTACGGCCAAATTCTCAGCCAGTTTATTGAAAAGCAGCTCTTTCCCGCCGATATACAAAAGGAGTTGTTGAAAACCTTACAAAATCCGGGCGCTTCTACCTGTTCGGAGGAAAACCTGCAAAGAGTTTTATACCGATACGATTCTCCCAAAAAGGGCTATAAATTAATAGAAGACCTGCCCGAGGGCGCCGTTTTCAAAATAAAAGATGGCAGAACTTTTCAAAAAGGAAAAAAGCGAACCAAAAGGTATAGCTGTGTTGAAATGGCAACCAGCCGCACTTATCTTTTTAGCCCGGTGTACGAGGTTTTAATGGTGACCGGCCCCAACGATTAAACACCATCGAGAAAGTGGTCGCTGACGTATTTGGCCACCTGGATCAGATCGCTGGTTTGATCATAAATGGCCAGCTGACGGTCGGCGCCCGTTCCCATCTCCATAATTTTATGAACATAGTCGATGCGATGCTGACTGCCCAGATGTGGAATAACGGGATCTATAAAATTCAGGAGCTCATAAATTAAAGCGCGTGTGTTCACCTCCTCTTCCTTTCCAAAATCTATAAGGTAGCCATCCAGCCCATAGCGGCTGGCCCGCCATTTGTTTTCGTTGATCAATGGCCGCGAATACTGAATATAATTCATGTTCTTGCTGCGCAGCATATAAATGCGCGCGCAGATCGCCTGAAACAGGGCGGCAATGGCGATGGTTTCGTCCACCGTCATCGGTATATCGCAGATTCTAAATTCGACGGTATTAAAAAACGGGTGTACCCGAAGATCCCACCAGATCTTTTTAGCGTTGTCGATACAGTTGGTTTTGATCAGCATTTTGACATAATTATCATACGCCTCAATGCTTTCAAAAGCATCGGGAATGCCGGTGCGCGGGAACTTGTCGAAAACTTTTGTGCGATAGGATTTGTAGCCGGTCGTCCTGCCTTCCCAAAACGGAGAATTGGTGCTGAGCGCGAAAATATGGGGCAGAAAATATCTTGTGGAATTAGCAATATGATTGGCCAGCTCGCGGCTTTCCATGCCAACATGCACATGCAGGCCGAAAATCAAATTGCTACGCGCCGCTTCCTGGAGCTCCGCAATGATTTCGTTATAGCGTTGATGATCGGTGATCAGTTGTTTTTCCCAATGACTGAAAGGATGAGTGCCGGCGGCCCCGAGCGTTAAATTGAGTGTACCGGCAATATCGCTGATCGTCTTTCTAAGAAATGAAACATCCTTATACGCTTCGTCAATATCCTGGCAGATATCGGTACCCACTTCCACAACAGCCTGATGCATTTCAGCCTTGACTTTATCTTTTATTGTCTTTTGCCCTTCCTGTACAATTTGCTGCTCATGGCTCTTTAGTTCAAAAGTGTCGGGGTCGAGCACCATATACTCCTCTTCTACTCCGAGCGTGAATGTTTTATAATTTAGAATCATCTTATGGACTTTTATAAGTATCGCTTGCGCGAAACGATCGTTAGCGCTTTATCGGCCTGCGCTTTGTTTAACATATTTTCCCCAGGTGAGATTATCGCCGCCGTTGTTAGCCAAAGCTTTTTCTATGGCGAAGTTGGCAGATGTTTCTACCACCCATTCAAAATTTTCCGCACCTACGCTGGCGATATCCGCATCGGGAGCGGGGTTGCAAAAATCGATCGCATAGGGCACACCTTCACGCAGCGCCAGTTCCACCGTATTGAAATCGTAACCTAAATATTCATTTATTTTTAAGACAATGTCGGTCATTTCTTTCAGTTTTTCTTCGCTGGGCGAAAACCCGGCCTGATACCGCAGGTGATGCGGGTTGCGCGGCTCATAAGGCATGATGCGGACATATTTTCCGCCTATACAATAACATCGATAGTATTCTTCAAATGCGATTTCTTCCTGCAGCAACATGACCAACTGGCCGGTCTCGTTGTGCTTTTCAAAAAATTCTTCTTTACTATTCAGCTTATAAACATTTTTCCACCCGCCACCGGCAAAGGGTTTCATGTAAGCTGGAAAACCCACTTCGTTAAAAATCGCTTCCCAGTCCAGCGGATAGGAAAGATTGCTGAATGACTCGCCGCTGGTATCATCCGGCATCTCGTTTGACGGCAGGATCGCCGTTTTCGGCACCGGCACGCCGATTTGCGTCATCAGGCAATTATTAAAATATTTATCATCGGCGCTCCACCAAAAAGGATTATTAATGACAGCTGTGCCGGTAACTGCCGCATTTTTTAGCCAGGTTCTGTAAAAGGGCACATCCTGCGAAATACGATCGATAATTACGGCATAGCCACTGGGCATACCCTGTAACGCTTTATTGATATGAACCGGCTCGGCCGTGATGCCTTCCACACCTTTACTATTAACTCTTTCAATAAACGCATTAGGGAACGATCTTTCCTTACCGTAAAGGATGCCAATTTTTTTCATGTGTTATACTTTTATGAAGTAAATGATTTTTGTGCAGTGTGACGTTTTTCTTAAAGTAAGTATTTAATGATACTGTAGCCAAATATATTTTTTTAAATGATATAAACAAAAATTGTTTGAACGCATTTTTATTCCTTTTAAGTTAACAATTTAATAATCTAAAATACATTTCTTTATTTTTGAATACATGGAAACAGCAGCAGCACCGCGGCTCGTGATGGACACGGTCACACTACAATCAAAATATTTAAAAAGAGAGGTTGCTATCAACCTTTATCTTCCCAACGACATTAAAGATACTGCGCGTATCAACCTATTGTTGATCAACGACGGTCAGGATCTGCCTGTTATGGGATTTGAACCCATGCTCACCCAATTGCTTGCCGACCATCGCATCGAACCCGTTCTTGCCGTAGGCATTACCGCGGGCACCCACCGCATACAGGAGTATGGCATTGCTGCAAAAAAAGATTATTTAGGCCGCGGCGCCAGAGCGGCGCAATACACGAGGTTTATATTGAACGAGTTGATTCCCTTTGTCAAAAAAACCTATAATATACCGCAGTTTAATGAGATGGCCTTTGCCGGTTTTTCACTGGGCGGCCTCAGCGCACTCGATATCGTATGGAGCCATCCCGGCGTGTTTTCAAAAGTGGGTGTTTTCTCGGGATCGCTTTGGTGGCGCAGCGTTGACCAGCTTGATAAAAAATATGACGACAACAAACATCGCATCATGCAACAACGCATCCGGCGTGGAAAATACAGTCCCGGGCTGACATTTTTTTTCGAATGCGGAAAACTTGACGAAAGCGGCGACCGGAACAATAATGGCATTATTGATTCTATCGATGACACCCTCGACCATATCAACGAACTTCTAAAAAAAGGCTATAAGCGCGAAGACATTACTTACCTGGAACTGGAAGATGGCCGCCACGACGTGGCTACTTGGGGGAAAGCCATGCCCGCTTTTTTGCAATGGGGATGGGGACGTGATTGACCAACACCATGACAATCCGCCTACCTTTCATAATAAAAAACGCAAAACAGCGCGCTTTAACTTTCGCCTGATTTTTGCTGTGAATACATCAAACAAAATCAAGGCCTTCTATGCCCAACGCACTCATCAACGAAACGAGCCCCTACTTATTGCAACATGCCCACAACCCCGTCAACTGGTTTCCCTGGGGTGACGAGGCTTTACAAAAAGCAAAACTTGAAGACAAGCCCATATTAGTAAGCATCGGTTACGCAGCCTGCCATTGGTGCCATGTGATGGAGCGCGAAAGTTTTGAAGATGAAGCAACAGCCACCCTCATGAACGAGCTTTTCGTTAATATTAAAATAGACCGCGAAGAGCGGCCGGACCTTGATCATATTTATATGGATGCGGTTCAGGCGATGGGGGGTAGCGGCGGCTGGCCGTTGAATGTTTTTTTAACCCCGGATAAAAAACCTTTTTATGGCGGCACCTATTTTCCGCCCCGATCGGTGATGAACCGGCCCGCCTGGAGCGATGTAATTAAAGCCGTTGCGGACGCTTTCAAAACAAAAAGAAACGAAATCGAAGAACAAGCTGCCGGGCTTACCGAGCACTTAGTTAACGCCAACCAGTTTGGCATCGATAAAGCGGCGGGAGACTTTTCGCTCAGCCAAATAGATACGGCCTGCGAACATTTGCTCAGGCAGGGAGATCAGCAGTGGGGCGGCTTTGGGGCGGCTCCAAAATTCCCGCAAACATTCTCTATTCAATTTCTTTTGAAGTATGGGCTGATGGAGCAAAGCCGATCTGCTGATCTTGCAGCAGCGGCGATGAAGCAGGCGCTGCTGAGCCTTGACAAAATGATCGAAGGTGGTATTTACGATCAACTGGGCGGGGGCTTTGCGCGTTACTCAACCGATTCGGAATGGCTGGCGCCCCATTTTGAAAAAATGCTATACGACAATGCCCTCCTCGTTACAACGCTAAGTGAAGCTTATCAATTCACTAAAAAAGAAACCTATAAAACCGCCATCATAGCAACACTTCAATTTATAGAAAGAGAATTGCTCGATCCGTCGGGCGGCTTCTACGCCGCGCTCGACGCCGACAGCCAAGGCGAAGAGGGCAAATATTATGTGTGGCAAAAAGAAGAAATAGCACAATTGCTGGGAGGCGACACCGAAGTTTATTGCGACTATTATAATATTTCAGCCAATGGCAACTGGGAAGGTAAAAATATATTGCGCATCCTGGAGCCCTTGCCGGTGTTTGCAGCTAACAGACAGTATAAAATAGATGATTTAAAACAGCTGTTGAAAAACTGCAACGAAAAGTTATTAGCAGCAAGGGAAAAACGCATCAGGCCTGCCCTGGACGACAAAATCATTCTTGGCTGGAACGCGCTTATGAACACAGCTTACAGTAAAGCCTTCGCTGCTACCGGCATTACCGCCTACAAAGAACGCGCGATTCGCAATATGCAATTTTTATTGAAAGTTTTTATTGACGAGGACGGGCACCTGAAACATACCTGGAAAAATAATGAAGCCCGGTACCCGGCGTTTTTAGACGACTATGCTTATCTGATACAGGCTTTGCTGCAGCTATATCGTATTTCGGCGGAGCCAGATTATTTATGGCAAGCCAAAGGTTTTTGCGAAAAAGTAGTGCATCAATTTTCGGAACCAGACGGGTATTTCTTCTATACCCCCGAAAACCAGACAGATGTTATTGTAAGGAAAAAGGAAGTGTATGACGGCGCCACGCCAAGCGGCAATTCCATAATGGCGCAAAACCTCGCCGAACTCGGCTTATTATTTGACCATTCCGACTGGAAAGAACGCGCATTTAAGATGACTCGCGGATTGAGCAAAGTTGCTGTGAAGTATCCCACGTCATTCGGCGTTTGGGTATCCTGTTGCTATCAGCAAACTGTCGGGACTAAAGAAATTGTTTTGCTGGGTAACTATGAAATGGCCTTACAAACCCTGCTGCAGCAAGCGCTGCCATTTACAGTTGTGATGGCGGCAGAAAAATCAGACCCGTCTTTTCCGCTTTTAAACGCGAAAACATCGGACGCGCCGCTTTCCATTTTTTTATGTGAAAACTATGCCTGTAGAAAACCGGTGCACAGCGTAGATGATTTGCTGGCAAGTTTATCATGCTAAAAGTCCCGGGCTGCCATTAAAATAGTCCCAAACCATTTTCGCCACCTTCCCAGCCGAGTCTCACCAGCGATCTGGTGAGTTGGCCGTGGACTCGACGTTTAAAACTGACTTGACTTACGCCGAGTCCCTTGCAGGAGACTCGGCTGAGAAGGAAGTTTATCATGCTAAAGGACAAAACTATGCGACTGTTTGTATTGATTATTGCAACAATTATTTCCACGCTTGCGCAGGCACAGCGGCCGCGGCTCATAGTGGTAGATAGTACCGGACAACCGAGCATCGATACCAACCGCTGGATGCCGCAATATGCAAAAAATGTGCTTGCGTCTATGAAACTTTCTTATTACAAAAATGATTGTTTAAAGAAATGCCCGGCGTCGAATGTTTTGAGGACAATCTGAAACTCAAAGCCATCATCGGTTGCGCCGGCAATCAATTGCATTCCACAGATGAGGCATTTATTGTGTTTTCTCCGTATACCGCATCTACTCCCGGGCTGACTCCATTGAATTGAAGAAAACTTTTCCGAATATGCCCCTCGGAAATGTAAATCAGCAGCACTGTGCTCAGATAAGAGCAAAAACACTTTTATCATTAGGTAAGAATGCTGCTATAAAAGGCAAGAACGCCAGCTTTAACTGGAAGCCTCATGTAAACTATTATCCGCAGGATGAAGCAAAAGCCAAGTTCAATGCAGACACAGCAATACACTTTTCAATAAGTTTGAAAGACAAAGAATATTTTAAAGGGAAGTATAAATATATCAAAGCGCTATTTCTACAAAAAAATGACTCAGGCTTCGTTAATTTGTATTGCCTGTATACCGAGGAGGGCAAAAAAAATATTCATCAATATTGGAAAGCCCTTGAAACCATCCTCCGTTATGATGAGTAAAAATGTTACCGGTTGGGTTAATCAGGACTGCCATTGAAACATCCCCACACGACTTTGGCCGCCTTCCCAGTCGAGTCTCACCAACGATCTGGTGAGTTGGCGGTGGATTCGACGTTTAAAATTGAATTGAACTTACGCCGGCTCCCTTGCAGGAGACTGGGCTGAGAAGGAAAAAAAATACAAAGTTGGGTTAATCCGGGCTACCATTGAAACAGCTCCACACGACTTTGGCCACCTTCCCAGTCGAGTCTCACCGGCGATCTTGTGAGTTCGCCGTGGACTCGACGTTTAAAATTGAATTGAACTTACGCGAGTCCCTTGCAGGAGACTCGGCTGAGAAGTAAAAAATACAATGTTGGGTTAATCCGGGCTACCATTGAAATAGCTCCACACGACTTCCTTCCCAGCCGAGTCTCACCAGTGATCTTGTGAGTTGGTCGTGGACTCGACGTTCAAAATGGATTTTAACTATGCGCCGAGTCCCTTGCAGGAGACTCGGCTGAGAAGGACAACAATTTTTTTTAGTCTTTCCCTGTAACAAAGATATTTCGTATAATCATGTCCCCATATTCCTTTATTAAATCTTTCTTAGACAAGTTTGCTCCACCTTGGGGAATTGCTTTTTTATTATTTTGAGAGTCTAACATAAATTCAACTAATATTCCAACTGGTTTTAACCCTTTTGCTAAAGCTTTTCGATATTCAACACCATTGACAAAGAAAAACTTAATGTACGTGCCACTGGCAGTTTCACTCCATTTTGTGTCGGGTTCTCCAAAGGCAAATTTGACTTCTGGTTTTATTTCCTTTAATAACCTGCTAAATCGTTGGCCGACGAAGTCATTTTTTCTTTCCATTAAAATGCTTGCATCGTTAGTCGTCTTTACTAACTGAGCGGTACATGACGTAGCTGTAACTACCAAACATGTTGTTAAAATAAACAGATAGAATTTCATATTAGTTTGTTTTTATTATTCAATACAGTCGCTTGCTACGTAAGTTTTTTCTCCATATTCTCCTTTACTTTCCTTAGCATTTCTTCTTTTAAAACTGCCGTTTGCGTTTTGCCTAACCAAAGCAATGCCGGCATTATATTTTTCGAAAATTAATGCCAATGCGACATCCGATCGTCCATTGGCTAAAAATTTGGCCTCTATAATTTCATCTCGTATTGTATTAGGAAATTCGGGTGAATAATTCTCTCCTGAAGGGGGAGGTACTTCGGGATAGTCCTTTAAAAATGTTTTCATTGCTGCGGTATTGGTAACTATTAAGCCGTAAACTGTTCCATCTTTAGTTATTAAATAGCGTGTTGTATAATTGCTGTTGTTTAATGCACTCTCCATAAAACCATACACATCACCGGCAGAAAACACCAAGTTATTGGGGTGCGTATGTATATCTCCAAAACGATTATCAACCGGTTTAAAAGGCCCTGCCGTTATTGAGTTACCATCGCTTCTACCGGATAATTTTATATTACCATTCTGATCTCTACCCAGCGCGTAACCGTGTTCTTTGCCATCTTTGGCGGTTTCTTTCAGGTCCTTTATAGCATCTTTAAATTTTTCATCTTTTGAGATTTCGGTAGCTTTTTCGGCGCCAACTTTTGCTTCTGCACATGGATCCCCGCTATCGGGATCAACAAACTCCCCACCAGGCGCAGGAGGGTAATTGCCGCCACCGCCAACACCGCCAACACCACCACCATAACCGCCGCCACCCCCGACATATCCACCGCCATATCCATCGTCGCACTCTTCGACATACTTTTCATGCCTGCAAAGCTGAACCACAGGACCTCCCAGTTCATAATCCCAATAGTTGCAATTGCCACTGTATGTGACGACTAAAGTTATATGGCAGTTAACACCGGTAGTTCCTCTCGGTACTGTGCCAGTATTGGGCTTTATACCTGAAAGATAATCTTGCTTTTTGGCTGCAAACTCGGCAGGTGTAATGTTGCTGCGATATCCCGGGACAACCTTCGCGAAATGAACGTCCCCTATCCATATATTACCGCTTTCCCCGGTTAATAATTCATAAAACTGATAATTACTTACCCGCGTAGAGCCAGTTACGTCTACCACCTCAGCATTGATCATGACAGTCCTCAGGGCGCCTTCCAAATCGTTGTTGCCCTTTTGTCTAAGCACCAGATTAAATGATGCAGGAGCAATGGTATCAGCTCCGGGAATTATTTTTCCGTACCCGTCAAATTCATAAGGCACATCTATATAATCTCTCCCTTCCCAATTATATTGGCTAGCAGTCTGCCAATTCAATTTACCCGTAAGCAACTGTCCGTCCGGGCTATGCACTGTAATGGTTTCATTTTTATAAGCCATTCCGTTTTTTTGCAGCCAGGCTCTGGCCTGTGCTTCATCAATAGGATGCGATTTTTGTAAAACATCTTGCCGCTGGCAACTTATAACGATACATGATGTCAAAAAGCATAGAACCGCAATCCGCCATTGCGCATGGTTAGTTAGCAACATTTTCATATTAGTTAGTTTGCTATAAAGATAATGGGTTTATGTATAACACAAAATCAAAAATCGCCACCTTCCCACTCGAGTCTCACCGGCGATCTTGTGAGTTGGCCGTGGACTCGACCTTTAACTTACGCCCGGTCCCTTGCAGGAGGCTCGGCCGAGAAGGAAAAAAATACAATGTTGGGTTAATCCGGGCTACCATTGAAATAGCTCCACACGACTTTAGCCTTGGCATTTCCGACGACGGATGCCAGCTCATCCAGCTTTTTTTCCCTGATATTTTTTACAGAACGGAATGCCTTCAAAAGCTGATCCGCTGTGGCTTTCCCGATACCTTTAATGTCTTCAAGCTCGTTTTTAAATGTGCCTTTGCTGCGTTTGTTTCTGTGAAAAGTAATACCAAACCGGTGTACCTCATCTCTTACTTTTCGTATAAACTTCAGGCTCGTTCCATTGTAGGGCAATTTCAGCGATTCCTGATCTCCGGGAAAAAACAACTCTTCGATGTTTTTCGCCAGTCCCACCACTGTTATCATTCCATGCAATTCCAAAGCCTCGATGGCTTCCATGGCAGCGCTGAGCTGGCCTTTGCCACCGTCAATAATGATCAGTTGCGGGAAATCTTCCTGCTCCTCTTTCAACCTTTTATAGCGTCGGTACACAGCCTCTTTCATAGAGGCAAAATCATTGATCCCCTCGACCGTTTTTACATTGAAATAGCGGTAATCTTTTTTGCTCGGCGCACCGTTTTTAAAAGAAACCATCGCACTCACGGGGTAACTTCCCTGAAAATTAGAATTATCAAAACATTCAATATGAACCGGCAGATCCTGCAATTGCAGATCGGTTTGCAAATGCTCTAAAACCTTTACCTGATCTACGTTCCGATTGATTTTCAGCCGCTCTTTATTTTTCAATTCTTCAATAAAATAGCCCGCATTTTTTTCGGAAAGTTCGATCAGCTTTTTTCGGTCGCCCGCTTTGGGCACCACCACTTCCGTATTTTGTTCGGGATAGTCGATCGCGAAAGGAACCACAATTTCTGTCGCCGTGCTATTAAATGTTTGCCGCAGATGTTGGATGGCATAGACCAGAATTTCTGCTACATTTTCATCGAGATGTGTTTCCAGCCGGTTGGTTTGTGTCTGCACGATCGTACCGTCTCTCACCATTAAATAATTCACATAAGCGATATCGCTTTCCTTAATAATACTGAACACGTCTTTGTCTCCGCCTTTCATGCCGGTGACAACAGATTTTGATTGATAATAATCTTCGAGATAGGCAATTTTTTTTCTGACATATTCTGCTTGCTCGAATTGCAGGTCGTCCGCCAACTGTTTCATCTCTTCTTTAAAATGGCGGATCACCGGTGACAGGTTGCCTTTTAACAGATCCCTGACCTGGCGTATATTTTCGTCATAATCTTCCTTTGATTGATGCGCTTCACATGGCCCTTTACAATTACCCAAATGATATTCAAGGCAAACTTTAAACTTCCCCCTTTCTATGTTATTTCTTGTCAGGTTGAGGTTGCAGGTGCGCAGCGGAATGGCACGCCGGATAAACTCGAGTAATTCCCGCACCCTGAAAACCGACGTATAGGGCCCTAAATATTCGGATCCGTCGTTGATGGGTTGCCGCGTAAGATAAATACGCGGAAAGTTTTCATTTTTGATGACAATGTAAGGATAGGTTTTATCATCCTTTAAATTGATATTATACCGCGGTTGAAACTGCTTAATCAATGAGTTTTCCAGGAAAAAAGCATCCTGCTCGCTATTCACAATCGTGAACTCGATGCGGTGTATGCGCTGCACCAGTTCATGTGTTTTGTAATTCGTAAAAGTCTTATTGAAATACGAACTCACCCGCTTCCTAAGGCTTTTGGCTTTGCCCACGTAAATAATCTTATCCGCGGCATCATAATATTTGTAAATGCCGGGCTGTAGTGGAATAGTGGGCGCTATCTTTGAAAAATCTTCCTGGGTCATGTCTAATCTTAATCACCTTTGCCGGAAATAATATCAAATTTCCGATTTAATATTGAGGTAACAGTGGCCTTATACATTTGCGCTGTTCTTTAATAAAATGCCTCATCAATATTTATAAAATTAGTTGAATTATGCTGAAATATTTTTTTGCGGCCCTTTCGATTGGCTGTGTGGCAACGGCCGCAGCGCAATCCACCGCAGCCGGATATGTTTTTGTTGATGCGAACGATAACGGTCGTATGGATAAGCAGGAAACCGGTATCGCCGGTGTCGCTGTTAGCAATGGGAAAGACTTTAGCATCACAGATGCCCGCGGCCGCTACGAGCTGCCGGTAGGAAATGACAATATTATTTTTGTGGTAAAACCAAAAGGATACCGCTTTAAGAACAACCAACACAATCTTCCACAATATTATCATATCCACAAACCGCAGGGCTCGCCACAATTAAAGCATAAAGGCGTTTCACCGACCGGCGCGCTGTCAAAAGATCTAAATTTTGCCTTATATAAATACGATGAACCTACTGATTTTACAGTATTGGTTTTTGGCGATCCACAGCCCTATAACGAGCAGGAATTAGGATATTTTTCCAAAAGCATAGTGGATGATGTGGCCGCCGACGAGGCCATTAAATTTGGCATCAGCCTGGGTGACATCGTCGGCGACGATCTCAGTCTTCACGAACCTTACAAACAAGTGATGACGAAGCTCAACCTTCCCTGGTATAATGTAATGGGCAATCATGACATGAATTATGATGCCACCGCGGATTCCCTTTCTGATGAAACCTTTGAAAGAAATTTCGGCCCCAACAATTTTTCATGGAATTATGGCAACGCCCATTTTATCATCCTCGACAATATCTTATACCCGGACCCGCGGGACGGAAAGGGCTACTGGGGCGGCCTCCGGCCCGACCAGATTGAGTTTATAAAGAACGACCTGGCACAGGTTGCAACCGATAAGCTGATTGTTGTTTCTTTCCATATTCCTTTTTCTAATGAAGGAGGCGAAGCTATCAGGCTGGAAGACCGACAGGCTTTCTTTGACCTGTTAAAGGATTATGATAATTGCCTGCTCCTTTCGGCTCACACGCATTTTCAAAAGCAAATCTATTATAAGGCAGCTGATGGTTGGCATGGCAAAAAAGCGGCGCTTCACGAATATAATGTGGGCACTACTTCCGGCGACTGGTATTCGGGCGAGTTGAACCAGGCAGGCATTCCGGACGGCACCATGAGAGACGGGACGCCGCGCGGTTATGCGTTTTTGAAAATAAGTGATAATGATTATGCATTGCGCTATAAAGTGGCCGGGAAAGATAGCAGCTACCAGATACAAATTTATGCACCTCAGATCGTAGGCCATAACAGCCGGGGCAGCGCTCCGTTTTATGCGAATTTTTTTATGGGCGCCCAGGGAGATAAAGTGCAATACAAAATAGACAATGGCAAGTGGCAGGCTATGAAATACGAGCCCACTTTTGATTATAGCTATCTGAAGCTCGTTACAAAATGGGACGATTCAAAAACGCTTTTAGCAGGCCGCAGGCCCTCAGCGCCGGTTGCTTCAGAACATATCTGGTCGGCGGTGGTGAACAAAAAATTAGCGCCCGGCGAACACCAATTGCATGTCAGGGCTGAAGATAAATACGGCAATATCTACCATCAAACACATACCTATAAAATTCAGTAGGCAACCAACACTTTCTTAAAAAAAACCCGGCTTTATTACTATTGCCGGGTTTTCTTTTTATTGTCTTTATGGTTCGCTTATCATTAAACTACTCCTTGCGTATCGGCCAATATCTCGCCGGTCATTTGGGGTGGCACGGGCAGTTTCATAAAGCTGAGGATGGTTGGGGCAATATCACCTAACTTACCTTCTTTGATAGTTCCTCTCCAGTTTTTATCGATGATAAACAGCGGCACAAGATTCAACGTATGCGCGGTGTTGGGGCTACCGTCGTCGTTGATCATAAAATCTGAATTGCCATGATCGGCCGTCAGGAATACTACATAATCCTGCGCCAGGGCTTCCGTCACTACCTGCTCCACGCATCGGTCGACCGTTTCCACAGCTTTGATGGCGGCCGAGAACACACCGGTATGTCCCACCATATCAGCATTCGCAAAGTTGAGGCAAATAAAATCTGCCGACTGATTTTTAATTTCGGGTAATAATGCTGCCGTGAGTTCATCTGCGCTCATTTCTGGTTGCAGATCGTAGGTAGCCACTTTTGGCGAAGGCTTTAATATGCGGCTTTCGCCCTCAAAGGGAAGTTCACGGCCGCCGCTGAAGAAGAAAGTAACATGCGGATATTTTTCGGTTTCTGCGATACGAATTTGCTTTAACCCGTTTGCTGCTACCACTTCCCCCAAAGTATTGGTAAGATCTTCATTCCTGAAAATAGAATACACAGCGGTATATTTATGATCATACACCGTCATGGTCGTATAATCGAGGTTCAGCCTTTTCATATTGAAATCAGCATAATCAGCCTGCGTCAGTACCTCGGTTATTTCGCGGCAGCGATCGGTTCTAAAATTGAAACACAACACATGGTCTCCTTCCTGCATGGTTGCCACCGGTTTTTGCTGCCCGTCTACAATAACTGTCGGAAGAATAAATTCGTCCGTGACATTTTCCTCATAACTCTGTTTTACCGCTTCGATAGCCGACGGCGCCGTTGCGCCAATTCCGTTAACCAGCGCGTCATAAGCCTTAAACACCCTGTCCCATCTTTTGTCGCGATCCATCGCGTAATACCTGCCGCTTACGGTCGCAATTGCGCCCAGCCCGATCGTATCCATATGGTTTTGCAAATCTTCAATAAAATGCAATCCGCTTTTCGGATCAGTATCGCGCCCGTCCGTAAAAGCATGAACAAACACTTTTGTCAGGTCGGCGTCTTTACAAATATCCAGCAGTGCTTTTAAATGGTTGATATGAGAATGTACGCCGCCGTCGCTTACAAGGCCCATTAAATGCAGCGGCTTATTATTCGCTTTCGCTTCTTTCAGTGTGCGCACCAGTTCGGGATTTTTGGCAAGTTCGCCGGTTTTAATCGCCACATTGATACGTTGCAATTCCTGATACACGATTCGTCCGGCGCCGAGGTTGAGATGCCCTACTTCAGAATTTCCCATTTGCCCTTCCGGCAGGCCAACCTGCTCCCCAAAAGTGGTTAATGTGGTGTGCGGATATTTTTGGTATAAAGATTTAACAAACGGCGTATTAGCGCTTTGAATTGCATCGGCAGATGCAACTTTTCCCAATCCCCAACCGTCCATTATAATTAAAATAGCTTTTTTTTGCATAGACCTGAGTTATTTATATATTGATTATCAATAAATTATTAAATCGAATTAAACCATCGATAGCCGTAAAGGTAAAGAATGATCATTTAAGAAGCCCCGCGGTTTGGCATATTTTTAGCACTTTTGAAGAAACATAAAACAATTAAAAATGAAAAGATTAGTTGCGGTTGCGTTTATTGCTTTATTTCAATTTTTTGCTGTGTCCCTTTTTGCGCAAGGTATTGATGGCGTTGTGAACGGTATTAAAAAGGGAGACGCCAATTTAATTACCAGTAATGCGGGCCAAAGTTTTTCACTCACCATTATGGATAAGAGTAACAATTATGCGAAAGCAGAAGCTCAGGCAGCTATTAAAAATTTCTTTGCTCAAAATGCAGTCAAAGGATTTGATGTAAAACATAAGGGCAATTCTCCCAACGGACAGTATGCAATTGGCACTTTAGCAACGGCCAGCGGTAACTTCAGAGTGAATATTTTTATGAAGAAGGAAGGCGGAAAAGAAGTGATTAAGGAGCTGCGTTTTCAACTTATTGAGTAAGCGATATTTTTTTATACGCCAAATGCCTCTCTCAAAGGGAGGCATTTTTATTTAATATCCAATAATTTTGGCGCCATTGGTATCACTAGTTAAGAAAACTTCTTAGTTTTCGGCACATCAAATTATTCTATCCCATGGATAAAAACTTTCAACGCAAACTGCAACACTTAATTACAGAAGCATTGGCGGAAGACATCGGGAGCGGCGACCACTCTACCCTGTCGGTAATCGGCAAAGAAGAAGAAGGAAGGGCGGTGCTGAAAGTAAAGCAGGACGGCATTTTAGCGGGCATGGATGTGGCGCAGGCTATTTTCGAGCACCAGGAGCCGGGGTGCAGCTTCCAGGCTTTCAAGAAAGATGGAGAGCCCATGTTTGTTGGTGAAAAAGCTTTTGAGGTGGCCGCGCATGAACATACGATTTTGCAATGCGAGCGGCTGGTGCTGAATTGTATGCAGCGCATGAGTGGCATTGCGACGCTATCCAGGCAATACACCGATAAACTGAGTAACTATAAAACGAGGTTGCTCGACACGCGCAAAACCACGCCTAATTTCAGGTTGCTCGAGAAGGAAGCGGTAAGAATCGGCGGCGGCATCAACCATCGATTTGGGCTGTACGATATGATTATGTTGAAGGATAACCATATTGATTACGCCGGCGGCATTGAGAATGCAATCAACAAAGCGTATGATTACGTAAAACACCATAATCTGGATATTAAAATAGAAGTTGAAACCAGAAGCATCGCCGACGTTGAAAAAGTATTGGAAATTGGCGTGGGCAAAGTGTTTCGGGTGATGCTGGACAATTATACGCCTGCGCAGATAACGGAAGCGCTACAGTTGATCGATGGAAAATTTGAGACAGAAGCCAGTGGCGGCATTAACTTAGACACTATAGAAAGTTATGCTGCCACGGGCGTCGATTATGTAAGCGTGGGCGGACTGATTCATCAGGCGCGCAGCTTAGATCTGAGCCTGAAGGCAGTGCTGTGATTGAGAAACCCTTATCTTTTTATTTGAAAATTTACCTGAATCATTAAAACACGCCCTATGGCAAAAAATAAATCAAACAGCCCCTTTGTTTTCAGCACAGACCCTGATTTTAAGTTTGACGATCACAACGACCAGACGCAAACACTAGCTCCCGAAGCACAAAAACTTCGCCTGCAATTGGAAACCAAACACCGCGGCGGCAAAACGGCAACGGTAGTACTTGGCTTTGTGGGCACGGAAGGCGACCTCGAAGCGCTGGGTAAAAAATTAAAGTCTTATTGCGGCACGGGCGGCTCTGCAAAAGAAGGCGAAATCCTTATTCAGGGCGACCATCGCGATAAGCTGCTGCAATGGTTTCAGAAAAACGGGTATAAAAATGTGAAAAAAAGTGGCGGCTGATAAATAAGCGAGCACGAATTTCCGTTTGAGACTTTAATTAAGTATTTTTACGAAAAGCATATTTCATGAGCAACATGATATCCGCAGGCATAATGGTAAATGTTGAGGTTTTTTATCAGCCTGAATACAGCAACCCCCTGCAGAATGAATACATGTTTGCATATCGCATCACCCTCGAAAATTACAATTCTCACCCGGTTAAATTGCTGCGCCGCCATTGGAATATTTTTGACAGCAATGGCGTTTACCGCGAAGTGGAAGGCGAAGGCGTCGTAGGCGTTCAGCCTGTGTTGGAGGCTGGCGAAAGCTATCAGTATATGAGCGGCTGCAATCTCTGCACCGATATGGGGAAAATGAAAGGCGTTTATGAAATGGAAAACCTTGACCTGAAAAAGAAATTCCAGGTGCTTATCCCCGAATTTGAAATGATTGTTCCCTGTAAGGCGAATTAGGTTAGGTTTCAATTTCGTTATAGAAAGCCCCGATGTATATAAGACACATCGGGGCTTTCAGCTTCAAAAACATCTGACTTAATTCATCCTTTTTCCGACCGTTATTCCATATCCATGAATAGTATCGCCATAGGTATCCGTTTGTAAATAAACATTGGCACCCAACAGCAAGCCCTTTGTAAAAACATAGGAATAACCCAGTCTTAACTTAGCACCGAGATTGAAGGTTCTCAATGGCTCGCCATAAAATTTCACGTGTTCCACTACCATCGGCAGGCCGGTTAAGTCTGGATAATAAGTACTGGCACTGCCCGCAAGAGAACTCGATTGATATCTTAGAATCGGCCCTAATTGAATATTGATTTCATTTTTAGCAGCCAAAGGCTTATAGGCAACTCCTCCGCCAATTTGAAGTCCTGCCGTTACGTAGCGTTGCTCGTAGGTTTCATCTCCTACGTTGGGGTTACTTTCCTGGTAAGACAGGTCGTACATTGAAAAGCCTAAATCGCCGTACCAATCAAACCTTTTACTGAGGCCCCTGTTATATTGCAGGCCTATAGACAAGCCCTCCATATCTCCCGAGCCATGCCTGCTTCTATTTAGATCGAAGAAGATTTTTTCCCGTCTTACCTGTGAAAAAGTAAGAACGGGCAACATGATGAAAATTAAGGCGAAGGCGAACACATATTTACTAATCATTTCTATTTTCTTTTAAAATTTGAACCGTTCATAGTATATACCTGCGATTTTTTGTGACTAAAAGATACAATAGCGGAACCTAAAATCTCGCCGGTTGTTATCTGCGTACTATAGGGTTTAGTAACAGCAGGACAATTCTCACAATCGGGAGGGAAAGAAGCATTGGCCGACCTTGGCGCTGACGGGCCCCAGTCAATTTCTCCCCATAGTTCAAACATATGTTTTCCGTAGAGAGATGTACTCCAATCCAATATATTGTCACCAAAGTCGTACCATTTGCTATCCCTAAGATATTTTCTTTTTACTTTCGGAAACTTGCGACTATCCTTGGCAATAAAACCATTAGAAGTAACAACATTATACATAAACTCCAACTTGCCTGCTACCCAACCCTCAACAGCATTTAAGTTCGTAATTTGTATCAATCCGCCAAATTCAGTTTGTCCTTCCGTTCTTCCTGAAGTTGCCGGCGGCGTTACTTGCCCATTAGATGACCACAGGTCGTCGATAGGCCAATATTCGGAATCTGCAAGAGTTGGATCTTCTGCTCCGATAACAATGATATCGTGCTCCCATGCATATTCTTCATTAACCTTACCGACCGGAATAAGATCATCCCCTGTTTCATTTATCATATATGCATCTGCCAATCCGGTAGCAGGGTCATATCCAGATGCAGGCACTACCATTAATTCACCTTCATCAGCAGGCAACGGATACCCTGGCTGCCCATACATACCGGGATCAACGGGATAACCAGGATCTTCCTGATCGGAGGGATCGTACATAAAATCATAAGGCGTTGGCTGTTCCGGATTATTATACATTACAACCGACCGGGTTTGGGTCTTATTACCTCTAAGGCTTGCTTCACATCGCTGATAGATATTTTAGCAAACCCTAATGCAGCGTTGTTTTTAGCACGATTGATTCGATGCTGCATTACTTCCGAACGAGGGTAGAAGATCACAGGGCTATTTCCATTTTTAATATTCTGTAAAGCACCGCTTAATGCTGAAAGGTCACGAATATCAGAAGCAATTACACTTCTTGGTAAAATTGCATTTTTACTAACAGAACGTTGCGAAACAAGTTCATTTAGCTTAATATGATAATCTGTCTTTTCTGAGTTAGCGATTGATTGCGTCATCAATTCAGCCCTAATATCAACTCCTCTTGCAGCAGCTAATAATTTTAATCCGATTTTCTTCTCGATACCAATTGCGTCGCCAGGAATGGTTAGTTCCGCATTTGAATCATACGTTTTTTTACAACTTATCAAAGAAATAATAAAAAGCAGTAATAGCACCACGGCGTTTGGGGAGATTTTTCTCATACAGTTAGTGTTTTAAAAAGGTTAAATAAAAATCTAATATATAACCAATTGACGAAAAAACAAAAAATTATTTAAACTAAAATTTTTAGTATTTTTGATACTAAATAAATTAGCTAATATGTCTTCTGGTCCATTTATTCAACAACCCGCCGTTGCCGATTATTTTTTGCTGATTGAGCCGCGCAAAGATTTGCGCGAAGCTATAAGCGATGTTAAGCTACAATTTGCTGAGCGATTTAAGGCCTCCGAAGCCGTAAAAGGCAAGCCACATTTGACACTGGTAAGATACCGGCAATATACAAGTTTCGAAAGCCGCATCTGCCAAAGGCTTCGATCCGTAGCGATGCAACTCGCTCCTATTTCAATAGATTTGAACGGTTATGGCAGTTTTCCAACTCATACTATTTATCTCAACGTGTCGTCCAAAACAGGTTTTCAAAGCACTGTAAAAACAATCAGAACTGAGCTTCAACGGCAACTGAAATTGGATAAAGACAATAAACCTCATTTTATTTTGGAGCCACATATTACTATCGCCCGAAAGCTGAAGCCCTGGCAATATGAACAGGGTTGGCTTGCCTATCAACATCAAAACTTTTCGGGCAGGTTTATCGCAAGCTCTATGATACTGCTCCGAAAGTCCTCCGACGCCGACCCATATAAGCTAATCGAAAGATTCGAGTTTCAACATTCAATTCATCGCGCTTCACAGGCTGCCCTTTTCTAAAAAACTTTTTTTCTAAACCTCAAGGAACAAATCATGGAAAGAAAACTAAAGCAGGATCATTTCAAAGTATCCATCACAAAAAAAGATGATGCTACTCCATATTTACAGGGCCGTGGTGCTCAAATCAACACCCGGAACCGGTTTTCAAAGAACGAGCAGGTGCAGGAACATATTGAAGGAATCGATGACTGGAGCAAGCCCAATATCGCTACCCAGTATATCGAGCAACAGGCGAAAACGATCGTCAACAAAGTCGACAGTCCTGATGTAGGAATGGCCTACAGCATGAACGCCTATGCCGGTTGCGAGCATGGATGTATTTACTGCTATGCGCGAAACGTTCATGAATACTGGGGTTACAGCGCCGGTGTCGATTTTGAACAAAAAATAATCGTTAAAACCAATGCGCCTCAGTTATTAAGAAAACAATTGATGCATCCGCGGTGGGAAGTAATGCCCATCATGTTGAGCGGCAACACCGATTGCTATCAACCGGCAGAGCGGAAATATAGATTGACGCGCAGCCTGCTCCAGGTTTGTAATGAATTCAATCAGCCCGTTGGTATTCTCACTAAAAATGCCGCGATTTTAAATGATAAAGATGTGCTGCAGGAAATGGCGCAGAAAAACCTCGTAAGAGCGATGGTATCCATTACCTCGTTTAACGAAGACCTTCGCCGCGTGATGGAACCGCGCACCACCACCGCCTCGCAGCGCTTGAAAGTGATTGAGGAATTGAGTAAGGCAGGTGTTAATATGGGCGTTATGATGGGACCCATGATTCCGGGCCTCAACGATCATGAAATGCAACGCATCATGAAAGCCGCATCCGAAGCAGGCGCCACATTCACAGCTTATACATTTATACGGCTTAATGGCGCAATCAAATTTCTGTTTCATGATTGGCTATACAAAAATTTTCCGGACAGAGCCGATAAAATCTGGCATCTCATAGAACAAAGCCACAACGGAAAAGTTAACGATAGCCGCTGGGGCCTGCGTATGCGGGGCGAAGGCAGCATTGCGGAAATGGTGGCCCAGCAATATGCCAAATACGGGAAAATATATAACATGAATGAAGGCCGCACGGGTCTAAATCTCAGTAGTTTTAAGAGGCCGGGGCAACAGTTTACATTATTTTAAACCAGACGGAGCCATTGATTCTAATGAATAAATTTAAACGCGGCAGCTTCCTCCATCCGCATCATAACACAATCTTAATACCGCGCCGAAAGAAAGTTCCCTAATTTGTAGGTTGAATAAGATGAACGAGTCCACCTGCAAGGCGCATCATTCACATACTGTGCATAAGTTTATTTGTATTCTTTTAAGAATAAATAATAATGTTGTGAAATAATCCTTGTGTAAGCAGATCATTGAGGCGGCGACTATCCTGATGCATTTTTTGCCCGTTCGTTTAGACGGGCATCAACTATAAAAAACGAAGGAAACGCTTATCCCATGCAATATCAAACAAAACAATGGAGAAAACTGACCGGAGAGTACCTTAGAAACTACATAGAAGATGAAGTACATGGCGCACTGCTCCGCGAAAAAGAACTCGGCCACTCGCTAAAAGTGTGTATCGGCACCGACAGCCAGGTGAAGGGCGCCCACACAGAATTTGCTACCGTTATTGTTTTTGTAAGAAAAGGCCGCGGCGCTTTTATGTTTTTAAATAACGAAACCACGCGCGAAAAAATGAGCATCAAGCAACGCATGATGACCGAAGTTTCTAAAAGCATTGAAATCGCTTACCACCTCAGCAATGTTTTTACCAATCATAAAGTGGACATGGAAGTTCACGTAGATATCAATACAAGCCCGGCTTATAAAAGCAATGCTGCATTAAAAGAAGCCATCGGTTATATCACCGGCATGGGCTTTTCTTTTAAGGCCAAGCCTGAAGCTTTTGCAAGTTCGAGCTGCGCCAATAAAGTCGTGCAATAATTTTTTAAGGCTGCATCTCAAATACCTGCTATCCTTTCAACAATTTTTCCAGCGCGTTAATATGCGCCTCAAAAGCCTGCCTGCCCTGTTTGGTAATTTTATAAGATGTTTTGGTTTTCTTCCCTACAAATTCCTTTTTTACTTCCACGTATTTTTTTTGCTCCAGCGCGTTGATATGGCTCGCCAGATTACCGTCGGTGACCTGCAGGTGCTCCTTCATCTCCAAAAAATCGACCCAGGCATTTACCACCAGCACCGACATGATACCCAGCCGCACCCTGCTTTCAAAATCTTTATTTAACTGATTGATCAGGCTCATTTCAATTGCTAATTCAGGTCCTCTTTCTTTTCATATTTTCGATACATAACCAGGCCGTAGACAATATGCAAAACGCCAAAACCGAGGGCCCAAAAAAACAGCGTATATCCGGGTATAAATAACGCTACAATACCCAATAAAATTTCGCAATAGCCAAGGTTCTGTATATCCGAATACGTATACCGCGCAGCATTTACCAGCGCCAGCCCGTAAAAGACGAGTGTTGCCGGCGCCACAATAGTGAAATAATGCTGATACAAACATGCAATGCAAAATAACCCTCCCGCTATCAACGGAACGGCCAAGGATAAGAGTAGCTGACGGGTGGTAGCCGTCCATATTTTCAATCCCTTTCTTTTGCTGTTTTTCACGGTGAAAAGAATGCCAGAAGTAAGCGCCCCGGCTAAAACAAGAAGGGCCAAAATGACCAGCCGGCTTATCATCTGGCGATTATACATCTCGGGAAACCCGACCATGTAATTACTACCGTCAGCATCGTAAATAAAGTAGGCCACCCCGGCCCCAATAATGGCGATAATGCCGGCCACAACGCCCGACATACCACTCAGCGAGATAAACCGAGAAGATTGCTCCATCATTTTTCTGATGTGCTGCAAATCCTCCCTAATATTTTCATTCATAAAAAGCGCTTTGAACTACAAAGAAAAGTAAAAATCCCGTTCCACAAAAAAAGCCATCTGCTGATGGCTTTAACCTTTTTTATTGCGGACTACCTGCGCCCGCGATCCCGATCTCTCCGATCCCGATCTCTCCGATCATGATCTTTCCGGTGCCGGTCGCGATCATACTTGTCGTATCTGTTGCCTTTCCATTCTTTATGCTTAGGATGATAACGGCTTTCATAATACCTGTAATCGCGGCTGTCGCGGATGATCGATTGATTATGAAAACTCCTGTATTTACCATAGCGCATCCAGTCGCTTCGGTTGTCGCGATACGGCGCATAGCTCCGGTTCACAACTACTTTATAGGTGTTATAAAGATTGACACCCCGATAGGCAGAAGGCAGATATCTTGATGTAACCCACCGGCCCCGCTGCAAATACATAAACCGGGCGGCATTCACGTCGTAATAAGCATTGGCTTCAGGCAAATAATAATACCGTGCATAATTATATCCCACAGGTCCCCAGCCGGGCTGATTACCGATATTGATATTGACGCGAACCTGAGCAGCGGCCTGTTGCGAAAAAGCAAATCCAACAAGAACTAACGCAACGATAGTAAACTTTTTCATGGCTTATAGATTTAATAACTTTAATAATGTAGAAGCGCTTTGTTATTAGACGAAGGACCATTTCGGATCGGTTGCGGTAATTTTTATTTTATCAAATTATTAGGAAATGAAAGCAAAAAATTAAAGTTGAAACGCTGATCTGTTGGAGGAGATCGCTTCGGCGTCTTCACATAAACTTTTTAACTTTTCAACTTTCAGCTACATTTGCTACTATGGCAAAAGCGAAGAAAAACAAACCAGTTATCCTGATTACTAATGATGATGGCATTACGGCGCCGGGCATCAAAGCGCTATACGAAGCGGTGAAAGACCTGGGGCAAGTGGTGATCGTGGCCCCTGACAAACCGCAATCGGGCATGGGGCACGCTATAACCATCGGGCATCCGCTCCGATTACAAAAAACCGAGTTATTTCCCGAAATAGATGCATACTCCTGTTCAGGAACCCCGGTAGATTGCGTAAAACTCGCTGTAGATAAGGTTTTGCACCGCAAGCCCGACTTATGTTTGAGCGGCATTAACCACGGTCCGAACCACAGTATAAACGTGATCTACTCCGGAACCATGTCCGCAGCGATGGAAGCAGCGATTGAAAATATCCCGGCCGTTGGCTTTTCGTTGATGAACTACAGTGTGCACGCCGACTTTTCCGCAGCGCAACACTATGCGCGCCTGGTGACAGAAAAAATGCTGAAGGACAAACTTTCCAAACATATTTTATTAAACGTAAACATCCCTGATTTCCCGTTATCTGAAATCAAAGGATATAAAATTTGTAAACAGGCTTACGCAAAATATAAAGAGAGTTTTTTAGAGCGGAAAGATCCCAGTGGCAAAAAATACTATTGGCTCACAGGAGAGTTTGTCAACTTTGATAATGCGCGTGACAGCGATGTCTGGGCGCTGGCCAATAATTACGTGAGCATTGTGCCTGTCGAATTTGATTTGACCGATTATGCTTTGAAGAAAAAACTGGAAAAGCAGTGGAAAGAAAAACCCGACCGCACTGTCAAAAAACCAATCAAAAAAATTGTAAAAAAATCAATGCCGAAGTCACAATAACTTAGAATTTTGAACGGCCACTTTTAAAAAGCAATTACTATCAATAAATATTACATCATAGCGGGCGAAGCATCTGGCGACCTGCATGGCGGCAACCTGATCGCGGCCATAAAAGGAAAGGATCCTCAATGCCTTATTCGCTGCTGGGGCGGCGATAAGATGGCAGCCGCTGGCGGCGCCTTAGTCAAGCACTATCGCGAGCTGGCTTTTATGGGTTTTATTGAAGTAGTCAAAAATCTGGGTACCATTCTTAAAAACCTTAAGTTTTGTAAAGAAGACATCCTGCGCTTCAAACCCGATGTGTTGGTCTTGATCGACTATCCAGGTTTTAACCTGCGCATGGCCAAATGGGCGAAACAGCAGGGTATTAAAGTAGTGTATTATATTTCACCACAGGTTTGGGCATGGAAAGAGAACCGTGTAAAAATGATGAAGCAATGCATTGATAAAATGCTGGTCATTTTACCTTTCGAAAAAGATTATTTTAAAAACAAATGGGATTGGGACGTAACCTATGTCGGCCATCCCCTGTTGGAAGAGATAGCCAAAAAACAAACGGCCGATAATGAACTATTGATCAGGGACGCCAGCGGGTCGGTCAATCAAAAGCCGGTGGTAGCATTGCTTCCCGGAAGCCGCAAGCAGGAAATTGAAAAAAAACTGCCGGTGATGCTGGAAGTAAGTAAAGCTTTTCCCGATCATCAATTCGTGATCGCGCAGGCGCCTTCTTTAGACCACTCTTTTTATCAAACCTTTACAAGTCCTTATCCAAATGTAAGCATCGTTAACAACCGCACTTACGATTTGCTTTTGCAATCCACTGCAGCGCTAGTTACCTCTGGAACAGCCACTTTAGAAACAGCGCTGTTCGAAGTTCCGGAAGTGGTTTGTTATAAAGGCTCAGCCATCAGTTACCAAATTGCGAAACGCGTAATCAACATCAAATATATTTCCCTGGTGAACCTGATCATGGATAAGGAAGTGGTGAAGGAACTGATCCAGGACGAAATGAATGTAAAAAACCTCACCGGCGAGCTCGGTCTTTTACTCAACAATGCGGAAAAAAAGCAGCAGATAAAGAGCGATTATCAAGAATTGAAATCAAAGCTAAGCGCGGCAGGCGCGGCATCTGAGAAGGCAGCGGCTATCATCATCGCCTCAGCTACGCAGTAATTTTATCGCCAAAATAATCAGGCAGATAATAAACAGGAAAATGCTGATCCTGTTGATATTGTGCATATAACCTACCCAGCTGCTTTTCGGCCGGTTCGGGTCCTTTTTCTTCAGGAATAAATATTCGGCTAATTGTTTAAGTACTCCCATAGCGCCTTATTATAAAGTATCAATAATCATTGTCGTAAACACCATATCTTTTTTGAAATAACCCCACGTTGACACCCGCTCTAATGACGGGCACGATCTGCACGCGACGCGCACCGCTGTTGGGATCGAAAGACACATCAACATAAGGGCTGTTCGCGTCTTTTAAAACATCGGCCAATACTGAAAAATAAAAAAAGGTCGTTCCTCCCTTTTGCCGGCCGGTAGACAATCCGCCGCCCAAAAGCAACGAGGTAGCGCTGGCGCGATACTTATCATCAGGGCGGGCAGAGCCGGAACCCGTGTAATTGATATTTGTAAAATTATGTTCGAGCTGAGCCTGCGCAAACAGGAACGGCACCGGGAAGGCACGTGCAAAAACACCAGGCCCGAACACATGCTGCCTCAACTTATCGTTATATTCATAAACATCGCGCGATCCATTGTACACATAATTCAACACCACACCGGCATCGAAATAATCGTTGAGCTTGTAGCCAAGCACCGGACTGGCCCCCAACACAGAACCGCCGGAAAAGAAAGACGCCGTAACACCGCCACCGGTAAAAAGATTATGTTTTTTAAACCCTTTTTCTTCAATAGGCTCAGGATCTTCATTGGCATTGCGAACTTTTACTTCATCGTCCTGCGCAAAAACCGCATTGGATATCGTTAAAGTCAACAAGACACACCCTACAAAAATGCTTCTGTTCATCTCAACTATTTTTATTGCTTTCGTGGTAAAATTAATATTTAATCTCCAAGGGTTGCCACTGTGGCTAATCAAAAATCTTACCCCGGTTTAATATGCCATGAGGATCAAACACTTTTTTGATATCTCTCATGATCTGCAACTGGCGCTCTTCAAACACAATATCCATAAATCCTTTTTGTATCAGCCCAATGCCGTGTTCGCCACTGATCGTTCCGCCCAAATCTTTCACCAATAAAAAAAGCTCGCGGATAATTTTATCCATTTCCGGATTTTGATAACTATCTGCGACACTTTCTTTTTTGATCCGGATATGCAGGTTGCCATCGCCGGCGTGGCCGTAGGCAACTACATCAAAAGCATACTGCCGGCCGAGCGCTTTAAGCCCTTTGATAAGCCTGGGCAATTCGGCCCGGGGCACAACCGCATCTTCTTCTATTGTATATCCCACCATTTTAACATATTCCGCCACCTTGCGCCGCAGTTTCCAAAGTTCTTCTTTCTGCTGCGCATCCTCTGCAAACAGCAACTCTCCTGCCTCGTATTGCTCCAACACCGCAGCTATTTGTTCCATTTCTTTAAACAATACTTCGGTATCATTCCCATCCACTTCTATCAGCAAATGCGCCTCGATATCGTCATTCACCGGAACAGAATGACTGTCCACCATATTGCTCACAATTTTCAATGCATCAATCTCCATCAACTCCAGTGCACTGGGCGTGTATCCCGCTCTAAAGATGGCGCTAACCGCTTCACAAGCTTTTTCAAGACTGGCGAAGGGCGCCAGAATTAGCAAGTCATATTTGGGAAGCGGGATCAGTCTTAAAACGATTTTTGTTACAATGCCCAAAGTGCCTTCGCTTCCGACAATCAATTGTGTAATATTATATCCTGTGGCATTTTTCAAAACGTTGGCGCCCGTCCAGATGATCTCTCCTGTCGGTAAAACCACTTCCAGGTTCAAAACATAATCCTTTACCACGCCATATTTTACAGCGCGCGGGCCGCCGCTGTTTTCTGAAATATTACCGCCGATAAAACAAGAGCCTTTACTCGCAGGGTCGGGCGGGTAAAACAACCCCTTTTCAGCCACGGTGCTTTGCAGCACTTCAGTGATAACGCCCGGTTCGGTAGTTACCTGCAAATTGCGCTCGTCGATGTCCAGTATCTTATTTAGCTTTTCGGTAGAAATGACCACTCCGCCCAAATGAGGCAGCGCTCCGCCGCTCAATCCCGTACCAGCACCTCTCGGCGTCACCGGAATATGAAATTCATTACAGATCTTTAAAATTTCGCTGATTTCCCCAGCGCTGCCGGGCTTTAAAACCACATGAGGTTTAAAACTCAGGGTTTCCGTTTCGTCGTGGGCGTATTGCGTCAGCGACTCGTCGTCGACAAAAAATTGATCCTTTCCGACAATATTTTTGAACGATTCTAATATTTCTGCTGTTATGTTAAACTGTTGCGCTTTCATCGCTGTAAATATAGTTTTTAAACAGATGAAACGTTCATTATAAAATTTCATTTTTATCAGAAAGGGGAGAGCTGATGGCATAACACAACATTAAAACGAAGGCGCAACATCTAAAAAAATCAACCGTTATCTTTGAACGACCCAAAAAAACGAATATGGCTGGAATACTGGATCAGATAGGCAACACACCGCTGGTGGAACTCAATAAAATCGCAATAAACGACAAGGTTCAAATATTTGCCAAACTTGAAGGAAATAATCCGGGCGGAAGTGTGAAAGACCGTGCAGCTTATGGCATGATCAAGGGCGCTATCGATCGCGGCGACATCAAGCCAGGCACAAGGCTTATCGAAGCGACCAGTGGGAACACGGGTATTGCTCTTGCCATGATCGCCAATCTATTTGATATTGAAATAGAACTGGTAATGCCCGAAAGCGCCACCCGCGAACGCGTGCTAACCATGCAGGCCTATGGCGCCAAAGTCACCCTCACAGCTAAAGACAGAGGGATGGAAGGCTCGATCGACTACGCCAACGAAAAACTAAAACAAGCCGGGTATTTAATGCTCAACCAGTTTGCAAATCCTGATAACCCGGGCATGCACTATAAAACGACGGGCCCGGAAATATGGCGCGACACAAAAGGCTCGGTTACGCATTTTGTTTCTTCTATGGGCACTACCGGCACCATCATGGGTGTATCCAAATCGCTCAAAGAATTTAACCCTGCCATTCAAATTGTCGGTTGCCAACCAACTGATAATTCCAGTATTCCCGGCATCAGGAAATGGCCGGCGGCTTATCTTCCTAAAATATTTGATAAAAGCCGCGTTGATCAAATCATTGAGTTAGACGAGCAGGATGCGCGTACTATGGCAAAACGCCTGGCGCGGGAAGAAGCTATTTTTGCGGGCATGAGCAGCGGTGGTGCAGTTCACGCGGCAGTTGAGCTTTCAAAACAACTGGAAAGCGGCGTGATTGTTTGCATTATCTGCGACCGGGGCGACCGTTATCTTTCGTCCGATCTTTTTGATTAAGATTTTCTTTTTGATTTCTTAGCTACGAGATCATAAGAATGATCTATCCATTTTTTCAGATCCGGGGCCGGCATAGAACCATCGACCACGATCGTGTTCCAATGCTTCTTATTCATATGATATCCGGGCTGCACACAATCATAATTTTCCCTTAGCTCCAAAGCCAGGTCGGGATCACATTTCACATTAAAAGATAAAGGGTCGGCATCCATACCCATCAGCAAAAAAATCTTTCCATTAACTTTATAAACGAGTGTTTCCGGCCCAAAGGGTAAGACCTCTTCTACGTCTTTTTTTGAAAGACAGTAATCGCGAATGATTTCTATGTGCATATGTTTTATAAAATTTCACGTCACAACGTGCAAACGATTGCATCTGTAATGTCTCTATAAAAATACTAACTTACTCAGCTTTACTTCATTTATATTTTCGACATATGACTTCGCTAAAAAAAATTTTATTGCTAACAGGGTTTGTTTTACAATTGCTGCCGCTTGCCGCTCAAAAGAAGAATGACAAACCGAATGTTATCGTTATTTATATTGATGACCTGGGCTACGGCGATCTAAGCTGTTACGGCGCTCAGGCGGTTACTACGCCCCAGGTGGATGCCATCGCTAAAAACGGATTGCGCTTTACGAACGGCCACTGCACTTCGGCCACCTGCACGCCCTCCAGGTACGCTTTAATGACCGGCGTTTATCCCTGGCGGGAGAAAGGCCACAATATTTTGACAGGCGACGCGCCCCTTATCATTCCTACCGATAAGATCACCTTACCAAAAGTGTTTAAGCAGGCGGGCTACACAACCGGCTTGGTGGGCAAATGGCATTTGGGCCTGGGGAGCGAAGTAGCAAAAAACTGGAATGAGACCATCAAGCCGGGCCCCAACGAAGTAGGGTTTGATTATTCTTATATATTCCCTGCCACCGCCGATCGGGTGCCAACGATCTTTATGGAAAATGGAAAAGCCGTAGGACTTGAAGCGGACGACACGATACAGGTCAATTACCGACAAAAAATAGGCAACGATCCTACGGGAAAAGAACACCCTGAACTCCTGAAGTTGAAGGCCTCGGTAGGGCACAATCAAACCATCGTAAACGGTATCGGCAGGATCGGTTATATGAGTGGCGGGCAACAAGCGCGTTGGGTAGACGAAGAGCTGGCGCCTACTTTTTTGGAAAAGGCTAAAACCTTTATTGATAAAAACCAGCAGCGGCCTTTCTTTCTTTACCTCGCCTGGCACGGCATTCATGTTCCGCGCATGCCGGCAACAATGTTCAAAGGGAAAAGCGCTTTAGGTTTTAGGGGAGATGCAATCCTGGAAATGGATTGGGCCGTGGGCGAATTGATGCAGCAACTCAAAAATCTGAAACTTGACAAAAACACCGTAATAGTTTTTAGTAGTGACAACGGCCCCGTTTTGGACGACGGCTACGCGGACGAAGCAGAGCAAAAGAACGGCAACCACAGGCCGGCCGGACCTTTTCGCGGTTGGAAAACCAGTATTTATGAAGGTGGTACCCGAGTGCCTTTTATCATTTCATGGCCGGGTAAAATAAAGCCCGGCACGAGCGACGCTATGGTGAACCAGATCGACCTGTTGGCTTCATTTGCCGCGTATTTTCAAATCCCGGTGCCGGACGGAGAAGCGCGGGACAGCGAAAACCTTTTGGCCACCTTCACGGGAAAAAATAAGAGCGGGCGCAGCGTGATGATCGAAGAGGGGTATGGAGAGAGCAGGGCTATCGTTAAAAACGGGTGGAAATATATTCCGGCCTACGGTAAAGTAAATGAGCAGCTTTATGACCTCAACAGCGACTTATCAGAAAAAACAAATGTGATATCCCGCTATCCTGACAAGGCCGCCGAATTGCAAAAACTTTTCCTTGAAATTAAAAAGTAAACGCCAAGCCTCAAATAATTTTTACACATGCGCCCGATCAACATCAACAGGAACTTTTTTTTACTCATTTTTCTTATTACCTGCTGTAACAATTTGCAGGCGCAACATCATTTGTTTGTTTCTTTGAAGGGAACAAATCAGGGCCGCGGCACAAAGGCTGATCCATTTGTTTCTATTGAACGCGCCACAGACTATGCGAAAACACTTCGTGGCGCTGTTGTCATCAATATTGATGCGGGCCTTTATTATCTCAACAATACCATTCATCTGAATGCCGCAGATTTTCAGCCGAAGTCGCTGGTCATCAAAAACACATCTGCAGGCGAGGTCACCATCAGCGGTGGAAAGCGCCTAAAGCTTAACTGGGAGCCTTTTAAAAATGGTATTTATATGGCTCGGGTTGATGAAGGTTTGACATTTGAAAGAATGTTTTGCAATGATGTATTACAGGTGTTGGCGCGCTATCCCAATTTTGACACCACGGCGCGAGTATTCAATGGCACGGCAGCGGACGCCATTGATCCGGAGCGCGTTCAAAAATGGAAAGATCCCAGAGGCGGCTATGTACATGCTTTGCATGCCGGCGAATGGGGCGGATTTCATTATCGCATCACCGGCGTTGATGAAAAAGGCGCGTTGAAGCTGGAAGGCGGCTGGCAAAATAACCGTCCAAGCCCTATGCATAAAAAAATGCGGTTTGTAGAAAATATTTTTGAAGAACTTGATGCGCCTGGCGAATGGTTTCATGACAAAAAGGAGCATGTACTTTATTTCTACCCGCCGGCAAATACAGATATAACAAATGCAAAAATTGAAGTCTCGCAATTAAAAGAAAGTTTCATCTTGTCGGGCGAAGCGGACAACCCTTTAACAAATATTGTCTTCTCCGGTTTGCGTTTTACGCACAATGAGCGCAGTTTTATGGAAACCAAAGAACCGTTGCTGCGCAGCGATTGGACATTTTATCGTGGCGGAGCCTTGCTCTTCGACGGCACGGAGCAATGCGAAGTATCGGATTGCACTTTTGAAGGGCTCGGAGGCAATGCCATCGTTTTCAGTAATTACAACAAAACAAATAAGGTACAAGGTTGTCATATCTACAATATTGGCGCAAACGCTATTTCCTTTATTGGTGATATGAATGCGGTTCGAAGCCCTTCATTTGGCTATCCGAATTATGTACCGTATCCTGCGCTTGACAAAACGCCCGGCCCGAAAAATAACAATTACCCTCAACGCTGCCTGGTTGATAACAATTTGCTGCACGATTTAGGTCAAATTGAAAAGCAGGCAACAGGTGTGCAAATAGAAGTTTCAGCAGCCATTACTGTAAGCCGAAACAGCATCTATAATGTGCCCCGCGCGGGTATCAATATTGGGGATGGCTGTTTTGGCGGCCACGTCATTTCCTACAACGATGTGTTTAATACTGTTTTGGAAACCGGCGATCACGGCTCTTTTAATTCCTGGGGAAGAGACCGTTTCTGGGCGCCGCGAAGAAAATATATGGATAGCCTTGTAGCCCTGCATCCTGAACTTATTTTGCTTGATGCACAAGAAACAACGGTCATCCACGATAACCGCTGGCGCTGCGACCACGGCTGGGATGTAGATTTGGACGACGGTTCGTCGAATTATTTTATCTATAATAATCTGTTTTTAAATGGTGGATTAAAATTCCGAGAGGGCTTTTACCGGAAGGCGGAAAATAATATAATGGTCAATAATACCTTTCATCCACATGTATGGTTTAAAAACAGTGGCGATGTCTTCAGGCATAATATTGTGATGCAACCTTATGCACCAATCGGCGTCGCCGACTGGGGAAACGCGATTGACCAGAATCTTTTCCTCACTGAAACAGCGCTACTGGCGGCGCGCAAAAATGGCACAGATTCCAACAGCGTGTTCGGAGACCCGTTATTTGTCGATCCGACAAAGGGAAACTTCAACGTCGCAGCAAATTCGCCGGCGCTCAAAATCGGATTTAAAAATTTCCGGATGGATAGCTTTGGCGTGCAGAAGCCAGCATTAAAAAAAATCGCTCAGCATCCGCAGCTGCCGGAACTTCTTATATCATCTGAAAAAGCAGCTGCTGATCAAACTGTTTCTTTCCTGGGCGGATGGATTAAATCCGTGAATGGCCTTGGCGATCGTTCCGCATTCGGCCTTCCCGACGAAACCGGCGTAATCGTTGTTCAGACCGGCAACAAGCTGCTTGCCGCATCCTCGCTTCAACCCAATGATGTCATCAGAACGGCCAACGGCACGGCTGTTAAAAATATCGAAAGCCTTTTTACCATTTATAATAAATTAAAAAACTTTAGTTCAACACTTGAGCTGGTGGTCATTCGCGGCCAGCAAACATTGAACATTAAACTAAACATTAAATGATTTTAAAAACGGGCATCGTTTCATTTTTATTTCTCATTACAAGTAGCACCTTTTTTAAGACATGGGCTCAACCGGCACAGCGTCATAATTTACAGTTCGAAAAACTTGCAACACGCTGGGACGAAGCCATCCCCTTGGGCAATGGCATGCTTGGCGCATTGGTTTGGCAAAAACAAGGCAGGCTCCGGCTTTCACTCGACAGGGCTGACCTTTGGGATGAAAGAAAGGCTTTAGACCTTTCCGGTTTTAACTTCAAATGGGTAACACAACAAGTGTTAAAAAAGGATTATGCCCCGGTTCAGAAATTGGGTGACCGGCCATACGATGCTACGCCCTACCCTACCAAACTTCCCGCGGCGGCGATGGAATTTGATATCAGTAGTTTGGGAAGCGTCGTGTCAAATGTGCTCGATATCAGCACGGGTTTAAACACGGTCCGGTTTAAAAACGGCCTTGTATTTAAATGCTATATACACGCCACTGACAACGTCGGTTATTTTTCTTTTGAAAATATTCCATCAACAATAAATGCGTCAACATCATTGATGCCGCGTCTGATCGTGCACAATTACAACAGTGGCAAAATCAATCGCGAAAACGATAACAGCCACGCTGGCGAAGGGCTTGAAAAATTAGGTTATGCAAAAGGAACGGTGACAAAAACCGCTCAATTCATTCACTACCGCCAACCCACCTACGATGGCCATTTTTACGAAGTAAAGATTCAATGGAAAAAATTTTCGAAGGATAGAATTATTGGCAGTTGGGCCATAGAAAGCGATAAGCCTGCAAGCCTGCCTGCTTTAAACACATTATCAAAAGAACCTACCGCGTGGCCCTCGCACCAGCAATGGTGGAAAAGATATTGGGCGCAATCGTCGATCAGCCTGCCCGATTCGCTGATTGAAAAGCAATATTACCTTGAAATGTACAAACTGGGCGCAGCCTCCCGCCCTACCGCTCCTGCAATCACATTGCAAGCCGTGTGGACAGCGGATAACGGAAGCCTGCCACCGTGGAAAGGAGATTTCCATAACGACCTCAACACCCAATTGAGCTACTGGCCTGCATATACCGGCAACCGATTAAAGGAAGGTGAAAGCTATATCAATTGGCTTTGGAACCAGAGAGCGAAGAATAAAGCCTACACAAAACATTATTTTGGTGTGGAAGGGCTTAACACGCCGGGTGTTGCTACCTTGAGCGGCGATCCCATGGGCGGATGGATTCAATACTCGCTCAGTCCAACTGTCGGCGCCTGGTGTGCGCAGCATTTTTACTGGCAATGGAAATATGGTATGGATGACGCTTTTCTGAAAACAAAAGCCTATCCTTATATACACGATGTGGCGACTTATATTGAAAACATTACGCGCATGGAAAACGGCAAACGCAGGTTGCCGCTGAGTTCCAGTCCGGAATATAACGATAATAATATCAACGCCTGGTTTTTAGATTGGACCAATTTTGATCTGGCGCTCGTGAAATTTTTATTTGACGCCGCAAGCGACGTTGCTGTTGCCATGAATAAAAAAACAGAAGCCGCCCATTGGCAGCAAATATCAAAACAGCTGCCCGATTTCGCGACCGGCTCTGGCGGATTGATGGTAGCGCCGGGCGAAAACAATTCAGCATCGCATCGCCACCTTTCTCCTTATATGGCCATCTATCCTATGGCGCTGTTGGACGTAAACAATGAAAAAGATAAACCGATCATTGACCGATCGCTCACCCAAATAGAAAAACTCGGAACACGCGCCTGGTGCGGTTATTCCTTCAGTTGGATGGCGAGCCTTTACGCCCGCGCTTATAAAGCAGACAAAGCCGCCCAGCAGCTGCGTATCTTTGCTTCCAATTTTTGCTCACCGAACAGTTTTCATTTAAACGGCGACCAGAAAGGCGGCGAATATTCGGGCTTTACTTACCGGCCATTTACATTGGAAGGAAATTTTGCTTTTGCGCAGGGCGTGCATGAATTACTTTTACAAAGCAGGAAAGGTTATATTGAAGTTTTTCCGGCAGTTCCAAAAGACTGGAACGACGTCTCCTTTCAGAACCTTAGAACGGAAGGCGCTTTCGTTATTTCCGGCAGGAAAGAAAACGGCGTTCCTTCCAGCGTAAAAGTCTTTTCTGAAAAAGGCGGTTTACTAAAAATTAAACTTCCTTTTAAAACATGGCTCTCCAGGAGCGTTCCGCGTTCCTCATTTAATTTATCGGAAAAAGGAATTATTTCCATCATGATGAAAAAAGGTCAAACCATCATTATCGAAAACGGTTATGAATAATTTAATGAAACATTTTAAAATGGCTGCCCTGGCGGCGGCCTTGCTTGTCTCTACCGCAACAACAGCGCAGCTCACGGGAAGCGCCCATCGTGCCGACTGGTTTAAAGAAGCCAAATTTGGCATGTTTATTCATTGGGGATTGTATAGCGTACTGGGCGGGAGTTACAACGGACATACGCTGCCAGATACCAGTTTTAAAAATGGGAAAAGCTGGTATGCCGAATGGATTCAGCAAAGGCTGGAAGTTCCGAAAAATTATTACCGCTCATTAGTCAAAGAATTTAACCCGACGGGGTTTGATGCCGATGCATGGATACTGGAAGCGAAGCGCGCCGGCATGAAATATTTTGTGATTACGGCGAAGCATCACGACGGTTTTGCGTTATGGGATTCAAAAGTTTCCAACTATGATATCGCCAGCACTCCTTATAAAAAAGACCTGTTGGGAGCGCTTGCCCAAGCCTGCAAGAAATACGGGTTAAAATATGGGTTTTATTACTCGCACTGCGAAGATTGGGATCATCCGGGCGGCGCCACACCCCACTGGACACCGCAGAAAACCGATGCGCAATTTGAAACCTACTGGCGGGAAAAATGCCTGCCGCAAGTAACTGAATTAATAGACCGATATCAACCCGATCTCTTCTGGTTTGATACCTGGGGCGACGAGCAGGAAAAACTTTTTATTTCAGATAAACGCCGAGACGAGTTAATCGCACTCATCAGAGCCAAAAGCCCGAAAACATTGATTAACGGCCGTATTTCCTGGTTGAACCCCGGAAATGACATTGACTTTCTGGAAATGATGGATAACGCTTATCCGACTGAACTGCAACAACGCCCCTGGCAAACACCGGCTACCATGGTTCACTCCTGGGGTTGGCACGCGAAAGATTACAATTGGAAATCTGCGGCAGAAATGATCGGCTATCTCGTTGGCAATGTTTCAAAGGGTGGCAATTATTTGCTTAATATCGGGCCAAAACCGGATGGCACTTTTCCCGCAATGGCGGTTAGGCGGCTTCGGGAAATGGGCGGATGGATGGCTGCCAACGGAGATGCGGTATATGGAGCGCAACCCATCATTGATATTAAACCGCCATCCGAAATCCGGCTCACGCAAAAAATCAGTAATGGCGATCGCTTTGTTTTTGCATCGATTGTAAAGCCACTCAAAGAAACGCAGTTGGTATTACCGATAGACTTTGACAATATTGTTTCGTGTCATATGCTCGATACAAAAATGCCCATCCGTTTTAAAAAAACCACAGAAGGCAAAACTGAAATATTACTTCCTAAAAACGTTGCAGCGATGAACGATGGTGTGCCGGTGATTCAACTGAAAATAAAATAAAACAGCAGAAAATATTTCTAAATGCCATCAACGTCGCAGATCACGACAACTGATTTGTATCGTTTTTCCTGATGCAGTAACGCGATATGATGGAGGATGTCCTTTTTACATTGTTCCAACATCGTTCTATTTCTCGGAAGTTTAAAAAGCAACTCCATCAGAAACTGGTTCCTAACGCGATTGACAACCGGTTCGGCAGGGCCGGTAAGATTTTCTCGGTAGCGGTTCGACATCATGTTGGCAAAAAGCTGCGCCGCATCCTGAACCACATTTTGAATTTTATTTTTGAAAGTTAGTTTAATCAAACGCGAAAAGGGAGGATAAAAAAACTGTTCGCGCCTTTCTATTTCTTCCTGATAAAGCGAATGGTAATCATGCTGCTGAACATGTTGCAGGACCGGATGTACAGGCTGCGCCGTTTGCACGAGCACTGTACCCTTACCATGCTTTCTGCCAGCGCGCCCACTCACCTGTTCCATTAATTGAAAGGCTCTCTCGTTGACCCTGAAATCCGCAAATGATAAAATGCCATCGGCATCTAAAATACCCACCAGGTCCACATGTTCGAAATCGAGCCCTTTTACCACCATCTGCGTTCCAATCAACACGTCTATTTTCTGTTGTTCAAATGTTTGAATCAATTGGTCATGCGCATGTTTTCCACGAACCGAATCTAAATCCATACGCCCGATCTTAGCCTCAGGGAAAAACTCCTGCAGCAATTCTTCAATGCGCTCTGTTCCAAACTGGCGGTGCACAAAATCGTGACTGCCGCAAGCGGCACAGGTATGGGCTGGCGGATAGCTCGTTCCGCAATAATGACAGGCCAGTTGATTCTTATATTTATGAAAGGTGAGCGATACGTCGCAAAATTTGCATTGCGGCACCCACCCACATACGCCACAGCGCTGGTAAGGCGTATAGCCACGCCGGTTTTGGAAAAGGATGACCTGCTTTTTATGATCCAGTGAAAGCTGGATGGCTTCTCGTAGCGGAGGCGTCAGCATCAGGTCGCCTTCGCTTTTAAACCGGAATTTCCTGGTGTCAATCATCTCGATCGACGGCATTTCCACGTCTCCAAATCGTTGTGTCAATTTCACAAGGCCATACTTTCCTTTCTCCGCATTGAAATAAGATTCTAACGAAGGCGTGGCGCTCCCGAGCAGCACTTTACAATCATCAAAAAGCGACGACATAAAGATGGCTGCATCGCGCGCGTGATAGCGCGGCGCAGGCTCCATCTGCTTGTATGACGCATCGTGTTCTTCATCGCATATAATCAATCCAAGGTTGCCAAAAGGCAGGAACATGGCAGAACGAGCGCCCAGCAATACTTTCAGCTCGCCATTCTTCACTTTATTCCAAATTTCTATTCTTTCATTTTGCGAAAATTTGGAATGATACACTCCGATATGCCCGCCAAAATGTTTTTGCAAGCGGCGAATAGTTTGCGATGTAAGCGCAATTTCAGGCAACATATAAAGCACCTGCCGCCCGCTGCGGATATAATTTTCAATCTGCCGGATATAAATTTCTGTTTTACCACTCGAGGTAACGCCGTGCAGCAGGCAAATGCTTTTTTCTTCGAAACAACTGTTTATCTCGCTGAAAGCCTTGTCCTGAGCGGGTGACAGCTCAAAATGGATCTGAATGTTTTTCGCTGACTGCTGAATGCGATCCACCGTGCGCTTATCTGCTATCAGGAGACCTTTATCCACCAAACCCTTAAACTGCGCCTCGCTGGCGCCGGCTTTTTTAAGCAGCGCTCTTTTGGTAATGGCTCCATCGGTTTTTTGAAAATGAAGATAAGCCAGCAAAAGCTCCATTTGCTTACCGGCTTTCTGCAACCGTTTATCTTCGTTCAATAAATCCTCCAACGCCGCGTCATTATTATAATCCGGGTGTAACAACACATAGGTTTCTTTTTTGGGCGTATAGGTTTCTTTCAAGGCTTCCCAAACATAACAGATGCGTTTATGTATGAGGTTGTTGATAATGGGATACACATGAGAAGCATCCAGTATTTGCTGCACTTCGGCGAGCTTCAGTTCTTTTCGGATAAGCAGCGCTTCTGCCACCAGGTATTCTTCATTATCCAGATCAGTGAAATCGTTGCCCGCTTCTTCATTAAACACAAGGGTGGTTTCGCTGCTCAATTTAAAATGAGCCGGAAGCGCCGCTGCCATCACTTCGCCTTCACTACACATATAATAGCCCGCCATCCATTGCCAGAGTTGTAACTGGTGTTCATAGACCACCGGCTCCACATCGAGCACATTCAATATTTGTTTCGGTTCAAAAAACTCCGGCGCTTCGTGGTGTACTCTTTTCACAACGCCCGCATAACGTTTGCTGCGCCCCAGGTTCACCTCTACGCGGCAACCCGGACTTATCGATTGCAATAAGTGATCGGGCACCAACCAGGTGTAGTTGAGTGGCAACGCCAACGGGATAATGACCTCTGCAAAAAATTTCCGGCCTGTCGGCTGATATAATTCCATAACCTCGGACATGGGTGCAATTTAACTTACAGATTTGAAATCCAGGGTGCGTTGTGCCGGATTGCCGCATCTTTCATTTGTTCAAACACCTTTTCTTTCAATGCTTCCACCGCCAAGCCTTCCACAGCAATTTCTTTCAAATACACAACCCTGCATTTGCCGGGATTCAGGGAAAAAATGGAACCATAATGCATACGCACAAAAGTGTCAAGAAATAAAACAGGCTGGACAGGCGTTTGTGTCTCAACAGCCAGCTTAAAAGCGCCATTATAGAATGATTTGAGCGGAGCGCCGGTTTCGTTAAAAGTGCCTTCAGGAAAAACAAAAATCGAAATCCCTTTACTCAATATCGAGCGAAGCAAACGCAGGCTCAGCGCCCGGTGCCGGGCATCACTTCGATCTACGGTCACAATAGCATATTTATAAATAAACCCAAAAACCGGGATTCTGGTCATTTCTATTTTTCCTAAAGGGCGCAAAGGTTTTCTAAACACTTTCACCAGCATAGGAATATCTAAATAAGAGATGTGGTTGGCAACGATGATATGCTTTTTATCAGGGTCAAAAGGCGCTTCCATTTTTTTTCTGACGGAAATAAAAACTGCGGCGAACCAGAGATCAGCCCAAAAAACACATAAACGATAAATCATGTTGCCGCCACGGATCCTGCCAAAAAAACTCGCGATGACTACAAATGGAAAAATCAGCAGCATCGTCGCCACAAAAATGATGGCGGCATAAATACTGAATAAGAAACGTAGCATTCGCATATGTGAAGCAAATGTAATTGATATAAGGGAAGGCGGGAAGTCCGGGGTCGGAAAGACCGGAAGTCGGAAGAGTGACATTGCAAGCTGTGGCATTGTTTCGGTAAGTCACGATGGCTTCCCCCCGGCGGTGCGACGGTTTCGGCATACTCCGATGGCATGCCTGAATTTCGGAGACAGCCGACGCTTAACAACGCTTCCGTCAAAAACACGGGTTGGAAGTTAAAAGCTTATTAAACATGCAGGAAGATTGGCTACAGCGCATCCATCGCTTCTTATTGCCCATTCCTCCAAAAAAACTACCTTTGCAAACTTATGCAGGACGCAAAATCAGTAGCTTTTCACACTTTAGGATGTAAACTGAATTACTCTGAAACTTCTTCTATTTCAAGATTGATGGAAAATGAGGGTTTTGTGAAAAAAGGTTTTACTGAAATAGCTGATGTTTACGTGATTAATACCTGCTCCGTTACGGAAAACGCCGACAAAGAATGCCGCCAGCTGGTGCGCCGCATTCAACGCAAAGCTCCCGAAAGCATTGTAGTAATAACCGGTTGCTATGCGCAGTTAAAGCCGCAGGAAATAGCCGATATTCCGGGTGTCGACCTTGTATTGGGCGCGGCTGAGAAATTCAATATTACGCGGCATATCAAAGAAATTGCTAAAGGCGATTCGGCCAAAATTTGCAGCTGTGATATTGAAGAAGTCACGGGTTTCAATACTTCTTTTTCACTGGGTGACCGCACGCGTACCTTTTTAAAAGTGCAGGATGGCTGCGACTACAATTGCTCATTTTGCACCATTCCCATGGCCCGCGGAAAGAGCCGCAGCGACAGTATCGCCAATGTGGTGAAGAGCGCTGAAAACCTGGCCGCGAACGGGGCAAAGGAAATTGTGTTGACCGGTATTAACCTGGGCGATTTTGGTAAAGGCCCTAATGGAAATGCGCCCGTGTCGATCCATACGCGGGAAGAAAACTTTTTTGCGCTGATAAAAGACCTGGACGCTGTCGAGGGCATTGAGCGTTTTCGTATTTCCTCTATTGAACCCAACCTGCTGACCAACGAAATCGTGGAGTTTGTAGCCAATAGCCAAAAGTTCATGCCCCATTTTCATATTCCGCTGCAAAGCGGCAGCAATAAAATGCTGGGTATGATGCGCCGGCGTTATAAGCGGGAGCTTTATGCTGAACGTGTGGGGTTGATCAAAACCCTGATGCCGCATTGCGCTATCGGTGTTGACGTGATCGTGGGATTTCCCGGGGAAACCGATGCTGATTTCCAGGAGACCTACGACTTTTTGCACGGATTAGATATTTCTTACCTGCACGTTTTTACCTATTCTGAGCGGGATAATACGCACGCGCTTTCGTTAAGCCCCGTGGTTCCGGTGAACATCAGGCATGAACGAAATAAAACGCTTCGCAATTTATCCTACATGAAAATGCAATATTTCGAAGCGCAACACGCCGGCCAAACACGTAAAGTGCTTTTTGAAAATCATATTAAAAATCCGCAAGCCGGCGGAGCGGCCACTCAGGGCATGATGGAGGGATACACTGACAATTATATCCGTGTAAACGTTCCTTACAAAAAAGAATGGGAAAACAGCATTGTGGAGTGGGCCTTGTAAAGGCTTTCTAATTACTTTCTCTTTTTAGCCTTATACTGTTCATTTAAACCTTTCACTACTTCGCTTGTGATATCATACGCTGTATCCGTATAATAGAAAAAAGGTTCGTGAGAGAAGATAAAAGAATAAGTGCCATCAGCGTTAAACTTTTTAAGGTAATCCTGAATATCCTTGATTACACTCATATTTTTAGAAGCCAGCCAGTTCTGATATTCATCCGCAAGCGCCTGACGTTTATCCATCATCTCACGCTCGCTGTTCGCCATATCTTCACGCGCTGCCACCGCCTGCTCTTCGGTCATGGTTGCCGCTCGCTGCTGGTATCCTTCAAGCTTATTGCGCAGGGCTTTTTGCATCCGGTTTATTTCTGCATCCAGGCTTTCGCGCCGCCTTTCCACCTCGTTTGTCACGGCCTTTGCAAGCTCATATTTATTCTGGATAGAATCCATATTCATGTAAGCAAAAAGCAATTTCCCTGCGGTTGAATCGCTGGTTTTGACCGTTTCGCGCGCTACGATGCCCGTCTCCGGCTTTCCTGCAAATTGCTTATACAACAAATACGACACCGCAATAACCAATAAAGCATTCACAATTATTAACGCCTGCTTCATAAATCAGAGATAGTTTTAAAACTGCAATATAATACTCAAATAAAGAAAAAACAATGCTTCAACTCCTTCTTATGAAAGGCTTAACGCAATTGGGAGGAAAAGTTAATTGTTAATGAATGAATCACCAACTTTCTACATAAAAAAAGGAGCAATTTGATCATTGCTCCTTGTAAAAATATCTATAAAAATTACTCTTCGTCGTCAAAAGCCATTGCTTCGCGGGTCGTTTGCAGCAATTCGTATTCCTCTTTGCTTCCTACGATCATATTCTCAAACTCACGAAGGCCTGTACCAGCCGGGATATGGTGACCGGTGATTACATTCTCTTTCAGTCCGAGCATGTCATCTGCTTTACCGTGAATGGCTGCAGAAGAGAGTACTTTCGTAGTTTCCTGGAACGACGCGGCTGAAATCCAGCTTTGTACGCCCAATGAAGCTTTGGTAATACCCAGCAATGTCGGCGCTGAAGTAGCGGGCTGCGCATCTCTAAACTCAACAGGCTTTTTATCATTGCGGCGCAACACTGAGTTTTCTTCTCTCAGGTCGCGAAGGCTAATGATCTGGCCTGCGCGAAGTTTGCCAGAATCACCCGGATCGGTTACCACTTTCTTCTCGTACACATAATCGTTCTCATCTACAAACTCGAACTTGTCTACCAGGTCGTCTTCCAGGAAACGTGTATCTCCCGGATCCACAATATTCACCTTACGCATCATCTGGCGTACGATCACTTCGATATGCTTGTCGTTGATTTTCACCCCTTGTAAGCGATAAACCTCCTGGATTTCGTTTACAACGTACTGTTGTACTGCAAACGGACCCTGGATGGAAAGAATATCCTGTGGAGAAACCTGGCCGTCGCTGAGCGAAGTACCGGCTTTTACAAAGTCGCCGTCCTGAGCCAGAATCTGTCTGGTAAGCGGCACCAGGTATTTGCGGGTAACGCCGTCTTTTGCTTCGATTATAATTTCTCTGTTACCACGTTTCACAGCGCCCATTGTTACCACACCGTCAATTTCAGAAACCACGGCAGGGTTGCTTGGGTTACGCGCCTCAAACAATTCGGTTACACGAGGCAGACCACCGGTAATATCTTTCAGTTTACCCAACACGCGAGGAATTTTCACCAGTACTTTACCGGCCTTCACCTCAGAACCTTCGTCAAGCATGATATGGCTTCCGGTAGGCAGGTTGTAAGATTTATCGGTTTTTCCTTCCAGAAGTATGGATGGAATTTTAGTTTTATCTCTGGTCTCGATTACCACTTTCTCGCGGTGACCGGTTTGTTCGTCCGATTCTTCGCGATAGGTAACGCCTTCAATTACATTTTCAAATTTAAGTACACCATCTACCTCTGCAACGATTACGTTGTTATAAGGATCCCATGAACAAATGGCATCTCCTTTAGAAATCTTTTGGCCATCTTTCACCAACAGTGTTGAGCCGTAAGGAATATTATTGGTGATCAGCAACCTGTCCGCTTTTGTATCAATGATACGCGCCTCACCGGTACGTCCGATCACTACTTTCACTTCGTCGCCTTCTGCATTGGTAGTATTTACAGAGCGAACCCCGTCAAACTGAATAGTACCATCAAATTTAGCAACCAAGGTAGATTCAACTGATGCAGAACCCGCAACACCACCCACGTGGAAGGTACGAAGGGTAAGCTGTGTACCCGGCTCACCGATCGACTGCGCTGCAATAATGCCCACTGCATCGCCTTTCTGCGCTAAAGCGCCAGAGGCCAGGTTTTTACCATAACATTTAACGCAGCAGCCGCGTTTGCTTTCGCAAGTCAATACCGAACGGATTTCAATCGACTCAACACCCGCGTCCTCTATTTTCTTGGCGATAGACGCAGAGATCTCAGTACCCGCTTCGATAATCAATTCATCTGTCTGAGGATGGAATACGTCATGTAACGATGTACGTCCTTCAATTCTATCAGACAATGGTTCGATAATATCTTCATTATCTTTTAATGCAGAAATATTAATGCCACGCAGCGTGCCACAATCTTCTTCCGTAATGACTACATCTTGCGACACGTCTACCAGCCTACGCGTCAGGTAACCGGCATCGGCTGTTTTAAGGGCCGTATCGGCAAGACCTTTACGCGCACCGTGGGTTGAGATGAAGTAATCCAATACATTCAGGCCGCCTTTGAAGTTCGAAAGGATAGGGTTTTCGATAATTTCCGATCCTGTAGAACCCGATTTTCTGGGCTTCGCCATCAGGCCTCTGATACCCGCCAGCTGCTTGATTTGCTGTTTGGAACCACGCGCTCCGGAATCCAACATCATATAAACTGAGTTGAAGCCTTGTTTGTCGGAGCTTAATTCGCGGATCAACGTTTCTGTAAGCCTGGTATCTACACGGCTCCAGATATCTACGATCTGGTTATAACGCTCGTTGTTGGTAATCAGACCCATGTTGTAGTTATCCCAAACCTCATCTACTTCACCTTTTGCGTTTTCCAGCAATTCGGCTTTTATTTCAGGAATAATCAGGTCATTGATACTGAACGAAAGGCCGCCCTGGAAGGCTGTGCGGAATCCTAATTGTTTGATATCGTCGAGGAACTTAGCAGTTTTAGGAACATTGGTGATTTCGATAATTTCGCCAATGATCTCTCTTAGGTTCTTCTTCGTCAGTAGTGCGTTTACAAAACCAACTTCTTCCGGCGTGTGTTGATTGAAAATAACACGGCCTACAGTGGTTTCGATCAATTTGTTTTCCAGCGCTCCGGTATCACGATTTCTCACCGCTGTTTTAACTTTGATCCACGCGTGAAGATCCACTTGCTTTTCATTATAAGCAATGATCACTTCCTCTGCTGAATAGAAGGCTTTACCTTCTCCGCGAACGATTTCAGTTTCAGTTGATTTTTTACCTTTTGTAATATAGTATAAGCCCAATACCATGTCCTGAGAAGGAAGGGTGATTGGCGTACCATTTTGCGGATTCAAAATGTTGTGAGAAGCCAGCATCAGTAATTGCGCTTCCAAAACCGCTGCGTTGCTCAAAGGAACGTGCACCGCCATTTGGTCACCATCAAAGTCGGCGTTGAACGCCGCGGTTACCAATGGGTGAAGCTGAATCGCTTTTCCTTCGATCAGTTTGGGTTGGAACGCCTGAATGGATAAACGGTGCAGCGTTGGGGCACGGTTTAACATTACCGGATGGCCTTTCAGAATATTTTCAAGGATATCCCAAATAACAGCTTCCTTTTTATCTACCAGTTTCCTTGCAGATTTTACTGTTTTTACGATCCCTCTTTCAATTAATTTGCGAATGATAAATGGCTTGAACAATTCGGCTGCCATATCTTTTGGTAAACCACATTCGTGCATTTTCATTTCCGGGCCCACAACGATTACAGAACGACCGGAATAATCCACACGTTTACCCAAAAGGTTTTGACGGAAACGGCCTTGTTTACCTTTCAGTACGTCGCTCAACGATTTTAACGCGCGGCCACCTTCAGCTTTTACGGCATTCGATTTACGACTGTTGTCGAATAAAGAATCGATCGCTTCCTGAAGCATACGCTTTTCATTACGCAGGATTACTTCGGGCGCTTTGATTTCCATCAAACGCTTCAAACGATTATTGCGGATGATAACCCGGCGATACAGATCGTTCAGGTCGGAAGAAGCGAAACGGCCGCCATCCAATGGAACCAATGGACGCAGTTCTGGTGGAATTACCGGAATATATTGCATCACCATCCACTCGGGGCGGTTGGTAATGCGCGTGTTGGCATCGCGGAACGCTTCAACCACGCTCAAACGTTTTAAGGCGTCTGCTTTACGCTGTTGAGAGGTTTCGGTAGCGGCAGAATTTCTTAAATCGAAAGACAACTGATCTAAGTCGATTCTTTGCAACAGGTCGTGCACAGCTTCAGCGCCCATTTTGGCGATAAATTTCTGCGGATCATCGTCTGGCAGATACTGGTTGTCCTTAGGTAAGGCATCCAGGATATCCAGGTATTCTTCCTCCGTCAATAAATCGCCGTAAGACTGGCCTTTATCTTCACGCACACCCGCCTGAATCACCACATAACGCTCATAATAAATGATCGTCTCTAATTTTTTAGAGCTCATTCCCAACAGGTAACCGATTTTGTTGGGCAATGATTTAAAGTACCAGATATGCACCACGGGAACAACCAGTTTGATATGTCCCATTCTTTCGCGGCGTACTTTTTTCTCGGTCACTTCTACACCGCAGCGGTCGCAAACGATGCCTTTGTAACGAATACGTTTGTACTTCCCACAAGCACACTCATAATCTTTTACCGGGCCGAATATTCTTTCGCAAAACAAACCATCGCGTTCGGGCTTGTAAGTACGGTAGTTGATTGTTTCTGGCTTCAATACCTCGCCAAAACTTCTCTCAAGGATCGAGTCTGGCGACGCAAGGCCAATGGTTATTTTTGAAAACGCTGCTTTTGGACGATTGTCTTTTTTAGTAGCCATGTTTATTTAAGCATTTGCTTTATGCTTTAAGCCCCTGGGCTTAAAACTTGATTTTAAAAAGATACATTTCAATTTTCAGCAGGCCGCGGCCTGCCGGCCTTTATTCGAAGGAAAGGTCTAAACCTAAACCTCTCAGCTCGTGTACCAATACATTGAAGGACTCAGGAACGCCGGCGCGCGGTACGTTTTCACCTTTCACGATGCTTTCGTATGTTTTTGCACGACCGATAATGTCATCCGATTTGATCGTTAACAATTCCTGAAGAATATTGGATGCACCATACGCTTCCAGTGCCCAAACCTCCATCTCACCAAAACGCTGACCACCAAACTGGGCTTTACCACCCAAAGGCTGCTGCGTAATCAACGAGTATGGCCCGATAGAACGCGCGTGCATTTTATCATCAACCATGTGGTGCAGTTTGATCATATAGATCACGCCCACAGTGGCTTTCTGGTGGAAACGCTCGCCTGTTTCTCCGTCGTAAAGGTGCGTATGACCAAACTTAGGAATACCTGCTTCATCACAATATTTTTCAATCTCTTCGGTAGAAGCTCCGTCAAAAATCGGCGTAGCAAATTTTACGCCCAGGTTTTTACCGGCCCATCCTAAAACAGTTTCATAAATCTGGCCCAGGTTCATACGAGAAGGTACACCCAGCGGGTTCAGAACAATATCAACCGGAGATCCGTCTTCGAGGAACGGCATATCTTCCTGGCGAACGATTTTAGCAACGATACCTTTGTTACCGTGGCGGCCCGCCATTTTATCACCCACTTTCAGCTTACGCTTCACAGCGAGGTAAACTTTAGCCAGTTTCAATACGCCGGCTGGCAATTCATCACCAATAGAAATATTGAATTTTTCTCTCTTATAACGGCCCAGTTCTTCGTTGAATTTGATATTGTAATTGTGCAACAAAGTGTTTACCTGGTCGTTGATCTTTTCGTCTGAAGTCCAGTTGAGCGGATTGATGTTCGCGTAATCGAGAGAAGCCAGGTTTTTAGCGTTGAACTTAGAACCTTTTCCAATCACGATTTCGTCAAAGCTGTTCATCACGCCCACAGAATTTTGATTTTCCAGCAATGTGCCTAATTTTTCAAGCAATACATTCAACAAATCCTGTTCGTTCTTCTCATGGATTTTATCCAGTTTTTCAATCGCAGCTTTTTCTCTAACCTTAGCGTTTTTATCTTTTTTCGCGCGTTGGAAGAGCTTTTTGCCGATTACAACGCCTTCCACCCCGTTTGGAGCTTTCAAAGAAGCATCTTTTGCGTCTCCGGCTTTATCGCCAAAGATGGCGCGGAGTAATTTTTCTTCCGGTGTTGGATCGCTTTCTCCTTTTGGCGTGATTTTACCAATCAGGATATCGCCTTCCTTAATTTGCGCGCCAATGCGGATGATTCCGTTCTCGTCGAGGTCTTTGGTTGCCTCTTCAGAAACATTCGGAATATCTGCTGTCAACTCTTCTTCACCAAGTTTGGTATCGCGCACTTCCAGTTCATATTCTGAAATATGAATAGAAGTAAACATATCTTCTTTTACCACGCGTTCGCTGATTACGATCGCATCCTCGAAGTTGTAACCTTTCCAAGGCATGAAAGCCACTTTCAGGTTTTTACCCAAGGCCAGTTCCCCATTTTGGGTTGCATATCCCTGAGTAAGGAAATCGCCCGTTTTTACTTTCTGGCCTTTCTTCACGGTAGGCATTAGGTTGATGCAAGACTCCTGGTTGGTTTTGATAAACTTCGTCAGTTTATACACTTTCAGGTCTTCCTCAAAGCTTACCAGCTTTTCATTTACATCGCGGTCGTAACGAACATGAATTTCGTTAGCGTCTACAAACTCCACCACACCGTTGCCTTCCGCGTGAATTTGGATTCTTGAGTCGCGGGCAGCTTTTCCTTCGAGGCCTGTTCCTACGATCGGTGCATCCGGACGCAATAAAGGCACAGCCTGACGTTGCATGTTCGATCCCATCAGGGCACGGTTCGCATCATCATGCTCAAGGAATGGAATCAGCGAAGCGCTCAGTCCCACAATCTGGTTGGGCGCTACGTCCATGTATTCTACTTCGTTCTTATCAAGAATAGGGAAATCACCTGTTTCGCGGCTCGCTACGCGGTCGTTTACAAAACTTCCGTTATCATCAAGCGGGGCATTTGCCTGCGCGATTTTGGCTTCATCCTCTTCTTCCGCACTTAAGAAGTTGAGTTTTTTCATATCCACTTTACCGTTCTGCACTTTGTGATAAGGCGTTTCGATAAAGCCCATTTCATTAATCGTTGCATGAACGCAAAGCGTGGAAATCAGACCAATGTTCGGCCCTTCCGGCGTTTCGATGGTACAAAGACGGCCATAGTGCGAGTAGTGTACGTCACGAACCTCAAATCCGGCACGCTCACGGCTTAAACCGCCTGGCCCGAGCGCAGAAATACGGCGTTTGTGCGTGATTTCTGACAGCGGGTTGGTTTGATCGAGGAACTGAGATAACTGAGAAGTACCAAAAAATGAGTTGATCACGGAAGAAAGGGTTCTTGCATTGATCAAATCTACAGGAGTAAATACTTCATTGTCGCGAACATTCATTCTTTCACGGATGGTACGAGCCATACGAGCCAGCCCTACACCAAACTGAGCGTATAATTGCTCGCCTACGGTGCGCACACGACGGTTACTCAGGTGATCGATATCATCAATCTCCGCTTTACCGTTGGTAAGGCGTACGAGATATTTGATGATTTCGATAATATCTAATTTGGTTAATGTTTTTTGATCCAACGGCGCATCAATATTCAACTTACGGTTGATTTTGTAGCGGCCTACTTCGCCCAGATCGTAGCGTTTATCGCTAAAGAACAATTTGTCGATAATACCACGGGCGGTTTCATTATCAGGAGCGTCGGCACCGCGAAGCTGGCGGTAGATAAACTGAACGGCCTCCAGCTCACTGTTAGAAGTATCTTTATTTAAAGTGTTGTAGATAATGGCATAGTCACCACCCACATCTTCTCTTTGGATAAATACGGTGTCGATCGCCATGTCAACAATCGTTTCGATCGCTTCCTCGTCTAAAACCGTGTCGCGCTCCATCACAATTTCGTTGCGCTCGATAGAAACTACCTCACCGGTATCTTCATCCACAAAATCTTCCACCCAGGTGCGCAATACGCGGGCAGCAAGCCTTTTACCAAGATGAGCTTCCAAAGCCTTTTGGTTACCGGCCACTTCATCGGCCATTCCAAATAGCTCAAGGATGTCTTTATCTGTTTCATAACCGATAGAACGCAACAGCGTCGTTACCGGGAATTTCTTCTTACGGTCGATATACGCATACATTACGTTGTTGATATCGGTAGCGAACTCCATCCATGCCCCTTTGAAAGGAATAACGCGGGCAGAGTAAATTTTTGTTCCGTTGGGGTGAACCGACTGGCCAAAGAACACGCCGGGAGAACGGTGTAACTGAGAAACAACTACGCGCTCAGCGCCATTGATCACAAACGTACCGCGGGGCGTCATGTAAGGAATATTTCCCAAAAACACATCCTGAACGATGGTTTGGAAATCCACATGCTCTTCATCGTTACAGCTTAACCGCAGCTTCGCTTTCAGCGGAACGGCATATGTTAGGCCGCGCTCCATACATTCGTCGATAGAATAACGGGGCGGATCGATAAAGTAATCTAAGAATTCCAGTACAAAAATATTCCTGGTATCAGTGATAGGAAAGTTATCTTTGAACACACGGAATAAGCCTTCGATATTACGCTTATCTGGTGTTGTTTCGAGTTGAAAAAACTCTTTAAAGGATTGGATTTGTACTTCGAGCAAATCGGGTGTTTCAGCTAAGTGCTTGATTTTACCGAAATTAACTCTTGATTTTACGCTTGTAGCAGACATAAATATTACACCGGTTTTAATGATTGACTTATAGAAATGCCAAAAAGGAAGACTTTTATCTCTAAAAGAAATCCTATTGAAATTCAATTACTTGAACACATATCTGAAGTCAAAATTTTATTGGCCAAAATAAAAGGACTGCAAAGTTAGGGGATAAATAACAAAAGAAAAAACTTATTAGCAATAATTTTGCCAAAAAGGCCAGAAATTAAATTCTGGCCGCGGTTTTTGCTATAAATCTAACTATCGCGGTTTGAATGATTTTCATTTCGCCTATTCTTGTAAAAGCAGAAATAGTATACAGCCCCAATAACGGGCAGATAAACTTGAAGAAATGTAAGGTTGTCTTTTTCTCTTTGGGTAAGGCCTTTATCTGTCCTTATTTTATATATGCTGTAAATACTAATGGCAAATAAAGCGACAAGCAGAAAAGCAACAACAATTAATGGTATATCCATAGTGCCGGTAAATTTTTAAAGTTAGGGTCTTGCAACTACAGCGAGTCACCATCATCAAAAGGCTCGGCGATATTGCTTTTGACAAACATTTATAACATTCTGAAAAAAACATCCTCCATTTCGTTTCCCATCACAAGGATAGGTCGATCGAGAAACCGGTGCGGTGCAACAGCTGCCGTGGTAACAGCACTTAACCATAGGTTTTGCAAAAACAATTAACAAATTTGTACAACAAACCTAAAACAGGTTTTCTTATTTAGAAAATATTTCAGATACATTATGTTCTTATTAATTACAATTTGTAACTTCAATAGAAATAACAAACTATGAATTACGCTAACCATGACGAACTGCTGCAGCGAATCGGCGAAAACCTTCGCATTATAAGAATTATCAGGAAAGAAAAACTGCAAGGCGTCGCGCAATGTATTGGTGTCAGCCACCCTGTCCTAAGTAAAATTGAAAATGGTCGAAGCGCTAATCTTACCATAGCACTGTTAGCAAATCTTTGTAATTATTATCGTGTGTGCATCTTGGATGTCTTTCAGCCTGAACAGGAATTTCACATCCGTATGGCCAAGAATAGGCAATACAATGCGCCAAAGCCATAATTATAATTTATTAGGATAAGTTGTTAAAAATACCAGGCTTAAAACGGACGAAGAGACTGCATCAAATCATCGGATAACAGACCTACTTATGAATTTGAAAAACACCCTGAAAGGACTACTATCCTTTTCCAAGAAAGAACGAATTGGTTTTGTCATTTTGCTGGCAGCTATATTTATCGTCGCTGTGGTTCCGTTTATCAGCTCCCGGTCATCACCCGGCGAACCTCAGCAGGCCGATTCGGGCTGGGTAGCGGCCGCGGCTCAGTTGCCCGCCGCGCCGGTGGAGAAAAACCTCCCCGACAAGGATGTGAGCGCCAGCAATTACCAAACTGACCGGACAGAAAACAACTATCAGCGGCCAGCCGCTATTTTGTTTTCATTCGACCCCAATACGCTGGATGCCGCAGGTTTTAAAAAATTGGGGCTTCGCGGGAAAACGATCAACACCATTTTGAATTATCGCAATAAGGGCGGCCAGTTTCGCAAGCCCGACGACCTGAAAAAGATTTACGGCCTGCGGACCGATGAATTTGAACGCCTGAAGCCTTATATACGCATTGCTCAGCGAAACTACTTTTCTGCCAGCGCGGTTCCCAAGCCGGAGGCAACCCCATCTTATCCAAGAGAGAGGCCCCAATACAAGCCACGTATTATTGATATTAACGCGGCTGACATTGCAGCGTTCGAATCTTTATATGGCATTGGCAATAAGTTGGCATCGCGCATTGTCAATTTCAGAACCAAACTGGGCGGCTTCCATTCCATCGCGCAGGTGGGAGAAACCTACGGCGTGCCTGATTCTACCTTTCAACGCATTAAAAATCAGTTGAAAGTCAACGATGGCTCTGTCAAAAAAATCAATCTAAACACTGCCAATTACGACGAGCTCAATGCCCACCCCTATATCAACCGAAAAACAGCCTACCTCATCTTAAAACAAAGGAAAGAAAAAGGAAATTTCACTTCGATTGAGGAAGTGCGGGACATTTGCTCGCAAACCACCGATGTTTTTGAAAAAATGGCGCCCTACCTGTCAGCGGAGTAATAAAATCATTCCGATATCACGCGAACCACAGGACTGTACGAAGCGCTTTTATTAATATCGACCTGCTTGATCCGCACAAATATTGGCCTGTCATCCGGCGAAGCCAGGCCCGGCGCTTCTGTTTGACAGGACAGCCAGCCGAAGCCCATTAAAATAAGCAATAACACAACCCATTTGCTACGAACTTTTCTTGTCATACTCCATCCTAAAAGCATTATCAACAAAGACATTGCGAAAAGCGGCTGCGCATCGCGCAAATTAATCTGTGCTTCGTAATATTGAACAAAATCAGCCTCGCCATTTGCTCTTATCACCGTCTTGATGGTTTGAAAAGCGGACCCGTCAACCGATGCCTGAATTTCAAAATGGCTGTTGTGCTTTTCCTGATGCGTTGACCAATTTACTGTCAGCTGATCGCCTTTCCGGATCGCGGCTACAGGGCCGAAGGAAACGGCTAAGGTATTGGCCACAAAACCATTAAACTGAAAATCATTGACACTAAAGTTGCCATTGCCATTGGTGGCGCCCCAGGCGTAAAGCCTGAACTCAACCGGTGTCGCCAGGTTTTGAAAGGCAGCGCCACTTAGATCAAAGTTTTCGGAACTGGCCGAAGTGTTGGCCGGCAGCACACTATTGGCGCCAATCGCGGCTGCAAAACCGTCCACACTACTCCGTAGCTCATACGCGTAAGGGCCCGTGGCCGTTCGCCTGAAATTAAACTCGAAGCTATCAAACGAAACCCGCTTCCCGGAAACCGGCGTGATGGTAAAAGTCAGGTATTCTTCGGCATTAAAAGATGTGACATTGGCCCAGCCATCGGTCGTGTAACGATCATCCCCGTTATCGCCCGAAACCTCGGCACTTCGACCAATTCCCGATACTGTGATGCCGGCAGCTACCACATCGCCGCTTGTAAATGGATTCTCATTACCCGGATCCGGGCCCGTAATTGGATTTTGCCACAAAGACTGACTGAAGGCGGCTGCATACAACAAATGCAGCAGCAAAAAAGCAGTTGTTTTTTTCATAGTTTAGCATTTTAAGTCAATAAAAAAAGCCCCCGGTTTGGGAGCTTTGCTTTAAAAATACAAAAAATTTTTAAACTGTTCTGCTATCGCTATTTATACGGCTTCTACCAGATAATAATTTTTCTTCCCTTTCTGAAGCAGCAAATATTTACCGTGAAGTAAGAAAGATGGTGTTATTACTTCCTGAGCATTGGCCAGCTTTTTCCGGTTGATTTGCACACCGCCTCCCTGGATCAATTTACGCGCCTCGCCTTTGCTTGCGGTAATTTGCGTGTCGGCCAGCAGCGACACGGCGTCGATGCCCTGTTCCATTTTCGCCATTTCGATAGTGGCTTTCACAACACCTTCCATTCCTTCAAGGTCTTCTACCGACATCTCTTCGGCCGATTTGGATTGGTTGGTAAACAGTTTTTCTGTGGTTTCAATGGCTTTGTGATATTCCTCCTCCCCATGCACAAAAATCGTAATTTCTTTCGCCAGCGCTTTTTGTAAGAGGCGGCTGGAAGGATCGACCTGATGGTCTTCAATCAGCTTTGAAACGGCAGGCTCATCGAGGAAAGTAAAGATCTTAATCCAATTAGCCGCATCAGCGTCGGTTGCGTTGAGCCAAAACTGGTAAAACTGGTAGGGAGATGTTTTTGCGGCATCGAGCCAAACGTTGCCCTGTTCTGTTTTTCCAAACTTCGTTCCATCAGCTTTTTTAATAAGCGGACAGGTAAAAGCAAAAGCTTCGCCCTGGGCTTTGCGGCGGATAAACTCCGTTCCCGTGGTAATATTTCCCCACTGATCGCTGCCACCCATCTGTAGTTTGCAGTTCAGTTTTTCATAAAGATGATAAAAATCAAAACCCTGCATGAGCTGGTAAGCAAACTCTGTGTAGCTAATACCAACCTCGCCTTCGAAACGCTTTTTTACGCTGTCTTTCGACATCATATAATTGACGGTAATATGTTTGCCGGCGTTTCTCAAAAAATCTATAAATGAAATATCTTTAAACCAATCATAATTATTCACCATGAGCGCACCGTTGGGCTTCGATTCGTCAAAATCAAGATATTTTTCAAGCTGCGCTTTGATACCCGCGATATTCTCCGCCAGCTGGGTTTCGCTGAGCAGGTTGCGTTCTTCACTTTTACCGCTGGGATCGCCGATCATTCCCGTGGCGCCGCCTACCAATGCGATAGGGCGGTGACCTGCTCTTTGCATATGTACCAACAATAAAATGGGAACGAGGCTGCCGATGTGCAGGCTGGTTGCTGTGGGGTCAAACCCGATATAGCCAGACGTAACCTCTTTTTTAAGCTGCTCGGCCGTGCCCGGGATCATATCCTGCACCATGCCGCGCCATTCCAGTTCTTTAATCAAATCCATGGGCGCAAAAATAGGTTTTTAGCGCTTTGATCGAATAATAATGTGTTTCTGTCTAAATGGGTTTAGACATTCAGCCGATAGTCTTAATTTTGCAGCAGTTCAAAGCCGGATTTAACCTTTGCTGTTAAAAGGGACACTGTGAGAAAATTGATCTAACCATCTGTCATATTTTAATAACTGTTTAGTGATTTCAGGAAAATCGATAAGAATAGCGGTTTTATTTGCGTTGTTGCATACCTGCAGCCAGCAAAGCCAGGCGCAGTTCAGAAAATACTCTAACGAGTTTTTAAACATCGGCGCGGGCGCGCGCGGATTAGCAATGGGAAGCGCCCAAGTGGCTTCTGTGGCCGATGGAACATCGGGATATTGGAACCCAGCGGGCCTTGTGAACGTGAAAGGACACACGCAGGTCAACCTGATGCACTCCGAATATTTTGCCGGAATCGGGAAATATGATTTTGCCAACGTGGCGCTGCCTACTGCTAACGAAAAAAGAGTCATCGGCCTTACGGCATTGCGATTTGCTGTAGACGATATCGCTAACACGCTGTTTTTAGTGAACCCGGACGGATCGCTGAACTATAATAATATTCAAACCTTTTCGTCAGCGGATTACGCGTTTTTACTTTCTTATGGGCAAAACCTGAAAAAAAATGAAAGCACCGTCATCAACTTCGGCGCCAACGCGAAAGTGATTTATCGCAACGTGGGGAAATTTGCGCGCGCGCTGGGGTTTGGCCTCGACGCGGGCCTGCAGATCTTCAAAAATCAGTGGCGCTTTGGGCTTGCAGCCAAAGATGTAACAAGCACTTTTAACACCTGGACTTTCAATTTTTCAGATAAGGAAAAAGAAGTGCTTTACTTAACCAACAATGACATTCCGGTAAGGTCAACCGAACTGACTTCGCCCCGGCTTACCTTGGGAGCGTCGCGGCTTTTCAATATCGGCCAAACCTCTACCCTTTTGGCAGAAACCAATTTTGACCTGACGTTTGATGGAAAACGAAATACGGTGGTAAGCAGCGACCCTGTTAGCATCGATCCGAAACTGGGCCTGGAATACGGTTATAAAAATGTCTTTTTCGTGCGCGGCGGCATCAACAATTTCCAGCAAGGCCTGGCAGATGGCGATACTTTAAATCAAAAAAAGGTTTGGATCTATCAACCGAGTGTGGGCGCCGGCTTTAGAATTAAATCCGTTGTTATCGACTATGCTTTTGCGAATCTTGCCAACCAGTCGAATCCGTTATTTACCCATATATTTTCTTTGCGACTTGATATTGACAGAAAAAGGAAATCTGCTGTATTTTAAACAACCCGAATGAAAAAACTACTGTCTTTTATTGTTTTTATTTTTTTAACCGCTGTAGCCTTTTCCCAACAGTTCAATAACGAATGGATCGACTACAGCAAAACTTACTACAAATTTAAAGTTGGCGCCACCGGCTTGTATCGCATTCCCCAAACTACTTTAGCAGCTTCGGGCCTGGCCAATGCTGATGCCGCTCATTTTCAATTATGGCGCAACGGAGTTGAGATTCCTGTTTACACTTCCAATCCCACTGGTGCTTTAGCGCCGGGAGGCTATATAGAATTCTGGGGCGAAGCGAACGATGGAAAAGCCGATCAGGCGCTTTACCGCGATCTTAACGACCAGATCAACGACAGCAAAAGTTTGTTTACCGACACGGCTGCCTATTTTCTTACCGTTAACCCCACAGGAAACAACAAAAGGCTAAATGCGACCGCCAATATTATTCCGGTGGGCGTCGGTGCGGAGCCTTATTTTATGTACACTACCGGCATTTACCCTAATGAATCAATTCATTTAGGGCCTTATGTCGGCAAAATTTCCGAAGCGGCCATCTCAGCGTCGTACGAAGTTGGTGAAGGATGGACTTCTAACGAAATAAGCGAGAACCAGACCCGCACCTTTACCCAAACCAGCCTGTTTCCTTTTACGGGAAGCGGAGCGCCTCAAATGCAGCTGAAGCTGAATCTTGTGGGCAATAGCCCTAACAGCCGCACCGTGAATGTTGCACTGAATAATACGGCTGTATTTAACACGTCTCTCAATGGCTTTGACTATGCAAAATTAACCGCTCAGGCGCCTGTATCCCACTTAACGGGCGCCACTGAAAATATTACGTTCACGAATGTTGCTACCACTTCAAACAACCGCATCAAAATTGGCCGGCTTGATATCACCTATCCGCGCATATTCAATTTTGGCGGGGCCAGTAGTTTTCCATTCGAACTTTCTGCTTCCTCTCTGGGAAAATATCTTGAGATTTCGAATTTCAATTATTCTGGCACGCCGTTGCTATACGACCTCACCAACGGGCGCCGCTACGAAGCGAACACCGGTACCCCGTCTGTTGTGAAAATATATGTGCAGCCCTCGGTAACGAACGCGCGGCTGGTTTTGGTAAATACAACTGCAGCTAATATTAAAATTGTTTCGGGTTTAGAAACCAGGAATTTTATTGATTATGCCGCCGCGGCTAACCAGGGTGATTATTTAATGATCACGCACGAAAACATTTTAACCGGATCGGGCGGAACGCAACCTGTTGAAGCCTATCGGGCATATCGAAGTTCGGCAGCGGGCGGTGGTTATAATGCAAAAGTCTATATGATCGATCAATTGATTGATCAGTTCGCTTTTGGCATAAAATATCATCCGCTTTCGGTAAGAAATTTTTTACGCTTCGCGCGTAGCAGGTTTTCCAGCGCGCCTAAAAGCGCTTTCCTTTTGGGGCATGGCTTGAAATATGTTTCGGCGCGGGCGAACGAGTCATCATTGACCACGCAGCGCTTAAACCTGGTTCCTACTTTTGGCACGCCGGCATCGGATGTACTATTGGCGGCCGAAGGCTCCAGCTCGCAGCCATTGACACCCATCGGCAGAATTTCAGTAATTAATGGTGATGAACTGTCTCTATACTTAGAAAAGATAAAAGAGTATGAGCAACATTTAACGCCGTCGCCCAGCGTGGGTGCCAGCCTTTGGAAAAAGAATGTCATACATATGGTGGGGGCAAATGATCAGGCTCTTATAAACGAGCTATACGGCGCACTTAATACCGATAAAACGCATATTATTGATACTTTTTATGGTGCTAACGTCACCGATTTTGTCAAAAGTTCGACACCGGGGAGCGACCAGACAACCTCAGAACGTTTAAAAAGTCGATTAAACACAGGCATTAATCTATTGACCTATTTTGGCCACTCTTCTTCTGAAACACTTGCCTTTGATCTTGAAAATCCGCTCAACTATTCTAATGCTGGTAAATACCCGGTGTTTCATATGATGGGATGTAATGTTGGCGATATTTTCATTTTAAACGACAATCGTTTATCGACCTATAATACAATTTCAGAAAAATATCTCTTTGCAAAAGGTAGGGGAAGCGTTGCTATGATGGCAGGCACAAGCGTTGGCTACGTATTCCCATTACGACAGTACAATACGACCTTGTATAAGCAATTGACCAATGAGAGCTATGGTTATACGCTGGGAGCGATTATGAATAACACCATCCGAGCTTTCTACTCACAGGTAGGCGGAGAATCAAGCTTGTTTCATAGAGCTCAGGCCGAGGAGTACACTTTAAACGGAGACCCCGGTATACGTTTATACCAGTTTGATAAGCCGGACTACGCAATCGAAGAACCTATGGTAACAATTAGCCCTAATATTGTTTCCGTTGCAGAGCCTGCCTTTACTTTGAAAGCAAAAATCGCCAATTTAGGGAGAGCTATCAACGATAGTATGATCGTGGAAATCAAAAGGACTTACCCTGACCTTTCAGTCGAGGTGGTTGTTAGGGACACGATATCGGGAATTCGCTATCTAGATTCTTTAACATACCATTTTCCTATAAGCCCTCTAAGAGATCACGGAGCTAATAAGTTTACAATAACTATTGATCCTGAAAATAAAATCAACGAGCTATCGAAGAGCAATAATTCGGTCGTGAAAGAATTATTTATCTTTGAGGATAATATTTCGACGGTTTTCCCATTTGATTACGCGATCGTAAATAAACTGCCAGTGACTTTCATTGCATCAACGGGAGACCCATTCGCCACGACCAAAAACTACACTATTGAAATAGATTCCGTTCTTGATTTTAACTCGCCATTTAAATACACGCAAACTAAAAGTTCAAAAGGAGGAGTAATAGCATTTGAGTCAACACAAACATTTCGAGACAGTACCGTTTATTATTGGAGGGTTGGCCTAACTCCGACGGAATCAACACCCGAATCTCTTTGGAGTACAGCGTCTTTTACTTACATGCCAACTAACAATCTGGGCTTTAGCGAATCCCACGCTGATCAGTTTGAAAGAGCCCGTCCCGATGGTGTTAATTTCGAACAGCAAACCCGAACTTTCACTTTTGACAGCCTCCAAGGAATTATTTCTATTACCAACTCAATATATACTACCAATAATCAAATTGGAGCGCGAGATATTGCGCTTTATATAGGTGATATTTTAGCTCAGGGAGGGTTTAGCGGCCCGGCGACTCCCAACGCTAATCAGAACTCGATAAGATTTTATGTTATAAACAATAAGAGTTTAGATCTTCTGAAAAATACTGTCTCAGGTAATTTAGGTCAATATGGAAGCTATCCGCCAGTAGAGTGGAAACCGGGATACACAATTACGGGCTTTTTCCAGTTTGACATTTCTAACGCAAATGGAAGAGCAAATGTTATGCGGTTTATGGATTCTATTCCATCTGGCTACTATGTTGGCCTCACAAGCAATCAATGGACACCTACGATTCTACCTTCTGTGTGGCAGGCCGACACGGCGGTTTTTGGGAAAAACAACTCTCTGTATCATAAATTAAAAAGTATCGGACTTACTGGCATCGATGAAGTTAAATCGGAAGTGCCATATATATTCTTTTATCAAAAAAACAATTCCGTGCCGTTAGCGCAGGTTGTGGGAAATTCTATAACCGATAAATTAAAAATTTCCCTTAAGCTTCCAGTTCTTGGAACTAAAGGAAAGCTTACATCCCCTTTGTTTCAAAAATATCTGTCTGTTGACAAAATGGTTTGGGATGGTTACAGCCTTGAAACGCCCTCTACAGACAAAACCTCATTTTCAGTAATCGGTGTTGATAAAAACGGTACAGAATCAAGATTAATTGAAAATATTCCAAGTTCACAAAAAACATTGGATCTTTCGCAGCTTAACGCTAGCGAGTTCTCGGGCATTCGACTACAAATGGAAACTGAAGACGAAACCAATCGTACGCCCTATCAAATCAAGTACTGGCGGCTTTATGGCACGCCGGTGCCGGAAGGAGCGATCGCGCCCAACCTCTATTTTAGTTCGAAAGATACGCTGGAGGCCGGAGAGCCTTTCAATCTCGGCGTAGCGTTCAAGAATGTCAGCGATCAGCCTTTTGACAGCTTGAAAATTAAACTTACCGTGCGTGACAAAAACAATATCGAAAAAACCATTCCTATCAATAATGTTAAACCGTTGATCGCCGGCGACACTGTGAAACTGGACGTTCCGATTCCTACCCAGGCTCTCGCGGGCAACAATCTCGCTTACCTGGAATTTAACCGCGACAATGACCAACCCGAGCAGCATTCGTTCAACAATTTCATTTATAAAAATTTCTACGTTCGAGGCGATAGCCTGGGGCCTAACATGGACGTCACCTTCGACGGATTGCATATTCTTAACCGAGATATCGTTTCCAGCAAACCGGATATTCAAATTAAACTCACAGATGATGCGAAATATTTATTACTGAACAATTCTGATTTGATTAAAGTGCAGTTGCGCCACCCCGATGGTTTATTGCGCGACTACCAATTTAATAATGATACTTTGATATTCACACCGGCCGGCCAGGGCGCCAACGAAGCCAATACCGCTTCCGTAAGTTTTAAACCGCATCTGCTGGCCGACGGCGAATATGAGTTGATTGTAAGTGCAGAAGACGAAAGCGGCAACAGAGCCGGCAGCATGGACTATCGGATCAACTTCCAGGTTTTAAACAAACCAATGATCTCCAATTTGTTGAACTATCCCAATCCGTTTACAACATCGACCGCATTCGTTTTCACGCTAACGGGTTCAGAGATTCCTCAAAACATCAGGATTCAGATTTTAACCATTACGGGAAAGATTGTCCGGGAGATTACTAAATCGGAATTAGGCCCGCTGCGCATTGGTAGAAATATTACAGAGTTTAAATGGGATGGCACCGACCAGTATGGCCAAAAGCTGGCTAACGGCGTTTATCTGTACCGCGTGTTAACCAACCTGAACGGTAAAAGCCTCGATAAGTATAGATCTTCCGATGATAATACGGACAGGTATTTTAATAAGGGATATGGAAAGATGGTGCTGATCAGATAGTGGAGCCGTCTTAAATCATCTCGCTCTTACTGTTGCCTTTTAGCGATTTCTTTTTCTTCTAAATTGTCAGCGGGGTTAAGCAACGACCTAAAAGGTTTTAGAAAGATATAGCATACCCACATCGATTTGGGCAATCTAAAGATGCGGATATCTTTGCGCGAAGGGATAAATCTCAGCCTTACGTTCGCCAACAGGTATTTAACTTTCTCGTAGGCTGTGTCCTTTAAAAACAAATTGCTTTTGTAGAATAAAGCCGTTTCAAAACGTTTACCAATTTCATCTTTCTTCATCATTTGATTGATAAAAAAAGATTTGATCTGCGGCTTTAGCGAAAGATCTGTTTCCGTGAAAGGAAGTGCAACACCCAACAACTGGTCAGAAAGGAAGCTGCAAACCGCCATTGCCTTTTTCAAATGAAACCGGGAAAGATTGTTCTGAATAATTCGAAAATCAATGGCAGGATTATCCGCTTTAGACATCCGGCCGATGTCAATAAGGTTTCTTAAAATACTTAGGCCATCATTCATCGCATGGTGTACAAAAACTGCTGTTAAATGCGCATTAACCTCCAGTACATCGATTTCTTTTTTTACGATAGAGTCCCTGGTATAGGTTTGATAAAGCAGCGAACCAATTCGATCATCAATCTGGTTCGCACGATCGGTTATCTGCCAATGAAACTCGATATGAAAAATGCGTAGGCCTCCTTCGTACTTATTAAACGAAACATCCTTTTTCTTTTTATACAGATCTTTTTTATAAAAGTTGTACTCCAGCTGGCTTTCGAAAAGAAAGCCTTCCTTTTTCATCAACGCTAAAACTTTTTCAAAATCTTTTGGATCAATAACCAGGTCGATATCGCTCGACTCACGCGAAACAATATCGCCATACAATAATTTCGACAGCAGCGATCCTTTGTAGGGCACGCATTTGATACGATGAGAAGCAAAAAGATGGATCAGACGCTCCGCCTCTACCGCCCTTTTAAAACTCTGCTGAATTAGAAAATGCTGGCGCTGCCTGATTTTTAAAGCAATATCTTGCGGCATTATTTCGTCGGTTAACACCTTGTAAATAATCGGCTCAATCCGGTGATAATTTGCCAGCGCCATTACGTGGTTCCAATCAATGTTGCTTTCATCAATCAATTGTTTAACCGCCGAGTTGGTTTCTGTGCCAAAATATACCCGGCTGCAAAGCAGCACCAGCGCCATTTCGCTTCCATAGTTTTCTATAATATTTTTTATTGCGATCATAGCTGCTGCATATTATACAATTCGGCGAATAAGCCTCCCTTTTCAATCAGATCGTCGAATTTGCCAGACTCTGTAATTTTTCCTTCTTTCATTACATACAAGTAATCCGCAATTTTTAAATTGTAAAGCCGGTGCGTAACTAAAATCACCATTTTCTGCTTCGCCAAATATTTAATTTGCTTAAAAATCTCAAACTCGGCGCGGGCGTCGAGTGCGCTGGTGGGTTCATCCAGTACGATCAGGTCGGCGTTGGTCCTGTAGAACATCCTGGTTAAAGCCAGCTTCTGCCATTCGCCGCCACTTAATTGAGAACTACCCTCAAACACCCTGCCCATGCGCGTTTCATAACCCAGCGGCAATTTTGATATAAACCGGTCTGCACCGGACAAACTCGCAGCAGTTTCAATATCCTGCATCGTTTTTTCCTCATCAGGTTTTCCTAAAATTATATTTTCCTTTATGGTAAAAAAATACCTTTCAAAATCCTGGAATAAAAACAACGATTTCTCGCGGTATGTCTCAGTATCAATTTCTTTCAGTTCCTTATCATCGAATAATATCTGGCCGGCATCCGCCTCGTAAAGTTTTGCCAGCAGTTTTATAAGGGTTGATTTGCCGGAACCATTTTCCCCAACAATCGCGATAACTTTTCCAGCCTCGCATTCGAGGTCAATATCGCTTAATGTGTTACCAGCTGCATCAGGATATTGAAAAGAAACACCGCTCACCTTCAAACCTTTTTGCACCTGGGGAAAATCATGCTGCTTTTGCCGGGGCTTTTCGATTTCAATGTCTAAAAAAGCAAACAGATCCTGCATAAAAATACGCTGTTGCAATATGGTTACAACTGACTGCAAAAAATTTTTAGAATTGCTTTGCAGACTTTGAAAGCCCTGTATATAAATTACAAATAAGCCTAGCGTGATCGTCCCTTCGATAGATTGTTTGGCAAGCAAAGCAAAGATGATCGCCATCGCAATGATTTCAGCTGCTTCGGCCAAAAGACTGTATTGTGTAAGCTTTTCATTGAGCTGCTGCTTTTTTCCGCGGATAAAATTCCTGATAGTAGTAAACTTATCTATATAAAAAGAGCCGAAACCGAACACCCTTGTTTCTTTCGCATAACTCACGCCGGTCAGTACCTGGTGTAAATAGCCGGCTTCCCGTTCGAGCGGCGCTAACTTCCTTTCCTGCTGCATCGTCGCGATACCAAAATACCATTTGATGACGGCGAGCGGCAATGAAAACATGATAAACAGCAAGGCAAAGAACGACTGCATGCTGATAAAAAGTATCAAAAGAAATAGAAGCGCAAACGCCGAGGTAATGAAAGCGTTGAAGCTGGTAAGAATTGTGCCGGCGCGATAGAGCGACTGCTGCTGCGCGAGATGCAAACTATCATGATAGGCGGGGTTTTCATAGTATTCATAATCGACGCCTACAGCTTTTTCTAAAACCCGCTTCGACAGATAGTCCGTAAGTTTGAGTTGATAAACGGTTGTTACGTAGGCCGAGTATTGATGCACCAGCGCTAACATTAGTTGTGCGGCAAGGAAATATATAATAACTGGAATAGCATCCGAAAAAGGCTGCTTACTGGTAACTTTTTCAATTAGGATTTTAATGATATACAAAGAAACCACGGGCAGTAATGCCTGGGCCGCTTGTAGCGCGAAGCTTTGCAGCGCCAGTGTTTTGCTGGTGTGCCAAAGCAGGCTGAGCGAGCGATGAATGTTTCTCGTCAGCTCCTTCAGATTGTAGTTCTTATATGTTGCTACCATTTATTTTTATAAATGTTTTGCACGATATAATCGTCAGGATTACAATGGCCGGTTATGATTTTACCTCCGGCCATAGCCCAGGCATGCGCCTGAATGCCATACGCTTTATCTTTCTTAAACCCGATAAAAATAAGGCAGCGGATTTTATAAACATTGCAAAGCAGTTTGGCCTGGTAAGCCTGATGGCGGCATACGTTTTTCCAGGGTACATATTTGCCTGTTGCATGGATAGCCCATGCGATATCGTTCGATCTTTTATCGGCCTGTAAATCTGGATAATTGCCTGCCAGTCTCTCCCCAAAGCCCGCCCGCTTTTTGAAAAAAAGAAACAGAAGCCAGGTGTAGAGGGAAAAGCCAAAAGCCTGGATCAGCAGGCCTTTTTGAAAGGAACTAAGCCTGATAAATGTGCGAAGCTTGTTCATGCTTCGGAAATCAGCTTTTTATCGAGAAATAGCTGGATCGTTTGATCCACCTCTTTTCGGCAGGCCTCTTCCGAAATATTGTATTCGGATAGCAGCTGCTGACAAATATCGGACACTGTTTGATTATTTTCTAAGCCCCTCAATATTTTAAAAGAGGTTTCATTTAAAGAAAAATACTCATTGTTGCTGCTATTAAAGGCGACGCCCTCATTTCCCAGTGCAGTAATCAACACATCTTTGGAGTTAAATTTATAGCTCATGGTGCAATCTTTAAATTAATCAAAGTTTTTTTGTAAAAATAGCGCAAAATGCAAGGCTTTTAGGAGACGTTGCATTTCATAGGGCTCAACGTATGGCTGGTGTAAATACGCTTGAAATGTCTCAAGCATATTTTGTGTCTCAATATAATGGTTGGCGGCAGGGCTTTTGCAAACATTTTGAAAAGCATCCCTGAGTTCATCTGCCTGGGCTTTTACTCTGTAAACGATATCAGCGCTTTGCAGCCCTTTTCGCTTTTCATATAAAACGCAGTCGGGTATTTTATCTTTCATCATGCGCTTTATCAACATTCGGTTATTATAGTGCTTATCAAAGAAAACGTCATTGGGGATGCTGAAAAAAAATTCCATTAGATCAACATCTGCAGTAGGATCTCTCATTTCAAATCCAAAATACTGTCCATACTGCGCTCCTCTAGTGCTTCTTGGAGTATATAAATCCAAAAAGACTTTTTTCACTTCTCTCACATTTCTTACAACTCTAACGATACGCTTTTCTGCTCTTTTTGCATCATTAATAACATCATATTTTTCCAGAATCTCGGGTTTAATAAACATGCTTTGAACATATTTTTCCAAGTTGGCAACGGCGGGTCTTGTCCTGTTCAAAAAACTGTTCAAGTATTTTAAGACTATGGGCTTGGCCACTTGAGTTCTTAAGAACTTATAGGGACTTGCTATAAAATTAATGGGTTTAAAGGGTCGTAAATAATCTATGCCCGCAAATGAGATGGAGCCATTCCCTCCCTCTCCGGTAAGTAGAGCGCCAAATCCTTCTTCTGCGACAGTACTGTAAATATCGAGTATCCAATAAAGATTTGCTGCGCCGTGAGAGGGTGCGTTACAAATTTCCATTCCTTCCATCATTGCCTGCAGGATACTTTTGTGGCCAGAATTTAATAAAACAGATTGAATTTTTCCAGATGCGCGGGCTACATCTTCTATAAATTCGCTTTCATCTAAAATAGCGTATGATTTGTTTTTTTGACGTAAAATTTCATCACGATAAAATGGAATATGGCTAAATGTACGAAGCTGCTGCCCGCTTTTTGCGAGCAAGGATGCAGCCAGGTAGCTTACCGAGCTGCTATCTAATCCTCCGCTCAACATTGAAGCCGGCTGATGGTAGCTACGCAAACGAGCCTGAACGGCATGGTTAAATAACTCAGACATTTCATCGGCATAATCTTGCTTATTTTTATAGTGCCTCAATGGGATATTTTCGGGTAGCCAAAATTCCTCTAATAAAATTGTTTGGTCCTGAACAACAAGGCTATGCCCTGGTTTTAGGCTGTGAATATTTTTGAAATAGGTATCGCCATGGCTCAAATTATCATCCCAAAGGGCCATCCATCTGATGAGATTTAATTCGTTAAGCTCATTTTTTGAATTTTTCAGTGCTACTAAACTTCTCAAAGAACTTGAAAAGTAAAAACCTTCGCTGTTTTTTAAATAGTATAAAGCGGTATATCCCATTGGTGCTCTTGCAATGAACAGTTCGTTCTCTACTTCATCAAAAACAGCAAAGCTCCAGTCCCCTCGTAAATGCTCCACACATTTTTTCCCCCATCTCAAATACGCTTCTGTCATGAGAAGCCCGTCTGAGTAACGGCCTTTTACTTCTAAATTGAGCTGAGATATTAAAAATTCCCTATTGTCAATACGCCCCTGTGCCAAAAAAAATAGCCTTTGCTTTTCCAAATAAATTGGCATTTGTTCCCAAACCGCTTCGGGGGTATTTAGCGTAAGTACGTGACCAAAACCGATTTGATTAAGTTGATCAGTACTATGGGACTCATGCGGCATCGTTTTAATCGACTCGTACATGTTTTGAAGTGCTTCTCCTACCTGAGATGTTCCGCAATAATTCCAAACACCGAAAATGACGCTCATACTATTATTAAAAAAGCAGAGTTAAAAACTCTGCTTGACACGAAAAGATTATTGATTTAATTAGGATTTACCTTCTAGGTCCCCACCAGTGTTTGCAGAAGCATTCACTTCAATCTCTTTTACTTCTGGTGAAATCCACTCTTTTTTAATTTCCATAAGTGTTTTTTTAATAGTTATTAATGGTATTTCGTTGCAAATTAAGCTATTTCACCCTTTTTCGCAAACCGTTTTTCGATAAATTGTGGAAATTCTTCGATGAAGCCTGCATTTTTGGGGCGCACCGCCAGCCAATGCGGCACCGCGCCCAATATTTGGCTTATCAACTCAAACTGCACCTTGCCTTTTTTCATCGCAGGAATCCAATGACAACGATATACATTGTCGCAGAGCTTTTTAAACGCCTCCACATTCCGTATTTCGCGCGCCTCAACCATGGAACCTTCCACCTGCTCGAGAAAAATCAACTGTTCTACTTCAACTTTTCCATCTTCAAACTGATCGTGAAATAAAAATCCAAACTTATCGCGTTCTCCGTCGTCGTAAATTTTCTGCTTGTCTGCCTCATTCAGCAACACCTGCTCTCCAATCGTCTCCTGCCATAACCGGATCATGGGGTACGATGCCTGGGCAAAGCATTTGCCTTCTTCCACAAACAAGATCGCCGTATCATCCGTAAACGGCCGATACCCCATTTCCTGCAATTTCACGGCCATAGTGGATTTCCCCGTGCCCGAAGGCGCTGCGAACAAGACCACTTTGCCGGGGCCGGTAAACACGCCCGACACGTGAAAAGGAATCAGATTTCGCTGGTATAGCACTGCCGCCAAAGCATTCGAATAAAAATAAATCAGCTGACTGGCCAGATCAGCAGCAATGGGCTCAATGACAATGGAATTTCCATTACTGATATAAAATTTGACGCGCTCCGGCAAATGAAAAATCATTTCGTTCGCATTACAAACCGCGCTACTGTCGGCGCGTTTTCCTTCCTGCGTCAACTCAAGTGGCACTTTTCCCAATATCACCTGAACAGCATCCTCATCAGTGGCCGCTGCCTCAACCGGTAGCAAAGCAGGCAACTCTATTTCCGATGCCACAACAATTCCAAATGCACGATAATAGTATTTCATAATGGCGGCAAAAATATTGGTTAACAAACAGCTTCGAATATCTTTTTTCGATCAATTACCCATTTTAATCGCCAGAAATTAACGTGGAACTCCATCTCCTCGCGTCGCCATTTCCAAGGTGTAAATACTGGTTCCCGCGGTAATAAATAAGATATTCTTCTTCTTTCCGGCGAAACAAATATTGGCCACCCATTTTTCCGGCACGGGGATATGGGCGATTTTAACACCCGCTGCATTGTACACGGTCACCCCTTTCCCGGTTAGGTAAAGATTTCCGGCAGCATCCAGCGTCATCCCGTCCGATCCCTGGGTTACAAAAAGAGTACGATCCGTCAGCGTACCATTCTCCCTGATCATGTATTTATAAGTTTTGCTGTCCCCGATATCCGCAACATAAAGCGTCGATCCGCGCCCAACAATTCCATTCGGTTTTACAAGGTTAGAATCTACCAATCGAACCTGTTGCCCCTGCGCCCAATAATATACATTTTGCCGTTCTATTTCCGGCGCTTTGCGCGCCCAGTAATTGCGTTGATAATAGGGATCCGTAAAATAAATGCCACCCGCGCCATCCACCCAAAGATCGTTGGGGCCATTGAGTTTTTTGCCGTTTACGTTGGATAATAAAATCTTCACCCTGCCTTTTGGATCGACTTGCCATAGCTCGTTATGTTCATCCGCGCAGGCGATAATATTTCCTTTCGCATCGAGATAAAGCCCGTTGGCGCGGCCCGCTTCTTTTTTAAACAGCCTTAAGCTCCCCTTTTTTGCATCAAAAAACCAAATCGTATTATTCGGCTGGTCGGTGAAATAGACGTTGCCCCGCTTATCTGCGGCGGGACCTTCTGTAAAACTAAATTGATCGCTGATTTTTTTTAAACGCGCGTGAGGCGCTACAATTCCCAGCGAATCAAATAAAAGCGGAGGCTGGGCAGCCAACGCAATGCCTGTTATGGAAGCTATGCAAGCCAATAATATTTTCATGTGCTAAATTTAATAAGTAAGCGTCCAATGAGCCCCCTTTTGCATAAAAGATGCCTTCCTGTGATAAAATTGCTATTATTTAATGATTATACCTACCTTTGCACCCCCAATTAGTTCTTTTAGATATTTCGCTCAAAATCGCGGGTTGTAGCCAACCCGATGCAATTGCGTGAAATTGAGGAATTTGGGAGCTCGCCCCGAAGATCGGGAAGAGCGTTTGAACCAATAAATCATTTAAAAAATGGCAAAAGAAATCTCCGGCTTTGTAAAGCTGCAGTGCAAGGGTGGCCAGGCCAATCCTGCACCTCCAATCGGTCCGGCGCTGGGTTCCAAAGGTATCAACATCATGGAATTCTGCAAGCAATTCAATGCGCGCACACAGGACAAACCAGGAAAAGTGCTTCCTGTTTTAATCACAGTTTATTCCGACAAAAGTTTTGATTTTGTAATTAAAACGCCTCCTGCTGCGGTGCAGTTGATGGAAGCGGCAAAAATTCAAAAAGGTTCTAAAGAAAGCAACCGCTCAAAAGTAGGTAAAGTATCATGGGATCAGGTAGAAGCTATCGCTAAAGATAAAATGCCCGACCTGAATTGCTTCACCACTGAAAGCGCTATGAAAATGGTTGCCGGTACAGCACGCAGTATGGGATTAACTGTAGAAGGTAAAGCCCCTTGGGAAAACTAATCCATTAAAAGAACCGTTAAAAGAATTACAATGGCAATTACAAAGAAAAGAAAAGCTGTAAACACCAAGGTGGATGCCAACAAAGCGTACACGCTTAACGAAGCTTCTGCATTGGTTAAAGAAATAAACGTCGCGAAATTTGACGCTTCTGTTGATTTACACGTTCGCTTAGGTGTAGATCCTAAAAAAGCAGACCAGGCTATTCGCGGAACCGTTACCCTGCCCCACGGCACCGGTAAAACAAAAAGAGTATTAGTACTTTGCACACCCGATAAAGAAGCAGCAGCTACCGAAGCTGGAGCCGATCACGTAGGTTTGGACGAGTTTATCCAAAAAATTGAAAGTGGCTGGACCGATGTGGACGTAATCATCGCCACACCGGCTGTGATGCCGAAAATCGGTAAACTGGGTAAAGTATTAGGCCCACGTAACCTAATGCCCAACCCTAAAACCGGTACGGTAACCAACGATGTTGCCGCTGCGGTAAACGAAGTAAAAGGCGGTAAAATTGCGTTCAAGGTAGACAAAGCAGGTATCATTCATGCTTCTATCGGCCGCGTAAGTTTCACTCCCGAAAAACTGGCCCAAAACAGCCAGGAGTTTATCAACGCCATCATCAAAGCAAAACCATCTACCGCAAAAGGTACTTACCTCAGAGGCATCAGCATGGCCAGCTCCATGAGCCCCGGCATCGCTTTAGATACAAAAGGTTTTGTTCATTAATAATTGTTTTATGATACCAGCTGCAGTGCATGTGGCATCGATCTTGCGTCGCAATCACTTCATCTGTAGTACCAATGGCATCAAAAAAACAACCACAACAATTTTAAGCAATCTATCCCGTTCCCGCGGGACAGTCAAATCGAAATAAAATGACTAAAGATCAAAAAAACGACGTGATTGAAGTATTGAAAGGCAAGTTCTCTCAATACGACAATTTCTACATAACCGATACAGAATCACTTTCTGTAGAGCAGGTTAGCAAGCTGCGCCGCGCTTGTTTCGACAAACAGGTTGAAATGAAAGTCGCAAAAAACACACTTATCAAAAAAGCGTTAGAATCGCTCGATGCTGAAAAATACGCCGGCGTTTACGACTCTCTACACAGAGTAACCGCCCTGATGTTTTCAGAAAACCCGAAAGAACCAGCGGTTATCTTAAGTTCTTTCCGCAGCGAAGCAAAAGCTGAAAAACCCGAATTAAAGCTGGCCTTTATCAATGGCGACCTTTATGCCGGCGACAACCAGCTTAAAGCGCTCACACAAATCAAAACCAAAAACGAATTGATCGGCGAAGTAATAGGATTATTGCTTTCTCCAATTCAAAGAGTAATTGGTGCTTTACAAAACAAGCCTGAAGGTGATGTAGCCCCGGTAGCTGCAGCTGAAGAAGCTCCTGCTGAAACTCCTGCAACGGATGCTCCGGCAGCCGACGCAGCGCCCGAAGCGCCAGCCGCAGATGAAAAACCTGCAGCTGAATAATTCGATATATTTCAAAATATATACTAAACAATTTTTTTAAAAACTGCCGTCGGATCCTACATTTTAAAATGGAAATGAAGACGGTAAAAATTAACAAACAATGGCAGATATCAAAGCATTAGCAGAAAACCTGGTGGGTTTAACTGTAAAAGAAGTTCAGGAATTAGCTGATTTCTTAAAAAATGAATACGGAATTGAACCAGCAGCAGCTGCAGTAGTAGTTTCTGGTGGTGGCGACGGCGCTGGCGCGGCTGCTGAAGAAAAAACAGCATTCGACGTTATCCTGAAAAGCGGTGGCGCATCTAAATTAAACGTTGTTAAGATCGTTAAAGATCTTACTGGCTTAGGTCTTAAAGAAGCTAAAGAATTAGTGGATGGCGCACCTAAACCCGTTAAAGAAGGTGTTACAAAAGCTGAAGCCGACGAGATCGCAGCTAAATTGAAAGAAGCTGGAGCTGATGTTGAAGTAGCTTAATCTCCTGGTTAAAATCTATGAAAGAGCAATCATGAATATGGTTGCTCTTTTTTTATGGCACACATGTTGTCGAGTTTTCTGTAAGACGTTATTTTTTGTTCGTCTTAACATTTCGTCCTATATTTAACATACACTTTTGGTTTCAAGCGATATAAGCCCCGTTCGTTACCAGGTGCAGCAAAATAACCTTTAACCTTTTTTGAATTTTCAGTTCCCTCGCTAAATAGTAAAAGCTGAAATTCTTAACCCTTAAAAAGTAAAATACCGGAATAACTTATAAGCCCTTAAAACACACAATTATGAAACAAAAATTGAAGCGATTCTCGCGATTTTAATTTTCCTGGCTCCTTCCCGAAGTTAAATACGCAGCATCAACCACCAAGTGGATTGTAATGTGTTGCGCGCTATACCAAGAAGGACTTGTAACCACTGCCTCTATTAGGTTCCGCTTGAGACTTGTTCCGCTCAACTGACAGGGTTATGCCCTTTTCAGAACGGAAGTTCCATGCCCTTAAAAGTTGCGTGCGTTATATAAAATTTTACCTCTCAACCCTCTTCTGAAGGCGAAAAGCCCTCGGCTACCCTTCTATTGCCCTTTGCTCTAAAACCTATTTTTCAATTTAATAAAAGCCCTTTTTATGAAGAAAATTACATCTACAAAACCGCTACATGTTCTCATCCAAATTTTAAAACTGAAGCGGGTTCCGTTTTCGTTGCTCAAAAGTGTCGTCATCTTGCTATGCCTGATGGGCTCTGCTGCCATCGCACAAATTCCAACGAATACGACGCTTCCCATTGTCAATGGATCCGGACCTTTTACAACCGGCAACCTCTCTGTTCAAACAAGCTCTGGCGTTACCGGCTTTGTCAGCGTCGGCAACCTGATAGATAGCGACCTTGCGACGGCAGCTACTTCGGCCACGCTTTTTGCCGGCACCGGTTGGATCGAACTAGACTATACGGGGGGCACCTTTCCCGCCGGCTCCGAAATTGGATTTGTCGTGAACAACGGGCTGCTCAGCCTGGCGCTGCTCAGCAACGTGAGTATTATTACTTATAGCGACGCAAACCCTGCCGGATTGGGGGATGGAACTGTGGCTGAAACAATTGGCACTGGGAACCTGCTGGGTGTAGGTTTGGCATCAGGCAGATCAAAAATTTCCGGAATTACAACGCAGGCTTTTCGGCGCGTAAGGCTCAACTTTACCGGCCTCGACTTGGGCGCTCTATTGACAGGCGTGAGCGTTTTCAATGCCGAAGTGCTTGCTCCAACTGCAGGCGTTGCCCCTCCTTGCAATACGCCAACGGCACTGGCACAAAACGCATTCCCGGCCACTGCCACCTACGGAGTCACTGGCGTGGTAGGCAGCCTTACATCAGTGCAGGTAGCTAATATATTAAATACGTTAGCAGGAACTGATAATCTTGTAAGCAGTTCCACTGCTGACTTTGCCACCCTCTCTCCCGCCGGAGCTACTGTTGCGGGAGATGCTTACGTCAGTGTAAAACTATTAACCGGGGAAATTCCAGCCAATTATTTTGCGGGCTTTGATATTGAAAATACTACCAGCCTGTTGTCCGCTGACTTATTAAGCGGAATGACTGTTCAGGCACTTAACAATGGAACAGTAGTGCAGCAAGTAGGCGGCAGCGCATTGATCAATGCGGCATTGCTCGGATCCGCAACGCGGCAAACCATCGGCTTTTTGGTAACCACCGGTCCGTTTGACGAAGTGCGCCTGGTATTATCGAGCGGACTTTTAGGCGCCAGCGCCACGCTTTTAGGTAGCACCAATATTTATAGCGCCGTTGTCAAAAGCTTCTGCGCACCAGGCACATTAGGCACCTACACGATACTCGGCAACGGGCATCCAACAGCCAGTGGCATGGGCGTAATGGCAACAAGTGAATCGACCGGCCTCGCCGACGCAGCCGTCCTCCCGCTAAATGCGTCTTTAGATAATTTGGTAGATGCCGATACCACAAATTATGTTGAACTCAGCAGCGCATTGGGCATTGGTGGCGGCAACAGCGCTTCAGTGGCTGTTGCTACGCCGGGCCACACTTTTACAGGCGATGAGTATGTTGGCTTCGTGGTCGAAAGTGATGCCGGGCTGATTGACGTTACCCTCCTGGGAGGATTGACCATTACAACGTATAATAACGGCGTAGTAGCCGAAACCTTCTCCAATAGCAGCTTGTTGGATTTGCAAGCCCTCGGGCTGATCGTGTTGGGCGCTGATCCCGCATCAGGGCGTAGTATCATTGGCTTTCAAACCAGTAGCGATTTTGATGAGGTGGAACTGACCCTCAGCAACCTGGCAGGTGTTGGCAACTCGCTTCAGGTATATAGCGCCTTTGTAAGCACAGACCAGGCCCTGCCGGTGACCTTTGGTGCAATTACGGCTTCGCTGAAAAATGGAAGCCTGCTAGTTGACTGGAGCACCCTGAGCGAAACCAATAATAAAGAGTTTATTATTGAAGGTTCTGTAGATGGCCTGAAATGGTTTAAAATCGGGACTGTAACCTCTAAAGCAGCCGGTGGTACATCAGACGTAAAAATCGATTATAGCTTTAGCAAATCCCTTCAGGAAATCATCATGCTTTCAGGATTCTCGCTGATTTCGCTGTTCATCATAATTGCAATCATGCTGGCGGCCTTCCCTTCAATGAGACGGAAGCAGGCGTTTATTATCGCTGCGAGCCTTTCCATAGTAATGGTTGCTTCGCTTTGGTCTTGCAGCAAAGGCGACGCCCCCTATGATATGGAACAGAAACCAGTTGTGTTCGTGCGCGTAGGACAGATCGATCAGGATGGAAAAACAGCGTACTCGAAAGTAGTTAAAGTGGAAGATCAACATTAAGGGCTCTATTATCTCACAAATCCGGAAAGTCAGCTTTCCGGATTTTTTTTGCCGCTTTCTATCGTTTCAGAAAAATAAAAATCGACCCGATAAAAGTCATCGCAATCACAAATTTTCGATAGTGGCTGTCTTTAATAAGGGCCACCAACCTGATACCTAAAACAAACCCCAGAAAAAGCGCCGGCAAGAGCAGCAGATCTATTTTTAAGGTTGTGTAGTTAATATTATGCCATGCAAAAATTTGAAAAGGCAATTTAAAGAAATTGATGGCCAGAAAGACCCAGGCGGCAGTGCCTATGAAATTATTCTTAGGCATTCTCATAGCCAGGAAATAAATATTTGCAAAGGCGCCAGCCAGGTTGCCGATCATTGTTGTGAAACCTGAAATCAATCCCATGCCCGACACAAATCCTTTATTAGAAGGAACGATGATCGTCTTTCTCACTTCGAGATACACCATAATGATAACGGTGATGATGATAATGACGGCCATTATTTTTCGGAACAAAACTTCGTCCATCTGGCGTCCCGCCCACACTCCTACCAAAACGCCCACAATCATCCAGGGAATCAGCTTGCGAAAATGTTTCCACTCCGCGTGGCGATGATAATATTTTACAGCCATTAAGTCGGCGGCACAAAGCAGCGGCAATACAACGCCCGTCGATGCTTTTCCACCGAGCACGATCGCCATGATCGTCACGTTAAGCATGTCTACTCCCTTTAGCCCGGCTTTTGAAAGCCCGATAAAAAAAGCAGCGATCGCCAAAAGCGTCCAATGAAGAAGGGAATAATCTGAAAAAAGGGACTGCAAAGAATTATTTCATTTTTTTCAGGGCAGCCCACATTTCCTGCGCTACAAGCGTATTGCCTGCTGCGTTTAAATGCACGCGATCTGTGGTTAGCACACCTTTCTCCTCATTGCGCGGATTATTTTTATCGAGATAATTCATAAAAGAAGCTCTCAAATCAATCAGTGGAATTTTGTTTTCTGCGGCATATTCACGAATCCATTTGGCATATAAGTTAAGGTCGCCATCCTGGAGGTTGGTATCATCGTTATATTCCCCAATAACCGACGGGGTGCACATGACAGGCTGAATGCCGCGCTCTTTCATTTTTTTAATCATCTTGTCATAAAAGGCGCCGAATTTCCTCAGCTCAGTGCCGGTGCCACTTGTAGTTTTATGCCACACATCGTTGATGCCGATATAAACAATAACAATGTCCGGATTTTGATCTAATACATCTTCCTGGAAGCGGTAGAATAAATCATAGACTCTGTTGCCTCCTACTCCTTTTCCTACAAACTCGAAATCGCTTTGCATCTGATCCGCCTTACAAAGGCTGTCCACCTTCGGAATATAACCACCGGGGCCAGCGCCCTGTTGGGTAATCGAATCACCGAAAAAAATGACTTTCTTTTTTTTAATGGGTTGAAAAGCGAACAAGCTTAAAGCAAACAAAATGGCAAGGTATTTCATTCGTATATTTTTTATGGTTTTAGTGGTCGAATGGAACTTATAAGGAATATAATTTTTTAGTTTTTCCGGAGGTACGCTTGCCCATCAGCAGCCGGGAAAAAGCGATATGCGCTGCGTTTGAAAAGAAAGCATTTTTAGCGCGGTCGTCCTCCATTTTTTAATCATTAATCGAAATAACCTACTTAATAAAGTTTCGCAAGTTTAATCAAAAAACGGGAGACTCTCATCCGGTAAAAAAATAAAGTTCAAAAAACGCGCACCTTTTTGGGATAGCGCTTAGCATAACTAAACAGCATATTGGTGATCGTACTATTTTCTTTATAGGGCGTTACGAGGTCTTTAAAAGTTGCTGCATTTTCGACGGCAATGTTGGCATCAATAAAACCCATTCCGTAAAACTTTCCCTGCCACACCAGAATGCAGGATTGATTTTCCCTGGTTACACCATCGTCGATAATCACAAAAGATGGCAGGTTTTTTAATTTTTCAATCGCTGTCGTCACGCGGCTGTTGTAGCTCGCTGCGGTCTCCTGTTGTTCGCAGGCTTTTTTACATAGGATGTTATGCATTTTAGCATCGTATAAACCTTCATTTATAAAACATAGTTTTGGGCAGAGGTCAAAATCGTGCACCAACTGCCGCAGCGCGGCGCTGGCATTTTCGGCATGATGATAAGAAGTCACTACCTCATATCGGCTATTAATTTTGTCAACCGCTAGTCTCAAATACCCGTTCTGATCGTAAAAAGAAATGATGCCGTACACATCTTCGCGCCTTTTTTGCGCCGCGTTAAACCTGGGCCACAACCTTTTTATTTCTGAAGATTCTTTCACGGCGGCCATCAGTTCCGTGCCGCATTCTTCGAAACTAATGCGATGAATATGGCGCATAAAGTTTTGTTTCTGGCGGGTTGTGGCATTATTGCTAAAATGGCTGCTGACGCGGTATCTTATATTTTTGGCCTTGCCCACATACACTACTTTTCCCTTTTCGTCATGAAAATAATATACGCCGGCGGTGTAAGGCAGCTTTTCAAAATCTTCTTTCGGCACGTTGGGCGGTAACACGTGTTCTTTGGAAGTTCGCTTCAGACTTTTCAAAATATGCCCTTCCGTGTCATTGTCGAGCAACATTTTAAATAACGCCGCCGTGGCTTCCGTGTCTCCTCCCGCGCGGTGATGGTTCGTATGCCTGATGCCCAAAGCATAACAAAGTTTGCCGAGACTATAAGACTGATGGCCGGGGAGAATCTTGCGGCTCATTCTCACCGTACAAAGCTTCTGAGCTTCATAATCGTATCCCAAATGGCGCAACTGGCTGTGGATAAAAGAATAATCAAAATTGACGTTGTGGGCGACAAACACCTTTCCGTTCAACATTTCAAAAATCGTGGCCGCCACTGCTTCAAACGCCGGGGCATCGGCCACCATTTCGTTGGTAATACCTGTGAGCGCCTGAATATAAGAGGGAATCAGGTGGCCCGGATTGATCAGGGTTTCGTAGCGTTGCACGATTTGCCCGTCGTCGAAAATTATGATACAAATTTCCGTAATGCCGTTGGCCGCAGCATAGCCGCCCGTGGTTTCGATATCTACAATTGCGTACTGGATGTATTGATTCGTTTATAAGTTGATCCGTCCATTAGCTCATCAGGTTAAAATACCTCTTGGTTTCAACCCGTCAACTAATACGAAATGCTAAATTCGCAAAAAATACTGGATTAATGAATGGGCCGGATAAATATGAAATGTTTCAAAACCGTTTAAAAAAGGTTTACAGGCACTTACAAAAAACCGCAAAGCATCAAAACATAACCTGCTTTCGCATTTATGATCACGACCTGCCCGAATTTCCTTTTATCATCGAGAAGTATGGACCGCATGTCCATGTTTCCGAATATAAAAGAAATCACCAGCTCGATGAAGAAGCCCATGGCCGGTGGCTGGAAAAAAGCCGGTCTGTTATTGCAACGGTTCTCGGTGTAGCTCCGGATGACATTTTTATCAAACTCAGGAAAAGAAAAGCCGGCCACGATGATCAATACCAGAAAAACGCTGACTTAAAATCCGAATATGTGATTGAGGAACAAGGGCTGCAATTTATCATCAACCTGACCGATTATCTCGACACCGGTCTGTTTCTCGATCATCGCATTACGCGACAATTGATCAAAGAACAAAGCCAGGGTAAACGCGTGCTCAATTTGTTTGCCTACACGGGTTCCTTTTCGGTCTATGCTGCCGCGGGCGGCGCCTCCTCTGTCACAACAGTTGACCTGTCGAATACCTATATCAACTGGGCCCAACGAAATCTGGAAGCCAACGGTTTTGAAGGCGACTCGCCATATATTTTTTTAGTGAAAGATGTGCTGCAATATCTGCAGACGCTGGAAAAAAATACTTTTGACCTTATTATCATGGACCCGCCCACCTTTAGCAACAGCAAAAAAATGAATGCTGTTTTAGATATCCAGCGCGACCATGTAATGCTGATTAATCAATGTTTAAACGCGCTTGCGCCCGGAGGACTGCTTTATTTCAGCAATAATTTTACCCGTTTCCAGTTAGACGCCGCATCTATCCGGGCCTCCTCCATAAAAGATATCACCCGTGCTACAACGCCTTTTGATTTTGAGGGAAAGTTAAAAAGAAGCTGCTTCCTCATTCAGAAATAGCCTCAGCCGCGACGCACAAAAATATTCCCCATTGATCCTAAATTTGCGACATGTTTAATAACGATGATTTACAGGCCCGTTGGTGGACGCTCGAAGCGAAGCTGGTAGAGCGGTTTGGCAAGAAACCGGATATGGAAGCGATTTTATTTTTGATCGGCATACAGGAATTGGGAACGCCTGCAGAAAAATTTACAAAAGAACAAAAGCAGGATCTGATGCATATCGCTGTTTGCCGCCTGTTGGCGCCGAGCGGTTATTATGAGCTGGACGATACCGATCCGGACGGATGGCCACATTATAAGCAATTGAAACCCATGCCCGATCTGAACCCGATCGAACAGGAAAATTTCCTGAAAGACCACGTGTTGCTATATTTCGAAGATAAAGATTTCTAATGCGATTTATTTTCTACACTTTAGTGTCCGTACTGTTGCTGGGCTGTAGCTCTTCCAAAAGAATCAGCAAACGCGATTATAGAAAAGATGTGCTGTTGCAAACGAATTACGGCAATATGCAAATCAGGCTTAGCGACCAGACGCCGCTTCACCGGGACAATTTTTTAAAGCTTGTAAAAAGCGGGTATTATGACGGATTATTGTTTCATCGCGTGATCAATCATTTTATGATACAGGCGGGCGACCCCAACAGCCGGAATGCCCGGCCAGGCGAGCCGTTGGGAGACGGTGGCCCCGACTACACCATTCCTGCGGAGTTCAGGCCCAACCTTTTCCATCACAAGGGCGTGGTGGCTGCCGCCCGTGAAGGCAACGATGTGAATCCTCAAAAAGCCAGCAGCGGCAGTCAATTTTACATTGTGCAAGGCAAAGTATGGACGCCGGGCGGCCTGGATAGTTTTACGAGAAAACGCCTTAACGGCAAAGTTATTCCGGACGCGCAGCGTGAGGCGTACACCACTTTGGGCGGCACGCCGCATCTGGATCAGCACTATACTGTATTTGGAGCTATTGTAGATGGCATGCAGGTTTTAGACAAAATAGCTGCCGTGCCCACCAGCCGCTCCGTTGATAAAGATCGGCCTTTAAGAGATGTAGTTATCCTAAAAGCAACGCTGATCAAAAGAAAAAAGCAACAGCACCTTATATCCAAAAACTGATATTTTTATAACTCTTCTCTATCTTTTCAAGTGGATTTTCCGTACTGGATGCCATTTCCACGATGGCGTATTTCAGGCCTGCTTTTTCCTTTTCGGCAAAAATGGCCGGAAAGTCAACCGTTCCTTCCCCAATGGTTGTCGATTTTTCCCGGCTTTTATCGATGTCCCTTATATGCCAGCTGGCAAACCTTCCGGGATAACGGGCAAAATAATTGTTGGGATCCTGGCCTGCGTAAACCATCCAACCCAAATCAGGTTGAAAACCCACCAAATCAGCATCTGTTTCTTCGAGTAAAATATCAAAAAGGACTTTGTTTTGGATCTGCTCAAATTCGTGGGCGTGATTGTGATATGCAAGTTGCAAATCAAATGATTTTGCGATCGCTCCCATTTCGTTCAACCCGGCGGCTGCCCGCTGATACGCTTCGATCGAAGGCGCCAAATCATCCTTAAAAAACGCATGGACAATTTGCCTTAACCCCAGTTTAGCAGCAATTTCGCAGGCTTTAGGCGCTGTTTGAAGGTCGTGATAAAAATGGGCGCTGATCATGTGTAACCCCGCCGCCCGGGTTAAGCTTTTCAATTCATGAGACGAAAAATCCTGGATCCGCCCAGATGCCAGATCCAGCCCCGCCGGCTCCACATGCGTATAGCCCGCAGCAGCTATCCGCTCAAATGTTGTGGCCGCATCGCTTTGCAGCATAGGACGCAACGCCCATATTTGTGCACCCATTTCAACGCTCATGAAAAATTTATTGGGAATTTAAGCAGGTTTCATTTGTTGCAAAAGTTGCTCGAGGTCTTTTACGCGCTTTTCAAGTTCAGGTAGTTTGCGGCTCAACGCCTGGCTCCGCAATGCCGATGTATATTCGTGTGCCGGGGACCCGGTAACGGCCTTTCCCGCTTCAAGGTTTTTACTCACGCCGCTTTGTGCATTTATTTTGGCGCCATCGCCAATGTGTAAGTGACCTACGATGCCCGCCTGCCCGCCGATCATTACGCCCTTGCCCACCTTGGTGCTTCCGCTGATACCGGCCTGAGCCGCCACCACCGTGCTGTTACCAATCTCAACATTATGCGCAATTTGAATCAGGTTATCGAGCTTCGCGCCTTTTCTGATAATGGTTGAGCCAATTGTAGCGCGATCGATCGTTGCATTTGCACCTATTTCCACATCGTCTTCTACAACTACATTGCCGATCTGCGGCACCTTAGAAAAACTGCCATCGGCCTGAGGTGCAAAACCAAAACCGTCGCTGCCAATGACCGTGCCGGCATGCACCGTAACGCTGTTCCCAATCTGGCAACTATGTAATATTTTAACCCCAGGATGCAGGGTACAGTGATCCCCTACCACCACATGATCGCCCAGGTAAGCGCCGGGATAGATTTTAGTACCTTTTCCGATTTTTACATTTTCGCCTAAATAGCAAAACGCACCGATAAAAACATCCTCGCCGTATGAAGCAGAAGCAGCAATATAAACCGGCTGCTGCACGCCCTTCAATTGTTGCTGTTTCAGTTCCTGATATTTACCCAAAAGCGCTGCAAACGCGGAATACGCATCTTTAACGCGTATCAAAGTAGCTGCAACAGGCTTTTTTAATTCAAGCGACTCGTTAACGATGACAATGCTGGCTTGGGAAGAATAGAGATAATCTTCATATTTGGGATTGGCTAAAAAACTCAGTTGGCCCGCTCCTGCTTCTTCAATTTTACCAAACGAATGAACTGTAATTTCAGCGTTGCCTTCTACCGTTCCATTAATTAACAACGCTATTTGAGATGCAGAAAAAACCATTTGAGGATTTTTAGATTATAAAATTTCGACTAAAAGTAGGCAAGTAAATAAACATTAAAAGTTAAACTTCAACCCTTAAAAAGCAAAAGTAATATTTTTTAACAGGCTCGCTGATCTTTACATTAATCAGCGGATGATCGACCTGGGAAATATCTTTTAACGAACCGTCTTTATGTAAAATATTAATGCTTTCATCGTCGAAGTTGTAGAGCAGGTTAGTAGCTTCTCCTCCAAATGCAAAATAATCCGCGTCTTTTTCCTCGATTTGCAGGGCTTTCGCTAATTCCCTTTTCTTTTGCTGCTGAAACTCCGGATCGATGGCTGTGGCCTGCAGCCGGATATGCATAATTTTTCGGTGGATAATCGCTCTGCATAATATGGAAAGAATGCGATCGGGGTGATTGCACCAGTTTTTTACGGTCGCCATTACATCGTGATCATCCATCTCGCAGAAATCGTCGAGCAGGGTTTCAATTTGATTTTCAGCGTCAGAAGCTTTTAAAAATTTGTCAAATGCGGATGTGGCGGCAGCAATTTTCCCGCCGTTGGCAATCAGGTGTTTGGCGCGGCGAATCACCATAATCAGCATTTTCTCGGCCGCAACCACGGTTTTATGCAAATAAACCTGCCAGTACATCAGCCGCCGGCTCAGCAAAAACTTTTCGATTGAATAAATAGCTTTCTCTTCTACCACGAGGTTGCCGTCTTTTACAGCAAGCATTTTTATAATGCGGTCGTAGCCAATAACACCTTCTGCCACGCCTGTAAAAAAACTGTCCCTGTTGAGATAATCCATCCGGTCGACGTCGAGCTGACCAGAAACTAATTGATGCAGAAATTTTTTAGGGTATTGGTTGGTAAAAATATCAATCGCCAATTGCAGCTGGCCATCAAATTCGCGGTTGAGCTTTTGCATGATGAGCAGCGATATGCTTTCGTGGTGTGCATCTTTAATTAATTCGTGCTCAAGCGCGTGAGAAAACGGGCCATGGCCAATATCGTGTAATAAAATAGCCAGTTTAGCGCCTAATTCTTCCGCGTCTGTTATGATGGTTCCCTTATTTTTCAATTCGTTGAGAGCGGTGCACATCAGGTGATACGCTCCCAGGGAGTGATGCAACCGGCTATGTACCGCGCCGGGGTACACCAAATGAGCAAACGCCATTTGATGAATATTCCTTAACCGTTGATAACAGGGATGGGAAATAATTTGCAGCAGCAGCGGATGATCGATAGTAATAAATCCGTAAACCGGATCGTTGATTATTTTACGCGTTTCAGCCATATAAAGAGGCAAAGGTAGCGCTAACCTGCTATTATTCATATTCCCCATGATATTAACATGGCCCGAAGCCTCTCTGCTCAAATGGTTATATTTGCGCATCAATTGTCAAAATGATCAAGTACACGCAAAATACGTTAGACAAGCTGGAGGCGATACCTGAACAATGTGGATATATTCTGAGATACGAGCGCGGTAATTTCCAAAGCGGTTATTGCATTTTGGATAATAAAAAAGTGGTTGTTTTAAATAAATTTCTGCAAATCGAAGGGCGCATCAACGCGTTGATCGAAATTATTCCCCAGTTGGAAATTGACGCGGCCCTGCTCGACGAGCCGTCGAAAAAGCTATTTGCCGAAATAGTTGAAAAATCGGCGGAAGAGAAAGAAGAATAGCCTATTTTTCTTTATTTTCATGTGTTATTTTTCTATTTTTAATTTTTGCCACATGGAATTCCGCAGGAAGAAAACATTCATCGTACCGGGTATGAAAATGAATATTTTCTTATGCTACATTTCATGTGTTATTTTTCTATTTTTAATTTTTGCCACATGGAATTCCGCAGGAAGAAAACATTCATCGTACCGGGTATGAAAATGAATATTTTCTTATGCTATATTTCATGTGTTTATTTTTATAATCAGCCCTGTTGGCCAATGGGATTTTGATCATAAAGATGGATCTACACTCATATTTTTATTTACATTGTCGCAACCACCCTTACAGATTAGTTTTTTAGGAACCGGGACCAGTTCGGGCGTGCCCATGGTGGGTTGCCACTGTGAGGTTTGCCGCTCGGCCAGCCCGAAAGATAAACGGCAGCGTTCAAGCATTTTAATAGAGTCGCCGGAAACCAACGTGGTTATCGACGCCGGTCCCGACTTCAGGCAACAAATGCTAAGCGCCGCAGTTGAAAAATTAGATGCCATCCTGCTTACCCATTCTCATAAAGACCATATCGGGGGCCTGGACGATGTGAGAGCTTATAATTATTTTCAGAAAAAGCCGATGCAGGTTTATGCTACCGCGGCAACCTTGAATAGGGTGAAAGTTGAGTTTGATTATGCATTTGCCGAAGTAAAGTATGCCGGCGTTCCGTCTATTGAGTTGCACACCATCAATGAAAGCGACGCTTTTACAATTGGTGATTTAAAAATTCTGCCCATACCTGTGTGGCATATGTTTATGCCCGTTGTGGGTTTTCGCACTGGCGATTTCACCTATATAACGGATGCCAACCGCATCGACGACAATTCGAAAGAAAGAATAAGAGGCTCAAAGGTATTGGTGTTAAACGCTTTACGAAAAGAAAAACATATTTCCCATTTTACCTTGGATGAGGCATTGGCGCTGGCTGATGAATTGCAGGTTGAGCAAGCCTATTTCATTCATTTATCGCATCAGATGGGATTGCATGATGAAGTTTCGGCCGCACTTCCTGCCAACCGGCATTTAGCTTATGATGGCCTGAAAATAAAAATATCCTAACATTTGTTAGCGAATTCATTTTCTTATGCCTATATTTACAATAGCCTCTTCGCTTGAACAACAGGATATTAAGTTTTCCGCCACGTCGATCGTGGCGGTTTTTTTATAGTACAAACCAAAAAAAGTGGCTGTTGCCACTTTTAAATTTTTTTCAAAATGTTTGAATGCTAAACTGGCTCCTGCGTTTGCTTTTGGCCAACTGCATCTTTTACATTTTGGGGCACTTTATCCCAAAGATTTTTGCCTGTTTCAGATATTTTATCCTTGACATTTTGCTTTTGCTGAGGTGTCATTTTGTACTTCCAATAAGCCCAGGCTGCTAATCCCAAGGCAATCAGTCCGCTTGTTTTATTTTTCATACGTTTATTTTTTTAAAATTAAACTTTATAAATATTCAACTAAAAACGTGCCATGATAACTGAAAGATTTGTGATAACCGGCAATTCATGTTTTTAGTCGCACGAACTATTCCTGATGTTTTCAATCGCTTCTTTCTGTTCGCCGGTATAAAAAGTGGGGCAGCTTTGCAGGAATTTTATCGCTTCGCTTTTTACCTTTTCGCAGTTAGCCTTTGTGGGGCTTTCATTAAAATCCTGCACCGCTTTGACATATTTCTCGGCGTCTTTACCGCAGGCGGCGGCGCCTAACGGATTGTTAGCTTTTTTGCAGCTTACAGCAAAGTTGAGGGCCATAACGGCGACTGTTAAAGCAGTTCCTTTTAGCAATTTTTTCATCGCGTGTATTTTTTTGGGTTTATAATACCGTAAAAATACACGCCACACCTGGCCAAACTACTCTACTCACCATTATTAGGGAGGCTGTTACTTAATGGAGCGCGCGACGATATGGCCCACTTCCTCGATTGAAACCCGCTCCTGTTGCATCGTATCGCGATAACGGATGGTCACCGTCTGGTCTTCTTTTGTCTGATGATCGATCGTTACACAGAAAGGAACGCCCAAGGCATCCATTCTTCTATAACGCTTACCAATGGCATCTTTCTCTTCATAAAAACATTTGAAAGCGCCGCGATATTGGGCCATTACTTCGGCCGCTATTTCGGGCAATCCATCTTTTTTCAAAAGCGGGAAAACCGCCAGTTTAATCGGGGCCAGTTTAGCCGGAAATTTTAATACAACACGACTGTCCTGCTTTTCGGCCGTGCTCAAATCTTCTTCCGTATAAGCCGAGCAAATCATTGATAAAAACATCCGGTCGAGACCGATCGAAGTTTCAATGACATATGGGATATAATTGCCGTAAGGCTTTCCGGTTTCCGGATTGATATCATTATCAAAATACTGCATTTTCTTTCTGCTGTATTCCTGGTGCCTGGACAAGTCATAATCGGTGCGGCTATGAATGCCCTCCAGTTCTTTAAAGCCCATGGGAAAGTTAAATTCAATATCGCAGGCCGCATCGGCGTAGTGAGCGAGTTTTACATGATCGTGAAAACGGTACTCTGATTCGGGAACGCCCAATTCCAAATGCCATTTCAAACGCGCCTGTTTCCAGTGTTCATACCATTCTTTCTGGGTGCCAGGCCTTATAAAAAATTGCATTTCCATTTGCTCAAATTCGCGCATGCGAAAAATAAACTGGCGGGCCACGATCTCATTCCGGAACGCTTTACCGATTTGCGCAATACCAAAAGGGATCTTCATCCGCCCGGTTTTTTGAACATTCAAAAAATTGACAAAAATACCCTGCGCTGTTTCGGGGCGCAAATACACTTTATTGTTTTCATCCTCGGAAGAAACGGTAGAACCAAACTCCGTTGAAAACATGAGATTAAATTGGCGGATATCTGTCCAGTTGGCCGTTCCACTAACGGGGCATTTAATTTTATTATCGTCGATAATTTTTTTCAGCGCATTCAAATCGCCCGCGGCGTCGGCTTGCTCCATTTGACTGATCAGGTCTGCAGCCGCTTCGGCGTTGCCGGCTTCTTTCAAAAGGTCGGCGTGCGACTCGATCAAATGATCAACACGGTACCGCTTTTTACTGTCTTTATTATCAATCATCGGGTCATTGAAACCATCTACGTGCCCGCTGGCTTTCCAGGTTGTTGGATGCATGAAAATGGCAGCATCAATCCCCACGATATTGTCGTGCATCTGCGTCATCCAATTCCACCAGTAATCTTTGATATTTTTTTTCAGCTCTGCGCCCCATTGTCCGTAATCATAAACGGCCTGCAAGCCATCATATATTTCACTACTCGGGAATATAAAACCGTACTCTTTACAATGCGAAATAATCGCCTGAAATCTATTTGTCTCTGTTGCCATAGGGCGCAAAAATAAGGCAGGAAGTTCGATTTAGGGGTTTAAGATTTGTGATTTGATTTTTTTTAGATACCGGGCAAAAAATATATTGCATCGATCTTGCGTCGCACACTTCACTTGTGGTGCACAATTCAACCTATATATTCGTATTTAGCGTAAATCTCGCATCAGGCTTGGCTTGTTGATAACCCTGGGTTAGTAGTAGCGGTCAGACGGAGGCCGTCAGACCGTGTACTCGAACGCGTACCCGACCTTGTCAACTATCAATTTTAGCACTTCACACTTTGCCTTTGTGAAAGCGAATCATTTGTCCATAATCCATTTTTCGGGAAAGGCCCACCAAAGCCTGGGCAATGCGTTTCACGCGGGTTTCCTGGGTTTTGGCTTCATCGATCCATTTACTAAAATATCTTTGATGAGAAGGCGCCAGGGTTTTAAAGAAAGTTTCCGCGGCCGGGTCATCCGCAAGGCAGGCCACCAAATCGACGTTGAGTTCGTATGGCTTTTCATCGGCTTCCAAACTCGCGGCCACCATTGCGCCATTCCTTTTGCCTATCCCTTTGCGCATCGCAGCGTTTACGGCCATAATAAAGTTGCCATCACCAACAGGCAAAAGCGTTACGCCCGAGATAGCATGCCGATCTAAGAATCCTTTCACCCGAAATGACTTTTTGTTATTAGCTTTTAGTTGTACTGCCAGCGCTGCGGGCACTTCAATATAGGTCCAGCCAGACTTCTCACCATTTTTTTCAAACTTCTTTAACGGAGCCGTAAATTTTATAGCGGGCATGTGGGATTTAATTTAGGGGCTGAGTTGCTGCCTGGTTAGAGTGGTCTATTGCACTTCAATTTTCCCAAATGCTTCAATAGGTTTAATCCTGATCCCAAAATTGTAGGGAACGATATCCAGGCCGCGCATATACATACTTTTAAAAGCATAAGAACCATAAAGGCGCACTACACCCAGGTTCAATTCAGCAATATAAGAAAGCTTCCAGGGGCGCAAATCGAAATCGCCTCTTGTCTTTGATTTTCCTTCATCCGAATTGATAAATTTATTTCTGGCGGAGTATAAATAGCCCGCGCTAACGCCGGCGCTAATTTCAAAAGGATATAGGCGATAAGGCGTCAGATTGAAATTGAGCATTACGGGCGCAGTGATATAATCGGCCGCCAGTTTATTTTTTGTATAAGTGCGATCTAAGGTTTTGTCAAGATAAATAACCGGGGCATTCGTTACGGCAGGGGTTTGCGCCTCATATCTTATGGGCTGTTTATAGTGATAGTTATTCAACTCAACTCCAAGGCCGTATTGAAAGTTGACAAAATGATTAATAAGGTTGAAACGCTGGGTTACGACCCAAATGTTAACATTCCGGGATTTGAACGGCTTCAGGCCGAGCCATTCTTCATTGGCAAGGGGCGCGTAGTGCTGCGCATCAGCATCGGCATAATTTGTCTTATCGACGAAATTGGACACACCGATATCTACAATGCCCCACTGGGTTTTAACATCCTTCGGATTAGCGCGGCTACTCAACTTTTTTAGAAAACCTTTTTTTTCCGGCTGGGGCGGCGGCGCATTGTCGCGAATGATCACCACACCGCCAATCTCGATCGTATCAGCTTTTGGCTGATCCTGAGCCAGTACTTGAAAAAATGAAGCTATAAAAATGAATGTGAAAACGGCTTTTTGCATTGGTATGGAAAATTAAGCATTCGGGGTTTTATAGAACCTTTGCCGGATATTATTCGAATCGATCACAGTAAAAGCTCCTGAAATTTTTACACGCTGCTCAGTAAGCAATTTAAGAAGTACGGTGGCAGCAGCATCCGGCATAGCGCCTTTCTCTCTAAAAAATACAGCTGCTGGTGGATTTTTTTCTGCATATTTAAAAATCAGTTCCCCATAATCTCTATCGAAAGTCTGTATCACATATCCCAATTCATTGGCAATTCTCAATACTTCCTCGTCCTTAATGCCTTGATGATCTTCCTGAATACTTTTGACGATATATCCAGCTCTTCGCAGGGATAAAATAGCGGATCTTGGAAAATTTTCGTTGGTCAAAAACATAATCTTACGCCGGGACATCACCATACAACTCCAGCTGTATACAATCTTTTAAATACGAAAAAACCGCCCTTAACGAATCAATCGAAAGGGCTGGATAGGATTCCAGTAATTGTCTTTCAGACCAGCCATTGGCCAGCAGTTCAAGAATGAGCTCTACCGAAATTCTTGTACCTTTTATGATAGGCTTTCCCAATAAAACTTCTTTATCAGAAACGATATAATCCTGCCAATTCATATTGCAATATACAAAAACCCTATTTAAATATTTAAAACCTGATACCCACCGAATACGGCGTCATATCCAATCCGTTTTTAAACATGGATTTCATGGCGTAAGAGCCGTAGAGGCTGAAATAGCCCAGGTTTATTTCTGCTACATAGGAAAGCTTCCAGGGGTTGAGGTTGAAGTTGTCTTTTAGTTTCTGCTTTCCTTCATCAGACGTGACTGTTTTGTTGCGGGCGCTGTAAAGATAGCCGGCGCTTATGCCCGCACTGAAACCTAATTCTCCATTACCCATATAAACCGCTTTATTTTTTCGGCTAACTGCAATCGAAATATTTCGCTTGCGCGGGGAAAGTGCAAAATTCAACATGAGAGGAACGGTAATGTAATCAGCAGCCAACTTAGATTTATGGTAGGAACGGCCTTCTGTTTTGTCCCAGATCATTAAAGGCTGACTTTCCGAATACCTGATGGGATTTCTGTAATAATAATTATTGAGTTCAATGCCCATCGCATATTTTAAATTTACTACGTGTTTTATGAGATTGACACGTTGATTGAAAATCCAAAGGTTGAAATTAATAGACTTGCCGGCTCGCAACTCCGACCACTCTTCATTACTGCCCGGCGCCAAAACCTGCACTTGTGGAGAGGTATAATCTGTTCTGTCATAAAAATTTGAAAACCCGATATCGAAATGATCAAGCCAGGTGGTATTAATATCTTTTTGCCGCTTCTGAACAATTGGCGTCCATTTTTGACCCTCCGCGTCCACAATTACTTTTTTTTCATCTTTTTCTGTGATCACCTGCACCGTCACCGAAGACGTGTCTTTCTGCGCGTAGGCATTGCCGACAAAAGCAACCAGCAGCGCCGCTGAAACTAACTTATACATCATGTTGGTATATTTTATTTTTTTATAAGAATGATAGCGATCCGCTTAATCTTCAAGCTGAATTTTAAAGCCGGCTACCTGTATTTCATCGCCGCCGTTGGTTAAAATATTCAAGGCGCGGTTTTCTATTTTCCTGCCGATTTTTCTCAGGAAAGATGGCCTTTTTTCTTTTCCTTCATAAGCCACCGGAATATCAGATGGCGCCACCGGCCTCACTTCCGGAACAGCAGCCTCCTCAACGATTTCCTGTTCCACTGCGCCGACATCTGGCAAATCTTTAACCTGAGAAACGGCGCTTACAGTTTGATGCGCTATCTCCGGCTGCGCCGCAGGAGCGGCTTTTATTTCGCGCATTTCCTCAACTATTGGCTCCATATCTTTTTTTGGGGGGCGGCCGGGTTTCTGATGGGGCGCTGCGGGCGAAGCTATTTTCAAAGTATCGGCGGCAACGTTTTTAGATAAAGCGATATTGTTTTCCTTTTCGGGCGTCGCCTTAGAAGGCTGCACCGCAGTATCATTTTGAACAATCGGCACCACCACATCTTCTTCCTCCTTATATAAAAAAAACCAGGTACTGATAAAAACAATCAAAGAAGCCGCCGCCACCCATTTACGCCAGTCCAATCGCCTTACCGGTACACTTTTATATAACTGGTTTTTGCGCGTGTATGAAAGACTTTCGCCCAGCGGCAAATACAGCTTTTCCAACCCCGCGATTTGATGTTGCAACGAAGGATCATCGGCAAGCCGCGCTTTTATTGCCTGCTCTATCTTTTCATCGGCTTCGCCATCCAGGTAAGTGAATAATTCCTCTTCTGTAAAAGGCGGCGCTTTCATCAGATTTGCTTTGTCATTAAAAAGAACGCTTTTGTCAACAGGTGACAAGGTTTGCTTTAGCAGCTCCAACTCTTTTGCCAGCGCGGGGTGCTGCCTGACAAAAGCCTCCACCTGTTCTTTTTGATCCTGCGACAATTCCTGATCGACATACATCAAAAAAAATGTTTCGTAATTATGCTGGTTAATCTGCATTTATTCCTGTTTAATTCAAACCAAGTTTTCAATTGCGACCAAATAATCCCTCAATTGTAGCCGCGAACGGTGGAGATAAACTTTCACCTGCGCGGCATTCAAACCTGTAATTACGCCGATTTCTTCATAGCTGTACCCCTCGTAATCCTTCAGTAAAACCAAAGACCGGTTTTGTTCTGAAAGGCGCTCCAACGCCGCGTTCAACACGTCTTTCAAATTATGGCCCTTCGCCTCCACCGGCCGCTCGTGGCCTTCAAACGACTCGAACAGATCCACACGCTTTTGTTTTCTAAAATGATCAATCATTTTATTATAACCAACCTTAAATAAATAGGCTTTTGCTGTTTCAGGCTGCACCTGCGCCCTGTTTTTCCAAAGCACTTCAAAAGCGCTTTGCACCATATCTTCCGCGTCGGCCTTTTGCCGCACCGTTTTTAACAGAAACCGATACAGCCCATCGGCATAATTCGTAACACATTCGTTATAATCTTTTTCCGTCATAAGCGGCCATACAATGCTTCTTCTCAAAAATAGGTTGAAAGCGGCGATCCGGTTTGCAGCCGGAAAGAAACGCATTTATAAGATAATACGGACGAGAAAAAGAAAAGTTACAGGAACGGAAAAAAATTATCGCAATACCATTTGCCGGTCGGCGTCGAGGCGGATAAGAATAAATAGCAGGACGGTGAAAGTAAGCAGCGAGGTGCCGCCATAACTAATTAGCGGCAGCGGAATACCGATAACCGGCGCCAGCCCGATCGTCATGCCCAGGTTGATAGAAATATGAAAAAAGAACACTGAGGCCACGCCGTAGGCATAACAACGGCTAAAGGCGCTTCGCTGCCGCTCCGCGATCGTAACGATTCTAAACAGCAATAAAAGGTACAAACCGAGCAACACAAAGCTTCCGACAAATCCAAAACCCTCGCCGATCGTGTCAAAAATAAAATCCGTTCGCTGCTCGGGGACAAAGCCATACCTTGTCTGTGTGCCGCTCAACAACCCTTTGCCCATAATACCACCGCTGCCTACGGCGATTTTCGATTGCTTCACATTATAGTCGGCCGCATTTTTTTGTTTCCCTTTCGAGTCAAGTTTAATTTCACCTTTGATATATTCTTCAGGGATGTCTTTTCCAATCGTACTGAAAATGCGTTCTACCTGGTGCTTTTCAAAAACATGCGTAAATAAAAAAGGAACACCAAAGCGCTGAACGCCTACGCATAGTAACCAAATAAAAATGATTTTTACCAAAAAACCCCGATCCCTTTTAATCTTTCGTTGATACAGAAAAACAACCAGCGCAGCGATCACGGTCAAAATGACCGCAAGCAGATTTTTATCAAGCAGCAGGGTGGAAACAACGAGCGCCGCAGCCGCAAAACCCACAATGATATAAGCCGGCGGCAACCCTTCTCTAAACATTACTAAAAAGAAGGCAAAGAAAACCAGCGCCAGGCCCGTTTCTTTTTGCATAATGGTGAGCATAGCCGGCACCAGCGTGATGGCGGCGGCGATCAATTGTGATTTCGGCCTGCTAAAGTCCATTTCGGGCAGGGAAAGGTATTTTGCCAGGGCCAGCGCCACACTGATCTTGCAGAATTCTGCAGGCTGAAACTGAAAACCGCCCAGCCTAATGATCGACTCCGTCCCTTTTACCGCCGAGTGAAAGGGAAATACCAGCAACAACATTAAAATGCCGCCCGCATACCAGAGGTTGGCTGTCGCCGGAAAAAATTTACTATCGGTAAGCAGGATGAAAAGACCCAGTACCATTGCCACACAGCCATAATAGAATTGTTTGCTGTAATCTGTTTTATAACTTAAAAAGCTTTGCAAAACGGGATCGCCGTCTTTATAGGTTACCGCAAAAATGGCCAGCAAACCTATCGCAAGTAAAACAAGATAAAGAATGATCAAAACAAAATCAACCCCTTTGGATATTTTTACATTCTGCGTACTCATGTCAGCTTACCTTCTTTTTAATACTTATCACATTCCTTTTTTCTACGCCCATTGTCGCCACCAGATTTTCCCTTTTTGCCGGGGCATCCTGCTTTTTATTCCTTTCCGGCTTTGGGGTTGGCCGGGATGCCAGCTCCGAAGCAGCCGCTTCCCTTTTACGGTAAGCTTTAAGAAAAGGAATCAGTTTGGAACTGTCTTTATACGCTTTCAACCACTCTACTGCTCTTACAGAATCGGTGTAATATTGATATCTCGGAATATAAGCGGGTAAAATATTTGCCTGTCCGATGCGCTCGAGATCCACCTTGCTTTTGTTGGTAAGCGAATCGAGCAAGTATCGTTCCATCAATATTCGCGCAATGGGGCCGGCCCAGGTGGCGCCATATCCCGCGTTTTCCACAACCACTGCTACGCATATTTTCGGGTTTTCTTTTGGCGCAAAACTGACAAACATCGAATTATCTTTTAAAGTCCATTTTCTGCCTGCCACATAGCGCGAGTTTTGCGCAGTACCCGTTTTGGCGCAAACATTTATGCCTGGAATCATTGCCACGCGCGCGGTACCATGGGTAACCACATCATGCATACCATTGATTACTGCATTATAAGCCGTGTCAGAAATATGAGTCAACACATCATGGCGCTTGCGATACTTGCTCAGCAGATTGCGGTCCAGCACAGTTTCGTTTTCAATGCTGTCTACAAAATGGGGTATATAATAATATCCTTTGTTGGCAATAATGCACATGGCGTTGGCCAATTGCAGGGGAGTAGCGGTCATCTTATCCTGTCCAATACCGAGCGTCAGGTTGGTGCAAGAATTCCAGGAGCCTCGATACTCTTTATCATAATCTTCAACGGTGGGAATATTGGAATCATCTTCGCTGGGCAGGTCAACACCTAAAGGAACGCCCAAACCAAAGCTATGCATATAGCTTTCCCATTTTTGAAACCCTTTTCTCGTATTGCCGATCTGCCGGTTGTCTACTACTTTTCGGTAGATATCGACAAAATAGGAGTTGCAGGAATTTGCAATCGCCAGGCGCAGATTCGCGGCATGGCCGCCGCCCGCGTGTGTGCAGCCCACTCTGCGGCCACATTCATAATACGCGCCACCACAGGGATATCCGAATGCCGGCGTTATAACGCCTTCGTCTAACGCCACCAAAGCGCCCAGCGGTTTGAAAGTAGAACCTGGCGGATATTGGCCTTTGATCGCG